>NZ_JADBEC010000001.1:2337500-2637500 GCF_014873945.1 Rhizobium viscosum | reverse complement strand
CACCAGACGCCGCGAAACCTCGCGATTGACCTCTTCCAGCCGGTTCGCACGGAATTCGGCCTGGTCCAGCTCCTGGGCAAGACGCGATCGATCGGCATGCACACGGCGAACTTCGCCCTCGATCTCGCCCTGCTCGCGCTGGCGCTCGATGCGCATGTCCACGGCATTCTCGAGGCCCGAGATTGCCTGTTTCAGCTCCGTAAGCGCCGCTTCGATGGTTTTGCCGTTAGGCGTCATGTCTCTTCCGGTTCCCCGCACAAGACCCGCGAATCGGCTTCAGCAGCCGACCCCATATTTTCAAGAGGATACGCAGCTAGGTTTGAGCGCGTCAATAAAGCCTCCCGGCTCGCCCCCGCCCTATTCTGTGGATGAGCGATTTACGCAAGCCTGTCACACAAAATTCGTCTTTTGTAAAACTTGACGGTCAAATGTCAAAAATCGTCGCACCCGGCCTCCAAACGGCTTCCATTTTGTTGACTTGGCCGTTCCAACTGCTATGTCTCGACCGCTCTTTGATGGTCTTGGCAGGCTCGAGGCCATCCCCAACCCGGAACCAGCGGAAAAGCCATGACCTCACGCGAACAAAACGATCGGATGGCGAATGCGATCCGATTCCTCTCCATGGATGCTGTCGAAAAGGCGAATTCCGGCCACCCGGGCATGCCGATGGGCATGGCGGATGTGGCAACGGTCCTCTTCACCAAATATCTCCGCTTCGACCCCCAGAAGCCGCACTGGCCGAACCGTGACCGCTTTGTTCTCTCTGCCGGCCACGGCTCGATGCTGCTCTATTCGCTGCTCTATTTGACCGGCTATCCGGACATGTCTGTCGAGGACCTGAAGCAGTTCCGCCAGCTCGGCTCCAAGACCGCCGGCCATCCGGAATATGGCCATGCCACCGGCATCGAAACGACCACCGGCCCGCTTGGCCAGGGCATTGCCAATGCTGTCGGCATGGCGATCGCCGAGCGCAAGCTGCGCGACGAATTTGGCCCGGAACTGCAGGACCACTATACCTACGTCATCAATGGCGACGGCTGCCTGATGGAAGGCATCAGCCATGAAGCGATCGCGCTTGCCGGCCACCTGAAGCTCAACAAGCTGATCCTCTTCTGGGACAATAACTCGATCACCATCGACGGCGCCGTCTCGCTGTCAGACTCGACCGATCAGATCGCTCGCTTCAAGGCCGTACATTGGAACACGATCGAGATCGACGGTCACGATCAGGCCGCCATCGCTGATGCGATCGAAGCCGCCCACAAGTCCGACCGCCCGACCTTCATCGCCTGCAAGACGGTCATCGGCTTCGGCGCTCCGAACAAGCAGGGCACCCACAAGGTGCACGGCAACCCGCTCGGCGCCGACGAAATCGCTGCTACCCGCAAGGCGCTGAACTGGGACTACGAACCCTTCGTCGTTCCTTCCGACGTTCTCGATGCATGGCGCGCTGCCGGCACCCGCTCCGGCAGTATCGTCAAGGCATGGGAAGAAACGCTTTCCAAGTCGCCAGCCAAGGCCGAGTTCACGCGTCGTTTTGCCGGCGACCTGCCCGAAGGCTTCGACAAGGCCATCGACGACTACAAGAAGAAGCTTGCCGAAACCAAGCCCACGATTGCCTCCCGCAAGGCATCCGAAGACGCGTTGGAAGTCATCAACGGCTTCGTACCGGAAACGCTTGGTGGCTCCGCCGACCTGACTCCGTCGAACAACACCAAGACCAGCCAGATGCATTCGATCACGCCGACGGATTTCGCCGGCCGCTATATGCACTGGGGCATCCGTGAGCACGGCATGGCCTCTGCCATGAACGGCATCGCACTCCATGGCGGTCTTATTCCCTACGGCGGCGGCTTCATGATCTTCTCGGATTATTGCCGCCCGCCGATCCGCCTTGCTTCTCTCATGGGCATTCGTGTCATCCACGTGCTTACCCATGACTCGATCGGCGTCGGCGAGGACGGCCCGACTCACCAGCCTGTCGAACAGATCGCCGGCCTGCGTGCGGTGCCGAACCTGCGCGTCTTCCGCCCGGCCGACGCCGTCGAAACGGCTGAATGCTGGCAGATCGCCATGAAGAGCAAGGACCATCCGTCCGCTCTGGCTCTCACCCGTCAGAACCTGACGACCGTCCGCACAGAGTATAATGAGAAGAACCTCTGCGGACTCGGCGCTTACACGCTCGCAGGCAACGCCGATGCCAAGGTCACGATCTTCGCCTCGGGCTCGGAAGTGGAACTCGCCGTTGCCGCCCGCGCAACGCTGGAAGGCAAGGGTATCAGCACCCGCGTCGTTTCGGTTCCCTGCACGGAACTCTTCTTCGACCAGCCGGAAGCTTACCGCAAGGACGTCATCGGCAATTCGCCGGTCAAGATTGCCGTCGAAGCTGCCGTCCGCGAAGGCTGGGATGCCTTCATCGGTCCGGAAGGTTCGTTCATCGGCATGAAGGGCTTCGGCGCCTCCGGTCCGGCCAAGAAGGTCTTCGAACACTTCGGCATCACGGCGGATGCCGTCGTCGCCGCTGCGGAAGCCAAGCTCTAACAAGCTAGGTTTCAACGGGAGTGCCCACGGGCACTTCCTTGTTTACTATCAGCAAGCCCCACCTCTAGGGAGTAAATGCACATGACAGTCAAGGTTGCCATCAACGGTTTCGGGCGTATCGGCCGCAACGTACTTCGCGCCATCGTCGAATCCGGCCGTACCGACATCGAAGTCGTCGCCATCAACGACCTCGGCCCGGTCGAGACCAACGCTCACCTGCTCCGTTACGACTCCATCCATGGTAAGTTCCCGGCCGAAGTGAAGGTCGAAGGCGACACGATCACCGTCGGCAACGGCAAGCCGATCAAGGTCACCGCGATCAAGGATCCGGCAACCCTTCCCCATAGGGAACTTGGCGTCGACATCGCGATGGAATGCACGGGTATCTTCACCGCCCGCGACAAGGCTGCGGCCCACCTGACGGCTGGCGCCAAGCGCGTCATCGTTTCAGCTCCTGCCGACGGCGCTGACCTGACCGTTGTCTTCGGCGTCAACCATGACCAGCTCACCAAGGAGCACTTGGTCATCTCCAACGCCTCCTGCACCACGAACTGCCTGGTGCCAGTCGTGAAGGTTCTCGACGACGCCGTCGGCATCGACCACGGCTTCATGACGACCATCCACTCCTACACCGGCGACCAGCCGACGCTCGACACGATGCACAAGGACCTGTATCGCGCCCGCGCTGCGGCTCTGTCCATGATCCCGACTTCGACGGGCGCAGCCAAGGCTGTCGGCCTCGTTCTGCCGCACCTCAAGGGCAAGCTCGACGGCACCTCGATCCGCGTTCCGACCCCGAACGTCTCGGTCGTCGACTTCAAGTTCGTTTCCAAGAAGGCCACCACGGTCGGCGAAATCAACGAAGCGATCAAGGCTGCCTCCAACGGCAAGCTGAAGGGCATCCTCGGCTACACCGACGAGCCGCTCGTTTCGCGCGACTTCAACCACGACAGCCATTCCTCGATCTTCGCGACCGACCAGACCAAGGTTATGGAAGGCAATTTCGTGCGCGTCCTGTCCTGGTACGACAACGAGTGGGGCTTCTCCAGCCGCATGTCAGACACGGCTGTCGCCTTCGCCAAGCTCATCTGAGCTTCAGGCAGAGACATTGGGAAACGGCTCGGGAAACCGGGCCGTTTTCGTTTCGGGCAAACGTTGGGGGAAAGAGCATGACGCAGCTGACCATTCGCAAGGCGACTGTTGATGACGCGGAGGAACTCTGCGGACTTATCAATGAAATCATCGAAGCCGGCGGCACGACTGCCCTTGAGGATCTCTTTTCGCCCGAACTGTTAGCCGACTGGTTCATATCAGGTGAATTCCCCCTCGCATGCCACGTGGCGCAAGCGGAATCAGGGCTTGCCGGCTTCCAGTTCCTCAGCAGTTACGGCGATCTGCCCAAGGGTTGGGCCGATATCGGAACCTTCGCGCGCCTGAACCCGAAGACACCAGGCGTTGGCACCGCGTTGTTTGCGACAACGCTTTCTGCCGCCGAAGAGCGCAATATCGAAGTCATCCGTGCAACCATCCGCGCCGATAATACTGGCGGGCTGGCCTATTACGAGAAGATGGGCTTTCTCACCTATAATACGCTGGAGAAAGTGCCGCTGAACGACGGTACTCCGGTGGATCGAATTCAGAAGCAATATCTGATGAAGAAGGAACGAAGCGGCCTCTGACGCCTCATCAACAAAAAGTGCGGGGCTCCCCCTGTATGCCCTGCTCTCGCCTGAATTGCTTCTACATTCTTTATACAGACTTTTTCCCGTAGCATTCTTCACTGGTCCTCACCCCAAGGGCTGTCCAGCAGCATGATGCAGCGATGCAGTAGAGGTTAAGCCGCAAGGCCTACCCTTCTGCTGTATTTTGCCGTTTACTAAAAGATCGCACTGGGCGCGGAGGGGTAAGGGACAGGCCGGGGGCGGTTTCGGGACGGTGATGAGGCGAAAGGGGTAGGCATGGAAGCGTTTTACATCGTGGTGCTGGTCGCAACGGCGCTCGTGCTTCTTGCAGCTTTTTCGAGCCTGCTGGCCTTCCGCTTCGGCGCCCCTCTGCTTCTGCTGTTTCTGATGATCGGGCTTGCCGCAGGTGTCGATGGTTTCGGCATAGAATTCAGCAACAACTATCTGGCCTATGTTCTGGGCTCGATCGCCCTTGCCATCATCCTTTTCGATTCCGGCTTCGGCACGCCGATGCAGGCCTTCCGCATCGCCGCGGTGCCGTCGCTGACGCTGGCCTCGATCGGCGTGCTTCTGACAGCAGCACTTTTCGCATTTGCCGCCCGCTGGCTGCTCAACTTCACCTGGCTGGAAGGCATGCTGCTCGGCTCGATCGTTGCCTCCACCGATGCCGCCGCCGTCTTTTTCCTGTTGCGCATCGGCGGCATCAATATCAGAGACAAGGTGCGTTCCACGCTGGAAGTCGAATCCGGCACCAACGACCCTATGGCGATTTTCCTCACCATCGCACTGGTCGAGGTTCTCGCGAGCGGCGAACGCTACGCCGGAATCAACATCGGCATGCTTGCCATGTTCATCCAGCAGATGGGCCTTGGCGTCATCCTCGGCCTGCTCGGCGGCATGATGATCGTGCTGATCGCTGGCCGGCTGGAAACCGATCGCGGCCTCACGCCGATCTTCGTGCTGGCGCTCGCTCTGCTCGTCTTCTCCTTCACTGGCGCAGTCGGCGGCAGTGGTTTCCTTGCCGTCTATGTCGCCGGCATCTACGCTGGAAACCGCAAGATGCAGGCGATCGGCACCATCAGGCGCTTTCAGGATGGCATGACCTGGCTTGCCCAGATCATCATGTTCCTCGTGCTCGGCCTGCTTGCGACGCCCTCGCAGTTTCCTGTCATCATCGTGCCGGCGATCCTGCTGGCACTGTTCCTGATCTTCGTGGCCCGCCCGCTCGCCGTCTGGCTGTCGCTGCTGCCCTTCGATTATACGCAGCAGGAAATCGGTTTTGTCGCCTGGGTCGGCCTGCGCGGCGCCGTCTCTATCCTGCTCGCCATCATGCCAATCCTCGGCGGGCTGCAGCATAGCCAGATCTATTTCAACACCGCCTTCATCATCGTGCTCGTCTCACTGCTTGTACAGGGCTGGACGATCAAACCGGTTGCCAAGCGTCTCGGCCTTATCATCCCGCCGCGCATCGGCGCGGTCGACAAGGTGGAGGTCGACCTGCCGGGCGCCGCCAACCACGAGCTGCTTTCCTATCGCGTCATCAAGGACAGCCCGGTTCTTCGCGGCGAACGCATTCCGCGCTGGGCAGCCCCCTCGCTCGTGATCCGCGACGGCAAGTCGATGCGCTACCAATATGCCGGCCGGCTCAGGGAAAACGATCTCGTCTATCTCTTCATCGCACCCAGTTATTCGCGCCTGCTCGACCGCCTCTTCGCCAGCCGTGCCCCTGTTGATGAGGACGATGCGGAATTCTTCGGCGCCTTTGCGCTGTCGCCGGCCCGCCCCGCAGCCGACCTCGATGCAGCCTATGGTCCAGGCCTGCTCAACGAATCCGAAAAGGGCCTGACGATCGCCGAACTCATGAAACAACGCCTCGGCGGCAAGGCGGACTATGCCGATCGTGTCCGTCTCGGTTCGCTCATCCTCATTGTCCGCGATCTCGACGACCAGGATCATATCACCTCGGTCGGCATGTCGCTGGAGGCCGTGGAGCCTGCCATCACGCTGCCGATTTTCATCAATCTGCGAGAGATTATCGAGCGCACCCGCGACCGTATGAAGGGCAGGAAAAAGCAGGAAGCGGCGGCTGCGGAAAGCGCTGCCGGACGTGACGAAAGCCCGCGCTAAAACGGTCGCCGACTGCCTTGCGTCTCCCTTGATCCTTGCTATGGTCGGCGCAACTTTCGCCAACCACGAACGGATCTTCCCATGGCAGCTTTCAAGACCCTCGACGACCTCAACGATATCGCCGGCAAGCGCGTTCTCGTCCGCGTCGACCTCAACGTCCCGGTCAAGGACAGCAAGGTCACGGACACGACCCGCATCGAACGCGTCGCACCGACGATCCTTGAACTGTCGAAAAAGGGCGCGAAGGTCATCCTGCTCGCCCATTTCGGCCGCCCGAAGGATGGCCCTTCGGCAGAATTCTCCCTGTCGCTGGTCGCACCCTCTGTCGAGACGGTACTGGATCATGCCGTACTGACGGCTTCTGACTGCATCGGCGAGGCCGCCGCTTCCGCCGTCGCAAAGATGAACAATGGCGATATCCTGCTCCTGGAAAACACCCGCTTCCACAAAGGCGAGGAAAAGAACGATCCAGATTTCACCAAGGCGCTCGCCGCAAACGGCGATATCTATGTGAACGACGCCTTCTCGGCTGCCCACCGCGCTCATTCCTCCACCGAAGGTCTTGCCCACCACCTGCCGGCCTATGCCGGCCGCACCATGCAGGCTGAGCTCGAGGCACTGGAAAAGGGCCTCGGGAACCCGGTCCGTCCAGTCGTCGCAATCGTCGGCGGTGCCAAGGTCTCCTCCAAGATCGACCTCCTGATGAATCTCGTGAAGAAGGTCGACGCACTCGTCATCGGCGGCGGCATGGCCAACACCTTCATCGCCGCCCGCGGCACCGATGTCGGCAAGTCGCTCTGCGAGCATGATCTCGCCGATACCGCCAAGCAGATCATGATCGAAGCCGCCACCGCCGGCTGCGCGATCGTTCTGCCGGAAGACGGCGTCGTCGCCCGTGAGTTCAAGGCAGGTGCTGCCAATGAGGTCGTCTCCATCGAAGCCATCCCTGGCGATGCCATGGTCCTCGATGTCGGTCCGAAGTCGGTCGATGCCGTCAAGGCCTGGATCGAACGCGCCACTACGCTCGTCTGGAACGGTCCGCTCGGCGCCTTTGAAATCGAGCCCTTCGACGCGGCGACCGTCGCCGCCGCGAAATATGCCGCCGAGCGCACCAAAGCCGGCAAACTCACGTCAGTCGCAGGCGGTGGTGATACGGTCTCGGCGCTGAACCATGCCGGCGTTGCCGAAGAGTTTAGCTATGTTTCGACTGCAGGCGGCGCCTTCCTTGAATGGATGGAAGGCAAGGAACTGCCGGGCGTGGCCGTTCTCTCCGCCAACCGATAAGCCGATTCGAAAGATATTCCAGCAGGATAGGCCGCGGAGCGAACGCTTCCGCGGTCTTTTGCTCAAGAAGAGAAAAAATTCCCGAACTTTCAAACGATTGAAATCATTTCAATCGTTTCAATGACTTAGCGCTCCCTTTTTTCTCCCTATAAACTTCTGTTATCCGAGTTCTATATTGTCAATTCTACCGGGTTTCATTGTGGAGAGAACGAGATGAGCGAACGACTGGAAGACATTGCAGTGAAGATGGTTGCTGGCGGTCGGGGCCTGCTTGCCGCCGATGAATCGACCGCTACCATCAAGAAGCGTTTCGACGCGATCAATCTTGAATCGACTGAAACCAGCCGGCGCGATTATCGTGAGATGCTCTTCCGCTCCGACGAAGCGATGAAGAAGTACATCTCCGGCGTCATTCTCTATGAGGAAACCCTTTTCCAGAAGGCGGCCGACGGCACGTCCTTCGTCGACATCATCAGGGCCGCCGACAGTATTCCAGGTATCAAGGTCGATACCGGCGCAAAGCCGATGGCAAAGTATCCGGGTGAGACCGTCACCGAAGGGCTCGACGGCCTCGCAGACCGCCTTGCCAGATATTACGAAGCCGGTGCCCGCTTCGCCAAGTGGCGCGGCGTGATCGCCATCTCGCAGACGCTGCCGAGCCGCGGTTCCGTCCGCGCCAATGCCCAGGCGCTTGCCCGTTATGCTGCGCTTTGCCAGGAAGCCAAGATCGTACCGATCGTCGAGCCGGAATGCCTGATGGACGGCAAGCCGGGCGACCACAATATCGACCGCTGCGCCGAAGTGACTGAAGCCACGCTGCGCATCGTGTTCGAGGAACTGGCCGATGCCCGCGTCAGCCTCGAGGGCATGATCCTGAAGCCGAACATGGTCATCGATGGCAAGAATGCCCGCAAGGCCTCCATCGCCGAAGTTGCAGAGCGTACCGTTCAGGTCCTGAAGCGCACGGTCCCGTCGTCCGTTCCGGGCATTGCCTTCCTCTCCGGCGGCCAGACCACGGAAGAGGCCACCGCCCATCTCTCCGCAATCAACTCCGGTTATGAACTGCCCTGGTTTGTCACCTTCTCCTACGGCCGTGCCCTGCAGGACAGCGCGCTCAAGGTCTGGAACGGCAAGCAGGAAAACGTCGCTGCCGGCCAGCGCGAGTTCTCCCATCGCGCCGAAATGAACAGTCTCGCTGCCAAGGGCAACTGGAAGGCCGAACTCGAAAAGGCTGCATGAGCTTTTGAAGCTTGAAAGAATGAGGCAGGCGGCGAACACCTTCGCCGCCTGTTTTATTTTGCGCCTGCGTATCGCGAGGCGATTTGTCATGGCGACAAGATAATCCTTCGCCGCAATCGCTGGCCTCGCTAATCATGGCGCCTCAACCATCGGAGCCGCCATGAACAGCCTGTCTTACACCACCGTCGACGTCTTCACTTCCACCCGCTTCGAGGGTAACCCGCTCGCGGTCATGAGCGACGCCAGGGGTGTCAGCGACGCCGCAATGCAGAAGATCGCCGCCGAATTCGGCTATTCAGAAGTCACCTTCGTGCTTCCTCCGGAGAACCCGCAAAACACGGCAAGGGTGCGCATCTTTACGCCGACGATGGAGATACCCTTCGCCGGCCATCCCAATGTTGGTACCGCCTATATTCTTGGCCAGCAGAGCGAAATCTTCGGCCGCCCCATCGGCGATACGCTGCGGTTCGAAGAAAAGGCCGGCCTCGTGGAAGTCGCCCTGCAGCGCAGCGAAGGTCGTATCACCGCAGCGACGATCCGCGCTCCACGACCGCTTGAAATAGAAGACACGATACCCGATGCGATCATCGCTGGCTGCGTCTCCATCGACCCGGCGTCAATCCGCAGGGACACGCATGTCCCGGTCTTCGTCTCCGTCGGCCTGAAATTTGCCGTTGCCGAACTCGAAAGCCTCGAGGCTCTGGCCGCGGCAAGCCCTAATATCAACGGCTTCCAGGCTGCGGCCAAGTCTGTAACCGGCAGCCATGATTTCTCCCTGTTTCTCTACGTTCGCCCGGCGGCTACGCCATGGAATATCCGCGCCCGCATGTTCGCACCGTTGGACAACGTCATCGAAGACCCCGCGACCGGCAGCGCTTCGGCAGCCCTTTCCGCCTATCTCGTCTCACTCCTGCCGGTGGCGGACATCAGCCAGCACGTGACGATCGAACAGGGCGTAGAAATGGGCCGGCGCAGCATCATCGAACTCGATGTGGTCAAGAAGGCCGGCACGGTGACTGACGTGACGATCTCGGGAAGCTGCGTACCCGTCATGAAAGGCGAGATCATCCTGCAGGACTGATCCTGTCTATTGCACCAGGAAATCGCGCGTTAGCAACGCCACCGCCCAGATGGCAAAGGCAATCAGCGCGATCTTCCAGAAATCTATCCGGCGGCGCAGCCCCGGATAGCCAAGCGGCTTGATGATTTGGATTGCCATGGCAAGGATGAGCAGCAACGCTATCAGCTTTGTCATGGCTTTATTTTTTCCATTTATCAGAATGTCACAGGACGGACATTTTTTCACGCGAACAGAGAATATCTACTCGCCGTAAAGGCATTCCGGGACACAATCAACATTCTTATGGACTGGGCGGATACAGGTCTCGCCTTATGTCCTTTTTCAAAGCGAACACGCCGAGTCTGGGGATATGACAAGAAATCTGCTGTCCGTCGCTGCGCTGCTCTTTGGCACGCTCTTCCTTTTCATGGGCAACGGATTGCAGGGCATTCTGCTTCCCGTACGCGGAAATCTCGAAGGTTATGCAACGACCACACTCGGCTTGCTCGGCACGTCCTGGGCGGCGGGCTTCGTCATCGGCTGCCTTGTTGCCCCGAAGATGGTGCGCCGCGTCGGCCATGTACGCGCCTTTTCCGGCTTCATCGCCATTATCGCCATCATCGCACTCGTGAGCGGCATCATCATCGACCCGGTCTGGTGGGTCATCCTGCGCGCCGTCACAGGCTTCTCAACCGCTGGCACCTCGATGATCATCGAAAGCTGGCTAAACGAGCGAGCGAATAATGAAAGCCGCGGCGCGATCTTCTCGCTCTATATCGGCATCACGCTGCTGGGCGTCGTCGGCGGCCAGCTGATGATCCCGCTGGAAGACGTGCGCACACCGGTGCTCTTCATGATCTGCGGCATCTTCTACTGCATTGCCATGCTGCCGACGACGCTCTCGACCGCCGCTTCGCCGCAGCCGCTGAAGGCGGTGAAGCTCGATCTGCCTGCGCTCTATCGCAACTCGCCCGTCTCATGCCTTGGCATCCTGCTCGTCGGCATCGCCAACGGCGCCTATGGTACGCTCGGCGCCGTCTTCGGCGCGGGTGCCGGGCTCTCCGATACCTCGATTGCGGTAATGATGAGTGCCACCATCTTTGCCGGTGCGATAATGCAGCTTCCGGCCGGGCGCCTCTCCGACCGCATCGACCGCCGTTATGTGCTGGCGGCCATGTCAGCCATCGCAGCGCTCGCCGGCCTCCTGATTTTCCTGCTGCATCCCTCTTCCCCGATCTTCCTGATCGGCCTCGTCATCCTCTACGGCGCCGTCGCCAATACGCTCTATCCGATCGCCGTCGCCCATGCGAACGACTTTGCCGCATCGGAGGATTTCGTAAAGGTCTCGGGCGGCTTGCTGCTTCTCTACGGTATCGGCACCGTCATCGGTCCGACGATCGGCGGTCCGGTCATGTCGGTCATAAGTCCACATGCGCTCTTCCTGGTGACGGCGCTCGCCCATCTTCTGATCACCGGCTATGCCATCGTCAGAAGCCGTATTCGCGCAGCCATCCCGGCAAGCGACCGTGATGCCTATACGACGATCCCGACAGCAACATCTCCTACGCTCACGCCGCAAAGCATGTCGCTTGCCGATCGCGGCTCCAATAAGCCTCCCGAAAGCAGCGATCCTGTTGTAAAGTTCGGCTGACGAACTGAAGCATGTTGCGCGAACTGTGCAGAGGTTTTGCGATAACGACATGCCTGAAACAGAGCTAAAACGTGGAAGCGAATCCTGGAGATCGCGACACGATTTAAAGGAGGAGCGACAATGAGCTTGATGGATGACGACAAGCCGCAGAAGAAGGCCGCACACGAGATCGGTTCCGATCTCTCTCTGCTTTCGGTGGACGAACTGAAGGCGCGCGTGGAACTCTTGAAAACCGAGATCGCGCGGCTCGAAGCCGAAGCCACCAAGAAGGCTTCCGGCCGAATTGCCGCAGAAAGCCTTTTCCGATCATAAGACTGTGAACGAGCAACTATTGCTTCGAAATTACTTTCACCAAGTCTTAAATTGGGACGACATTAATAAAAAATTAAGCTTTATAAGATATTACTCATGCTGTTCAGATCCTTCTGGACCTCAGACAGTTTTCCAAGCGGTGAATTGGTCTGATTTTTCTCCCTGTTTTACCTTGAGAGCCGCTTTTGCGGCTCTTCTTTTTGCGCTGCCTTAGACCTTTCCACGAAACTGTGGAGATTAACCTTTTCTTAAGAAACGGCTTGCGCATCTAGGCTAAAGATACCATCTTAAAATCACAAAGACCGGCTTGGGAAACTTTTCCCGGGAACCCGGCGTTACCTGATAGTAGATGCGTGCAACAGGGATTCTTTAGATGTCGGAACTTGGATTGAACACAATCAGTTTTGCGGGCCGCGCTGCCGCATCCTCGCAGTTTAAGACGCTGTATGCAGAGGGCATGTCGCTGGTCGAAGAAACCGCATCCTACCTCGACGGCCAGGGCCGCGCAGCCTCCAAGGTGCTGCCGCGCATGGCCTCGGTCCTTTACGCAGCTGAATCGATGCGCCTGACCACGCGCCTCATGCAGATGGCTTCCTGGCTGCTCCTGCAGCGCGCCGTCAACAATGGCGAAATGTCCCGCGATCAGGTTCTGGCCGAGAAGAACAAGGTTCGCCTCGATGGCTTCAACGTCGACCGCAATGCTCCGGGCTGGGGCGACCTGCCGGAATCATTCCGCGACCTCGTCGAACGTTCGCTCCGTCTGCAGAACCGCATCGCCTTGCTTGACCGCGAAATCTATCGCCCGACGGAAGCTGCGATCGTTCCGGACAATCAGAACAGCGTCCAGGCTCAGCTTTCCCTGCTGCAGACGGCCTTCGGCAACAACTGATCTGGCATCATAGAATTTCATGAAACCGGCTGCGGCAACGCGGCCGGTTTTTTATTTGCGCGCCGGTACAGACCCCAAAATAAAAAAAGCCCGGCACAAGGGCCGGGCTTTTGAATAATCCGCCAAGCGGAAGCGAATTAGAGGCCGAGGCCACCGAAACGCTTGTTGAACTTCGAAACACGGCCGCCGCGGTCCATGAGCTGCTGGTTGCCGCCGGTCCAAGCCGGGTGCGACTTGGAGTCGATTTCGAGGTTCATGACAGCGCCTTCAGAACCCCAGGTCGAGCGGGTTTCGTACTCGGTGCCATCGGTCATGACTACCTTGATGACGTGGTAGTCGGGATGGATGCCTTCCTTCATGACAATCTTCCTGCGATGCCGGGTCCAATTTGCCGCAGACAGTTGCGGCGGAAGAACCGATTGAATAAATGAAGCCGCAGTCGTGAAGGCTACGGCTTCCCATTAGGATGCGGTGCCTATACATGAAGGGCGCCGGGATAACAAGGGCCAAGGAGCCGCAATACGCGGTCTTTGAGGGCGATCGGAGACGATTTGGCAGAGCAGGCAGAGCTTGGGGAAAAGAAGTCGCGTTCGCTAAGGCCGCTCGGCAGGTTGACACCTTATGTGACCCGCTACCGCGGTATGGTCGCTGGCGCGCTGATTGCGCTGGCACTGGCCGCCGTCACCTCACTCGCCATACCGCTTGCCGTCCGCCGCATGATCGACCACGGCTTCACGCAGGCCGACGGCACGTTCATCAACAGCTATTTCGCAATGCTGATGGTCATGGCCATCGTGCTCGCCGTTGCCAGTGCGCTCCGCTACTATTTCGTCATCACAATTGGCGAGCGCATCGTTTCGGATCTGCGCCGCGATGTCTTCTCGCATGTCACGCGACTGTCGCCCTCCTTCTTCGACGTCAACCAATCGGGCGAGATCGTCTCGCGGCTGACGGCCGATACCACCCAGATCAAATCCGCCGTCGGCGCCACCGCTTCCGTGGCGCTTCGCAACCTGATCCTCTGTATCGGCGCGCTCGGCATGATGATCGTGACCTCGCCAAAGCTTTCGAGCCTCGTCATCGTTGCCATTCCTGTGATCGTCTTTCCGCTGGTCGCCGGCGGCCGCTCGGTGCGCAAGCGTTCCCGAGCGGCGCAGGATACGCTTGCAGAGGCTTCCGCCTTCGCCAGTGAGACGATCGCCGCTACCCGCACCGTGCAGGCCTTCAACGCCGAAACCGCCGCAGCGGACCGCTACGGCTCGGCTGTCGAATCCGCCTATCAAGCCGCGCGTTCCGCCGTCTCCTCCCGCGCCCTGCTGACGGGCATCGCCATCACCCTGATCTTCGGCAGCGTGGTCGCCGTTCTCTGGTTTGGCGCCCATAGTGTCCTCGCCGGCACGCTTTCGGCCGGCACGCTCGGCCAGTTTCTGCTCTATGCGGTCATCGCGGCTGGCTCGCTCGGTGCACTCTCGGAAGTCTGGGGCGAGCTTTCGCAGGCAGCAGGTGCAGCTGACCGCCTGACAGAGCTTCTCGACGAGGTGTCGCCGATCGCCGCCCCCGTAAATCCGCAGCCGCTCCCCTCGCCCGCCCAGGGTCGTGTGAAATTCGATGGCGTGCACTTCGCCTATCCGTCTCGTCCAGGCAAGTCGGCCCTGCACGGGCTGGATTTCACGGTCCTGCCAGGAGAAACGGTAGCGATCGTCGGTGCATCCGGCGCAGGCAAGAGCACGGTCTTTTCGCTCCTGCTGCGCTTCTACGATCCGCAACAGGGTAGCGTGAAGATCGACGGCGTCGACGCCTCCCAGGCGGACCCGGACGCCTTGCGCCAGCGCCTGGCTATCGTGCCGCAGGATGTGACCATCTTCGCCGCCTCGATCCACGACAACATCGCTTTCGGTGTTCAAAGCGCCACACACGAGCAGGTACGCGTCGCCGCGATCGCGGCCCAAGCCGACGAATTCATCAATCGGCTGGACAAGGGCTACGATACGCAGGTCGGCGAACGCGGCGTCACGCTGTCTGGTGGCCAACGCCAGCGCATCGCCATCGCGCGCGCGATCCTGAAGAACGCGCCCATTCTGCTTCTGGACGAGGCCACCTCGGCCCTCGATGCGGAGAGCGAAACGCTCGTACAGAAGGCGTTGGATGGGCTTATGCAAGGGCGCACCACACTGGTCATTGCCCACCGCCTCGCCACCGTGCTGAAAGCCGACCGCATTCTCGTCATGGATCAGGGCCACGTCGTCGAAGAAGGCACGCATCAGAGCCTGATCCGTCATGGCGGCATTTATGCGAAACTCGCTCGGCTGCAATTCGATGCGGCCAACGAGGATGTCCTGGCGGCCGTCAAGTAGGCTATCTCATGTCGAATAGCGACTAAAGTCTGATCGACGGATCTCCCGTAGGCAGTTGCCTTTACGGCAACCTGCCCTAACCTCCCTGTGCCCGAGGTAGGGGTTTTGCTGTTGAAATCAGTGGGAGGAGATTCGGATGGCGCTTTCTAGAATTACCCGTCGCATGTGCCTGGCGCTCGGCCTTGGCCTGTTCGCAGCGGCCACAGGCACAGCCGCATCGGCCCAGGCTTTTCCCGACCGTTCCATAACGATGATCGTGCCCTTTGCCGCCGGTGGTTCAACCGATGTCGTCGCCCGTATCGTCGCGCAGAAAATGTCCGAGGATCTCGGCCAGCAGGTCATCGTGCAGAATGTTGCGGGGGCCGGCGGCAATCTTGGCGCTGGCAATGTCGCGCGTGCCGCGCCGGACGGATATACGATCCTGATGGGCACGGTCGCCACGCACGCGCTCAATCCCCTGATCCTGAAATCGACGCCCTATGATGCCGAGAAGGATTTCGCGCCGATCTCGTTGCTCGTGATTGTCCCTAACGTGCTGGCCGTCAATCCGGAACTGCCCGCAAAGAACGTGCAGGAACTGATCGCGCTGTTGAAAGCCGATCCGGACAAATATAGCTACGCCTCATCCGGCAACGGCACGCCGCTGCATCTTTCCGGCGAACTTTTTAAAAGCATGGCGGGCGTCGACATGCAGCATATTCCCTATAAAGGCGCTGGACCGGCACTGAATGACGTCATCGGCAACCAGGTACCGATCATGTTCGACAACCTGCCCTCGTCGTCGAGTCACATCAAGGCCGGCACGCTGCGAGCTCTGGCCGTAACAACCGCCGAACGCGCGTCATCCTTCCCTGATATTCCGACCATCGCGGAATCCGGTATCCCGGGATACGAGACCTACACGTGGAACGCGCTCTTTGCGCCGGCCAATACGCCGGCCGATGCGATCACCCGCCTCAATACCTCCGCCAACAAGGCGCTGACCGATCCGGCCGTTGCCGAGCGGATGAAAGAATTCAGCGCAAAAATCGTCGGCTCCACGCCGGAAGAACTCGGCGCCCATGTGAAGGCCGAGCTTGCGAAATGGAAACCGGTCGTGGAGGGCGCCCATATCCAGATGGAGTGACCGCAACGGGAGGGGACAGCATGCCATCAGCCCCTTCTCTCGCGCCCGATCCAACCGGCGGCAATTGGACGCCATGCAATTGAATTCTAATTAAGGTAGTGGAAAAGCTGGCAGTTCTGGGCTAGCTTTCGGACGGCTGATGCATGATTTCAGCTTACCAGGAGGGATCCATGTACAGATTTGAAGTTTACAAGGATAAGGCCGGTGAATTCCGCTTCCGCTTCAAGGCGTCGAACGGCGAGACCATGTTCTCGTCCGAAGGCTACAAGGCGAAGGCATCCGCAATGAACGCCATCGAATCCATCAAGAAGAATTCGCCTGGCGCTGACGTAGTGGATCAGACAAAGGCGGAAGCCTGACTGGAAGCGGAGGCGGCATCAGTCGCCTCCAGCACTCTCCGCTCAGCGTATTTTTCGCACGCATTTCCATATGATCGATTTTTTCGACAGCAAATGTCGAAATGAAGACGACTGAGACCTCATTGTTTCGGAACGGCTTGACGCCGCGCCACCGGGGCATTGCAGCATGGGCGAATTCGGCCTTAGATGCTGTCTGCCCGGTCAACGCCCCCAGAGGATCAGGAGTTTCCGATGCAATACGCACTTATCATCCGTGAATCCGCAGAAGACTTCGTCCGCCGCAGCGACCCCGCTTACCGCGACGGCTGGACGGCCTATACCAAGGCACTGGTGCAGGCCGGGATCTTGACTGCCGGTGCCGGCCTGACCCCGCCTGAGACAGGCACGATCGTGCGCCGCAAGGGCGAGAACCATGATGTACAGGATGGCCCCTACCCGGAAGGCAAGGAATCGCTCGGCGGCTTCTACGTGATCGACGTGCCCGATCTCGATACGGCGCTCGAATGGGCCACGCGCGTTCCCGTCTCCGAACAGGGCTCGGTGGAGATACGGCCCCGGCTGCAGGTCGCGTGAGGCCGTTGTGACATCTGATGCGGGCCGTGCCGCCGAGAGAGTGGCACGGCAATCCTACGGCAAGCTCATCGCCTTCCTTGCTGCTCGCTCCCGCGATGTTCCGGCGGCGGAGGACGCCCTGTCTGATGCGCTGGCGGCGGCGTTGCGGGTCTGGCCCGAGCGCGGCATTCCCGACAATCCCGAGGGCTGGCTGCTCACCGCAGCCCGCCGCAACCTTATACAGGCTGCCCGCCATCAAGCTGTCCGCGACAATGCCAGAGAAACGATTACGCTGGCCATCGAGGAGGCCGAGGAGCGCATGAACGATGCGCAAAACGCCGACTTTTCCGATGAACGGCTGAAGCTGCTTTTTGCCTGCACGCATCCGGCGATCGATCAGTCCGTTCACACGCCGCTGATGCTTCAGACTGTGCTCGGCATTGATGCGAAGACAATCGCACAAGCCTTCATAGTCTTGCCGGATGCCATGAGCCAGCGCCTAGTGCGAGCCAAGGTCAAGATCCGCGATGCCGGCATTCCCTTCGCCATTCCCGAGCGGCAGATCCTGACGGAACGGCTGGCAGATGTCCTCTCGGCAATCTATGCTGCCTACGGGCTCGGCTGGGATGGTCTCGATGGTGAAGGAGACAGTCGCACGGGCCTGACCGATGAAGCGATCTGGCTTGGCCGCGCACTCATGACCATCCTGCCCGACGAGCCGGAGGCCATCGGGCTGCTCTCGCTGATGCTTTATTGCGAGGCGAGAAAACACGCACGGCGTGATGTCGATAGCGCCTACGTACCGCTTGAGGAACAGGATACCGGCCTCTGGAACGAAATCATGATGGCGGAAGCTGACGCGTTGCTGCGCAAGGCGGGCACCTACGACCGCTTCGGTCCGTTCCAGTGCCAGGCAGCGATCCAGTCCGTCCACGCTACGCGCCGCCGGACAGGCACGACGGATTGGAAGGCGCTCATTACCCTCTACCGGGCACTCGTCGCGATGAAACCGACACTCGGCTCGAACGTCAGCCATGCCGCCGTCATCGGCAGAGTGGACGGCCCGGCCCTGGCCATCGCCCTGCTGGATGAGTTGGAACAACGGGGCATCGCCAATTACCAACCTTACTGGGCGGTACGGGCGCATCTGCTGGCAGATCTTGGCCAAAGTGACGCCGCGGCAGAAGCCTACAGGATGGCGATCGGCCTCAGTAACAGTCCCGCCGTCCGCACTTTCCTCACCGGCAAGCTTCAGGCCGTTATTTCTCGGTCAGCTTGAGCTCGATACGGCGATTGGTGGCGCGCGCCTCCGGCGTATCGCCCGGTGCAATCGGCTGGAATTCGCCAAAACCTGCCGCAACGAGCCGGTCTGCAGGCACACCCTGCGCGATCAGGAACTTCACGACCGAAATCGCGCGGGCGGATGAAAGCTCCCAGTTGTCGCGGTAGCGGCCTGAGCCTGAGAGAGCAACATTGTCGGTATGGCCATCGACGCGCAGCACCCAGTTGATTTCGGGCGGGATTTCCTTGGCGAGGTCAAGCAGCGCCGCGGCAAGCTTTGCCATTTCTGCCTGGCCATCCGGATTGAGGTCGGCACCGCCGGACGGGAACAGCACTTCAGACTGGAAGACGAAACGGTCGCCGACGACGCGGATGTTCTCGCGATCGGACAGGATTTCGCGCAGGCGCCCGAAGAAGTCCGACCGGTAGCGGTTGAGTTCCTGCACGCGCGCAGCCAGTGCCACGTTCAGACGGCGGCCGAGATCGGCGATCTTCGTCTGCGACGTCTGATCCTTCTCCTCGGAAGCCTGCAGCGCTGCCTCGACAGCAGCGATCTGGCTGCGGAGCGCCGCGATCTGTTGGTTGAGAAGCTCGACCTGGCTGAGGGCACGGTCGCTCACCTGCTTCTGCTCATCGAGCTGTTGCGTCAGCGTTCCGATCTGCTGCTTTGCCGCATCCTGGCCGCCGGCACCGGCGCTGAGAAGCGCCTGCAAGCGCGTACGCTCGCCCTCGGCACTCGCAAGCGACGCCTGCAGATTGGCGACCGAATCCTGAAGATCCTGATTGCTGCCCTTCTCGAGCGCCAGCAACTGCGTGAGCTCATTGATCTGGCTGTTCAGACGCGTCAGCACCTCGTCACGGCCGCTGATTTCGCGGCTGAGAATGAACTGGCCGACAACGAAAACCGTGAGGATGAACATGATGGCGATGAGCAGCGTCGACAAGGCGTCGACGAAACCCGGCCAGTAGTCGACCGCGCGCTGATGGCGACGGTTGCGGGCAAGAGGCATGGTTTACTTGCCCTCGCTCTTTTCGACCTGGCCGGACCGCTCACGCGCTCTGTCGCTGCCGCGGTCTTGTACGCCGATGCGTTCAGCCAGACGATCGAGCGTGCGGCGCATCGCCTTTGCCTCGTCCTGCTGGACCTCGATCCAGTCGCGCAGCATCTGCTGCTCGTTGCGCATGTTCTTGACGAGGCCCTGGATGCCTTCGGCAAGGCTTGCCATGGCGGCGACCGATCGCTGGCTGGACGGGCCGTCCCCTTCGGCTACCTTTCGCAGATATTCCGACAGTGCCTTCATATCTTCCGACGAGCCGGCGGAAACGCCGTCAAGCGCCGGCACCGGAATGTCGGAGCCGACATCGGTAACGGAGGAAAGCCAATTTTCCAGCTCCGTATAGAAACGGTTCTGCGCACGTCCGGCCTGCAGATCGAGGAAGCCGAGGATCAGCGAACCCGAAAGACCGAGCAGCGAGGACGAGAAAGCCTGGCCCATGCCGGAAAGCGGCATCGCAAGCCCTTCCTTCAGCGTCGAAAGCACATCGCCGGTACCATTCGAGCCGGCATCGAGCGACTGGATGACAGAGCTGATCGAGCCGATCGTGCCGATAAGGCCCCAGAAGGTGCCGAGCAGGCCGAGAAAGACGAGCAGGCCGATGAGATAGCGGGAAACGTCACGTGATTCGTCGAGACGGTTGGCAATTGAATCCAGAATGGAGCGCAGCGCGGTGGTCGACAATGCAACCCCGGACTTGCCTCGATTTCCGATCAGCGCCCGCATCGGCGCGAGCAGCCGCGGATTGCGGTTTACCTTGTCGGCACTGCCGGCAGCGCGGAAGGAATTGAACCAGCGTACTTCCGGGCGAAGCGACAATACATGATTGAAAACGAGAATGATTCCAACGGCAAGAACGCCGACGATGAGACCGTTGAGACCCGGATTATGCATGAAGGCGGTCTGTGTTTGCCGGAACAGGATCGCCGCTATGAAACCCACAATGATAAGGAACAACACCATCGTCCAGAAGAACGACATGGGACTGGAAAGCTTGTAGGCGTAGCCACCGGCCGTCTTCTCGGTGGAGCCGAACTCGGCCGCATTCACATTTTCCATAGATTCCTCGGCCTCCGGATTCATTGCAGCCGGAGACTAGATCAACATTGTGCCGAATTGAAGTATGCGCCGCCGAAAAGCGGGACTTTACAACAGCCTGTTTCCAATACCCATCAGCGGGTCGGGACGGGCCGCTTGACGACTTCCATCAGGGCCTTCTGGATGTGCTCGTTACCTGCAACGATCGAGCCCGTCTCCAGGATCGAGGTGCCGCCGTCCCAATCGGTCGCAAAACCGCCGGCTTCACGGATGAGCAGAATGCCGGCAGCCATGTCCCACGGCGACAGTGCCGTTTCCCAGAAGCCGTCGAAACGACCGGCGGCCACATAGGCAAGATCGAGCGAGACGGCGCCCATGCGGCGAATGCCGGCGACCTCACCCATAACATGGCGCAGCTCGATTAGGAACCTGCCGTGATTGCCGCGGCCAAGATGCGGCACGCCGCAGCCGATGACGCTGTCGGAAAGCACCCGGCGCGAGGCGACGCGCAGCCGGCGATCGTTGAGGAACGCGCCGCCACCACGCTCAGCAGTGTAAAGCTCGTCCGTTGCCGGATTGAAGACCACGCCTGCGACGATCTCATTGTTGCGCTCGAGCGCGATCGAAACCGCGAAAGCCGGAATACCATGCAGGAAGTTGGTCGTGCCGTCGAGCGGGTCGACGATCCAACGGTGCGCACCGTCGGTACCCTTGATCTCTTCGCTCTCTTCGCCGAGGAAGCCATAGGTCGGACGCGCCTTGAGAAGTTCTTCCTTGACGATCCTCTCGGCCTTGCGGTCGGCATTCGAAACGAAGTCGCCCGGCCCCTTCACAGATACCTGCAGGTTCTGCACTTCCCCGAAATCACGCCCCAGCGACTTGCCTGCCTTGATGGCAGCCTGAACCATGACATTGAGAAGAGCTGAACGGGCCATGTGGGCATTTTCCTTGGATAATACGGGACGCGCTGTCAGGGGCGGGATATGTCCCTGAACGCCGGAAGCGACAGCGCTGCATAGATTGGCGGCCTCAAGACCACAAAATCAGGGAAATTTCAAGGGGAATGCCGCATGGCAGGGTTGCAGCACGAAAGGATAGTTCCCAAATTATTCTGGACAGATCAGTCTGGAAACTTTATTGAGGCATCATGGCGAGGCACAAGGAATTCGATCGCGACACCGCACTCAAGGCAGCCATCTCCGTGTTCACCGAACACGGCTACGAGGGCACGTCGACGGATGCGCTGCTGTCGGCCATGAAGATCAGCCGGCAAAGCATGTACGATACTTTCGGCGACAAACGCAGTCTCTATCTGGCAGCGCTCGATCGCTACAACAGCGATAGTGTATCGGAGCTGCTGGCCGACCTACAGCGCGATATAACGCCGTTGAAAGCGCTGGAAGAAACGCTGATCGCCTTTGCTTCCCGCCCGGAGGCCGAAGCCGGCCGTGGCTGCCTCGGCGTGAGCGCCGTATGCGAGTTCGGACGCACGGATCGCGAAGTCTCGGCCTTGACCGACAAGGCAGGCCGCCGGCTTTCCGCCGGCATACAGGCGATCCTTGAGGAAAGCCGGAAGCGAGGCGAGATCGCAGGCGATGTCGATACCGCCGATGCCGTCCAGTTTCTCGGCTCGACACTGTCGGGCATGAAAGTCAGCGCCCGTAACGGCGCCTCCTCGGAAATCCTGCGCGGCATCGCCCGCCTCGCCATCCGAAGCCTCCGCTAGACTACAGGCACACCTAAACCCGATCTCGCATACCCGATTCCAGACTAAACAGTCCAAAAAGAAAGGAAGTCACAATGTCCCAACCACTTTCCGGCAAGATCGCTCTCGTCACTGGCGGCTCGCGCGGCATCGGCGCTGCAATCGTGCGCCGCCTCAGTAGCGACGGCGCGACCGTCGCATTCACCTACGCTGCTTCGGGCGACCGTGCGAAGGCCATCGTCGAAGACATCGACGCGAAGGGCGGCAAGGCGCTGGCGATCAATGCCGATAGCGCTGATCCGAAGGCCGTTCAGGATGCGGTCGAACAGACGATCTCAGCATTCGGCACCATCGATATCCTCGTCAACAGTGCCGGGATCCTTTTGCTGAACCCGGTCGAGGATTTTCCCCTCGAGGATTTCGACCGCATGTTCGCGGTCAATGTCCGTGCCGTCTTTGCCGGCACGCAGGCGGCTGCACGCCATATGAAGGCAGGCGGCCGCATCATCACCATCGGCAGCATTGTCGCCGAGCGGAGCGGCTTCCCGACCTCTTCGGTCTATGCCATGACCAAGGGTGCGGTCGCGGCCATGACGCGCGGCCTTGCCCGCGATCTCGGCCCGCGCGGCATCACCGTCAACAACATCCAGCCAGGCCCGACTGCGACGGACATGAACTCGAACGAAGCCAGCCATGAGATACTGAAACAGTTGATGGCGCTCGGCCGCATGGGCGAGGACAAGGAAATCGCAAGCTTCGCCGCCTATCTCGCCAGCCCCGAAGCCTCCTTCATCACCGGCGCCAGCCTGACGATCGACGGCGGTTATCTCGCCTGATGCCTTAAAAACGGACGGCGGCACAAATGCGCCGCCGTTCCATTGGTTCAGCATTGGAGGTTCAAGATTTCTGTTGTGTAATCAGCACTTCGCGGGCGATCTGGTCGAGCGACAGGATACGGTCGACGCCGCCCTTGGCGATAGCTTCCTTCGGCATGCCGAAGACAACCGAACTCGCCTCGTCCTGGGCAACGGTGTAGGCGCCGGCCTGATGCATTTCCAGCATTCCGCGCGCACCGTCATCCCCCATTCCGGTCATGATGATGCCCATCGCGTTTGAGCCGGCCGAACGGGCAGCGGAACGGAAGAGAACATCGACGGACGGGCGGTGACGGGAAACCAGTGGCCCCGGCTTGACGGACACATAATAACGCGCGCCCTGACGCTCCAGCAGCATATGCTTGTCGCCCGGCGCAATCAGCACATGACCGCGCAACACAGGATCGCCGTCGGCCGCCTCCTTGACCTCGACTTCACAAAGGCCGTTGAGGCGCTTGGCGAATGCTGCGGTGAACTTCTCCGGCATGTGCTGGACGATGACCATGCCCGGTGCATTGGCCGGCAGCGCCTCCAGAAATTCGCGCAGGGCTTCCGTTCCGCCCGTCGAAGCGCCGACGCAGACGACCATTTCCGTCGTCTTCGCCATTGCCCGACCGGTCGGCGGCGGCAGCATCGCATCGGCCGTCAGCTTCTTGGCTGGCCCTTCTGCCGAAGCCGAGCGGATGCTGCCTGCAGCGCGGCGCATATTGGTAAGCCGCGCATGCGAGGCGCTCTTGACCACTTCGCGGATGCGCATGGCGTCATCGGCCAGGCTATCTGCCGCACCGATCTTGGATTTCAGGATGACGTCGACGGCACCTGCCTCAAGCGCCTGAAGCAGAGTTTCCGAACCCGCTTCCGTCAGTGAGGAGCACATGACCACCGGGATCGGCCGCTGCGACATGAGTTTGCGCAAGAAGGTGATCCCATCCATGCGCGGCATCTCGACATCGAGGGTGATGACGTCAGGGATCTCTTCCTGGATCTTGCGTGCCGCCATGAACGGGTCGGAAGCCACGGCCATGACTTCGATTTCCGGGTCTTCTTCCAGAACCCGTGTCAGCGTCTGCCGGACACTGGCGGAATCGTCGATGATGAGGACGCGGACTTTTTTGGCCATAGTATCCTCTCAAATGCGCTGGAACACCGTATTCGAAACCTGCTTCAAGGGAAGGTCGAAGCCGGTGATCGATTCTGAGTGACCGATAAACATGTAACCGCCCTTCGCGAGGCAATTGCAGAGACGGGTGAGCACCCCGGCCTGCGTCTGCTTGTCGAAGTAGATCAGCACGTTGCGGCAAAAGATCAGGTGCATCATGTCGCCGATAGGATACTTCTCATCCATCAGGTTCATGCGGGCGAAGCCGACACGGCTGCGCAGCTTCGGCGAGATGCGAACCTCGCGGCGACCCTGCTGTTTGGCAACCATAACATATTTCTTCTGCAGGTCGCGCGGCACCGGAGCGATCAGATCTTCCGCATAAATACCTTTGCGCGCTGTCTGCAGCACATCGGTGGAGAGATCGGTCGCCAGCACATTGTAGGAGACATCGCTGCGGTTCTCGACGAACTCGGCCAGCACCATGGCCATCGTATAGGGCTCTGCACCCGTCGAGCAGGCAGAACTCCATGTGCGGATCGTCCGCAGGCCGCTGTCGGCGAGCGTCGGGAGGGCGACCATCTGCATATATTCGAAATGCTTGGCTTCCCGGAAGAAGTCGGTCTTGTTGGTCGTCACGACGTCGATCAGGTAGACGGTCTCCTGCTCGAGACCATCCTCGTTGAACAGGAAATCACAATAATCGTCGAAGCTTGCATGGCGCGTGGCGCGCAGACGCCGGCGCAGCCGGCCTTCCAGCATCGTCAGCTTCGTCGGCGGCATTTTGATGCCGCTATAGTCATAGATGAACCGTGCCAGCTTGTCGAAATTACGCTTGCTGATCCTGTCACCCGGCAATTGGGTTTCTACCGCTGCCATACTCATAAAACGCGACGCTCCGAACAGGTCTTGAGGGCCTCAGGCGGCCGATTGCAGGACAGTGGCATCCTCGCGCGACAGAAGCCGGGCAAGGTCGACGATGACGACGAAGCCGTTCTCGCGGCGCACGACACCGGCAATGTAATCCGACCGCCAGCGTACGCCGATATCGGGTGCGGACTCGATCTGATCGCGACGGAAGGGCGTCACTTCGAAAACGCGGTCGGCAACGAGGCCGAGCGTCAGAAGGCGATTTTCCATCGGAACGTCGAGAACCAGCACGCGCGTATGCGGCGTCGGTACTGTCTTTGACATGCCGAGCTTCAGGCGCAGATCGATCGTCGGGACGCCCTGGCCGCGCACGTCGCGCAGGCCGAGCAGATAGTCGGGGCCATTCGGAATCTTGAATGCTTCCGCATAGTCGAGGATTTCGCGCACCACCTCCACCGGAACGGCGAAGATCTCCTCGCCGAGGCTGAAGGTCACGAATTGGGCTTCCAGAGATGTTGTTGCCATGATCAACCGCTTTCCTTGGATTCGGGCGCCCCCATTATCGGAGACGCCTGTTAACATATTGAAAGGACCCGGATGCTCAGGCGCTTTCCTTGAACTCGGCATCCCCGTCATCAGGGCCACCCATCGACATATCCAGGGCAAAGCCCTTGGCGCGTGCCTGCTGGGCAGCAACCGTATTGGCAGCCGTGGTCTTCTTGCCGACCGGCTTGCGGCCTCCGGTCGGGGCCGGCGTGCGGACGCTGACCTTGGCAGCCGGAGCACGCGACAGGCGGTTGCCGGCCATGTCCACCTTGAAGAAGGCGATCGAGGCCTGCAGTTCCTCAGCCTGCGTGGCGAGTTCTTCGGAGGTCGCCGACATCTCTTCGGAAGCGCCGGCATTCTGCTGCGTCACCTTGTCGAGCTGCTGGATCGCTTCGTTGATCTGGGCTGCACCAATATCCTGCTCGCGGCAGGCGGCGCTGATCTCGGAGACCAGTTCGGCCGTCTTGCGGATGTCAGGAACCAGGCGACCCAGCATGTCGCCAGCTTCCTGCGCTGCCTTTACCGTATCGCCGGACATCGCACCGATCTCAGCGGCTGCCGACTGGCTGCGCTCTGCGAGCTTGCGCACTTCCGAGGCGACGACCGCAAAGCCCTTGCCGTGTTCGCCGGCACGCGCGGCTTCGACGGCAGCGTTCAGGGCGAGCAGATCGGTCTGGCGGGCGATTTCCTGAACGATGCCGATCTTCTCGGCAATCGTGCGCATTGCCTGAACAGCACGCGAGACCGCTTCACCCGAAACTTCGGCATCCTTGGCGGACTGGCGGGCGATCTTTTCGGTCTGGGCGGCGTTGTCGGCATTCTGCTTGATGTTTGAGGCCATCTCTTCCATCGAAGCGGAGGCCTCTTCAGCCGAAGCCGCCTGTTCGGTCGCGCCCTGCGAGACCTGCTCGGAGCTGGCCGACAGTTCCTGGCTGCCGGACGAGACGTTTTCCGCAGCCGCGATTGCGTCCGCAACGACACCACGCAGGCGCTCCACCATCTGCTCAAGAGCGATGCCCAGCGTATCTTTCTCCGACAGAGGCTTCGGAGACACGGTAAGGTCGCCGTTCGAGATCTGGTTGGCGATCTGCGCGGTATTGCGCAGGTTGCCGGTCATCCTCGTCATGGAATTGACTAGGTCGCGGATCTCGTCATTGCTCTTGTGCTCAATATCCTGTTCGAGATCGCCGATGCTGACGGCATCCGCGAGCTGGACTGCGCGCTTGAGGCCTCGGGAGATATTGAGCAGGATCCAGATGGCAGCAGCGGAGGATACGATGATCAGACCGATCGTCATCATCACGAGCATATTGCGCGACTGCGCATACTGGTCGTTGGTGGCGGCGTCGGTTTCGGCGACATTGCCAGTCACGGTGTCGTTCAGCTTGGTGAGAATGCCAAGAAGCTGGGTCGTTACCACTTGGCCTTCGCCCATCGAAATGACGCCGGCCTGGGTGTTGGATTCGGTGGTGTTCTGCTTGGCGAGATCGGCAACGCGATCCTGCAGCGCCGTCCACTTGCCGTAGAGGTCGCCGAACTGAGCCATGCCATTCCTGATGTCAGGGTCTTCCGAAGCGGCAAGGCGAGCCTGCAGTGTCTTGATCTGCTCGCGCTGCTGCGAGATCTCATCAACATAGCCGCCGATCTTGGTCGCATCGGTATTGATGATCGCATCCTTTTCGGCGCGGATGGAACGCATCACAGCATCGGAGAGATCACCGGAATCGCGCAGATTGGCGACCGGACCGGCAACCATGACCGAGATGTCGCTATTCAGCGACGAGAGATTGTAGATCGAAAGACCAGCCATGGCGCAGGTCAGGAGAACGATGAAACCGAACACCAGGCCCAGTTTGAGTTTGATCGTGAAGCGCATTCCAAGACCCCTTCAGGACTGCAGCGGATATCCCGCGAAATGACACATTGTGCCGCCGTAAAAACGCTTCATGCGTTGCCGGCCGAGCCGGTGTGCCCCGGCGCTTCCATGCGCCGGCCGTAACGGGGCCGCTGTTGCCGCGGCCCCAATGTCTGTCCGTCGGGAAGCGCCTACGCGCTTTCCCGGAAATCATCATCCGCCGTGTCCGGCCCGCCCATGGACATATCCAGGGCGAAACCCTTGGCACGGGCTTGCTGAGCGGCAATACCGTTGGCGGGACCCGCCTTGACGGCCGGCTTGCGGGCTGCGGATGGAGCCGGGCTGCGTGTGGTCACCTTGGCGGCCGGTGCGCGACCCTGACGACCACCTGTCGCCATTGCCTTGCCACCCGCCGTATCCACTTTGAAGAAGGCGATGGACGTCTGCAGTTCCTCGGCCTGGGCAGCGAGCTCTTCCGACGTCGCAGACATCTGCTCGGAAGCACCCGCATTCTGCTGAGTGACCTTGTCGAGCTGCTGGATCGCCTCGTTGATCTGCGACGCACCGACATCCTGCTCGCGGCATGCAGAGCTGATCTCCGCCACGAGTTCCGCCGTCTTTCTGATATCAGGAACCAGGCGGCCGAGCATATCACCGGCTTCCTGGGCGGCCGTGACGGTATCGCTCGACATGGCGCTGATTTCCGCTGCCGCCGACTGGCTGCGCTCGGCAAGCTTGCGCACTTCCGAAGCCACGACTGCAAAACCCTTGCCGTGTTCGCCGGCACGAGCCGCTTCCACAGCGGCATTCAGCGCGAGAAGGTCAGTCTGGCGGGCGATTTCCTGAACGATGCTGATCTTCTGGGCGATCGTACGCATGGCCTCGACGGCACGGGAAACGGCATTTCCGCTCATCTCCGCATCCTTGGCGGACTGGCGGGCGATCTTTTCCGTCTGGGCAGCGTTATCGGCATTCTGCTTGATGTTGGCAGCCATCTCCTCCATCGAGGAGGAGGCTTCCTCGGCCGACGAAGCCTGCTCGGTGGCGCCCTGCGACACCTGCTCCGAGCTCGCCGAAAGCTCCTGGCTGCCGGCCGAAACATTCTCGGCTGCCGCAATTGCGTCCGCGACGACATCGCGCAAGCGCTCCACCATCTGTTCGAGCGCGGTGCCGAGTGTGTCCTTGGCCGAGAGCGCCTTCGGAGAAACAGTCAGGTCGCCCGCGGCAATCTGCGTGGCAATGTCGGCGGTGGCACGAAGATTAGCGACCATGCTTTGCATCGCGATGCCGAGCGTATCCTTGGCCGAAAGCGGCTTCACCTCGACCGAGAGGTCGCCTTCAGCGATCTGGTTGGCAACGTCTGCAGTAGCGCGCAGGTTGTTCACCATGCCGAGCATGGCAATACCGAGCGTATCCTTGTCGGAGAGCGGCTTCGGTGTAACGCTGAGGTCACCGTTCGAAATCTCGTTTGCGATGTCAGCGGTATTGCGCAGATTATCTGTCATGACGTTGATCGTGTTCACCAGATCCTTGATCTCGTCATTGCTCTTGATCTCGACCTTCTGGTTCAGATCGCCGATGGCGACAGCGCTGGCGACATTCATGATCTTGCGCAAGCCACTGTTGATGCCGAGCGCGATCCACAGTGCGGCGGCGAAAGCGATGACAGAAGCGCCGACAGCCATGCCGATCAGCAGGTTTCTGGTGTTGCCGTAGAGAATTTCCGTGTCGTCGTCGGCCCGGGTCATCGACTTCTGCTGAAGCGCCACAAGCGTCGCAAAGACGTCTTCCAGTTCTGTGACGATGACCCGAACCTCTCCACCGGAATAAGCCGTGGCCCCTGCCCTGTCGCCACTTTGCTGGATCAAGGCGACTTTGTTGGAACCTTCCACGAAACGTTTGCTGAGCTCGACCAGTCTGTCCCACGTGGGCTTGCCTTCGGCTGTTGCGAGCTGCTGGCCGCCTGTCGCGAATGTGAGCAATTCATCCATGCTCTTCGCCGAGTTTTCGTAGTGTTTCCTGGCTGCTTCAGGATCCATTTCCAAAAGGGCGTTCTTCTGCCACCTGATGGCATCGAGCTCGGCAGCTTTGGCTTCCAGAGCCAATTCCAGTCTTTTTGAAGGACCTGCGATCAGGTTGCCGACGGCTTCGTTCAGCGAGCTGAGGCTGATAATTCCAAAGACTGCACTACCCACTAGTAACAATATGACGAAGCCGAACGCGGCTGCGAGCTTGAGCTTGATCGTGATACGCATCGCAATACCCCTATTTGAAAGCGACGGAATAAATTTGAACCGGTGGTTTCCTTGGCGCGGCATCACGCAGCAAAAACATTCCGGCAGGCGAAGACAGTTACGAAGAATTGCGATCTTACGTCCGGCGTTCCTGGGCACCGGAAGCTTATGTCAGGGGCCGCCTAGCCCCTGACAGGATTGGAGGGAGAAAGCGCTCAGGCGCTTTCCTTGAACTCGGCATCCCCGTCATCAGGACCACCCATCGACATATCCAAGGCAAAGCCCTTGGCGCGTGCCTGCTGGGCGGCGACCGAATTGGCAGCCGTGGTCTTCTTGCCGACCGGCTTGCGGCCTCCGGTCGGAGCCGGCGTGCGGACACTGACCTTGGCAGCCGGAGCGCGGGACAGGCGGTTGCCGGCCATGTCCACCTTGAAGAAGGCGATCGAGGCCTGCAGCTCTTCAGCCTGCGTGGCGAGTTCTTCGGAGGTCGCCGACATCTCTTCGGAAGCGCCGGCATTCTGCTGCGTCACCTTGTCGAGCTGCTGGATCGCTTCGTTGATCTGGGCTGCACCAATATCCTGCTCGCGGCAGGCGGCGCTGATCTCGGAGACCAGTTCGGCCGTCTTGCGGATGTCAGGAACCAGGCGACCCAGCATGTCGCCGGCTTCCTGCGCTGCCTTTACCGTATCGCCGGACATCGCACTGATCTCAGCGGCTGCCGACTGGCTGCGCTCTGCGAGCTTGCGCACTTCCGAGGCGACGACCGCAAAGCCCTTGCCGTGTTCGCCGGCACGCGCGGCTTCGACGGCAGCGTTCAGGGCGAGCAGATCGGTCTGGCGGGCGATTTCCTGAACGATGCCGATCTTCTCGGCAATCGTGCGCATTGCCTGAACAGCACGCGAGACCGCTTCACCCGAAACTTCGGCATCCTTGGCGGACTGGCGGGCGATCTTTTCGGTCTGGGCGGCGTTGTCGGCATTCTGCTTGATGTTTGAGGCCATCTCTTCCATCGAAGCGGAGGCCTCTTCAGCCGAAGCTGCCTGTTCGGTTGCTCCCTGCGAGACCTGCTCGGAGCTGGCCGACAGTTCCTGGCTGCCGGACGAGACGTTTTCAGCTGCGGCGATCGCATCGGCGACGACACCACGCAAGCGCTCGACCATCTGCTCCAGAGCGATGCCCAGCGTATCCTTTTCGGACAGAGGCTTCGGAGACACGGTAAGGTCGCCATTCGAGATGAGGTCGGCCACTTCAGCCGTTGTGCGCAGGTTCGTCACCATGCTGCGCATCGCGATGCCGAGAACGTCCTTGTCCGACAGCGGCTTCGCATCGACCGACAGGTCGCCCATGGCGATCTTGTCGGCGAGCTCAGCCGTATTCCGTAGATTGGCGGTCATAACGTTGACGGTATCGATCAGATCCTTGATCTCGTCATTGGTCTTGACAGCGACATTCTGGTCGAGGTCGCCGATCGAAACAGCCTTGGCGACAGTCGCGATCTTCTTGAGACCGTTGCTGATGCCGAACGTGATCCAGAGGGCAGCGGCCAGCGCGATCAACACCGCAATACCCGATGCAATACTGAGGATTAGCTTTGTGGAATTATAAAGATCGTCGTTGGCTTGATCAGTCGCCTTCATGCCCTTGCGCTGGATTTCGACGAGGGCCGCAATTGCTTCACCCATATCGCTCGTCATGTCACGCAGTTCGCCAAGCGAGAGAGCCTGGGCGCCGGCCTGGTCGCCCTTGGCGTCAAGCTGCTGAAGTTCAGCGGACTTCTCACGGAATTTCGCACCAATGCCCTGCAACTTCTCCCAATAGGGCTTGCCCTCCGGTGAAGCGATTTTGTGGCCCTCGTCGACGGACTCAAGCATGGCCTGCAGGTTCTGATCGGCCTCCTTGTAGAATCCATCGGTCGTCTGCGGATCGGTCGAAAGCAGCGCGTTTTTCTGCGCGCGAATGGCGTTGACTTCGGCCACATTGGCTGTCAGCGCGAGTTCAAGACGGCGTACCGGACCGTCGATCATCGCACCACTGGCATTATTCAGAGAGCCGAGGCTCATGCTGCCGTAAACGGCGATGCCGACTAACAAGAGGGTCATCAGGCCGAAGGCAAGACCCAGTTTCAGTTTAATGGTGAAGCGCATTTGAATACTTCCTTGAAGGAGATCGACAGAGCTGGGTGCATTACTCGACGTTCAGGCATGGGTCGTCATTCTGCCGTTTTTGGCAGCATGCATCGCGGACATGTTCAATTACTGGAGACCATCGTCGCTTGCTCCGCATGTCCGTTGTTCGGACCCTCCCGGAGCTCACAATCGGCTTGCAAAACCGCAGCGCGTCTGACTGCGGAAGATCCCACCTTTTCGGAGGAAAACCCGATGCTCCGCCTGCCTCTTAAAGCTGGCCGGCGGACATCTGCCGATCGATACCAACGCATACACACGTTGGGCATTTCCCTAAGCCGCGGGCCACAGGTCCGCAGCAGTGTTCATTTCGGCGAAGCGCTCAAGCGCTTTCGCGAAAATCGTCGTCGCCGGCGTCGGGGCCACCCATCGACATATCTAGGGCAAAGCCCTTGGCACGTGCCTGCTGAGCGGAGACTGTCTGGCCGTGATTGTGGCTCTGCGTAGCCGGAGCCGGCTTGCGTTGGGCGGCGGCCGGAGCCTTGACCACCTTGGCGGCCGTCTTTGCAGCGGCCTTCCGTACGCCGGCACGGGTCGCGCCTGCCGTATCGACCTTGAAGAAGGCGATTGAAGCCTGCAGTTCCTCGGCCTGAGCAGCAAGCTCTTCCGAAGTAGCCGACATTTCTTCCGAAGCACCGGCATTCTGCTGGGTCACTTTGTCGAGCTGCTGGATCGCCTCATTGATCTGCGAGGCGCCGATATCCTGTTCGCGGCAGGCGGCACTGATCTCGGAGACCAGTTCGGCAGTCTTGCGGATATCGGGAACCAGGCGGCCGAGCATTTCGCCGGCATCGCGGGCGGCCTTGACCGTATCGCTCGACATGGAGGAGATCTCCGCGGCCGCCGACTGGCTGCGCTCTGCCAACTTGCGGACTTCGGATGCGACCACCGCAAAACCCTTGCCGTGTTCGCCGGCACGAGCAGCCTCGACAGCGGCATTCAGCGCGAGCAGGTCGGTCTGACGCGCGATTTCCTGAACGATGCCGATCTTCTCGGCGATCGTGCGCATCGCATCGACGGCGCGGTTGACGGCATCGCCGGAAGCTTCCGCGTCCTTGGCGGACTGGCGGGCGATCTTTTCGGTCTGGGCGGCATTGTCGGCATTCTGCTTGATGTTGGCTGCCATCTCTTCCATCGAAGCGGAAGCCTCTTCAGCCGAAGCCGCCTGTTCGGTCGCGCCCTGCGAGACCTGCTCGGAGCTGGCCGAGAGTTCCTGGCTGCCCGAAGAAACGTTGTCGGCGGCAGACAAGGCGTCGGCGACGACGCCGCGCAGGCGTTCGATCATGACATTGACGTTGCCGAGTAGTTCGCCGATTTCGTCATGCGTGGTGATTTCGGCCATCTTCGTCAGGTCGCCTTCGGCAACTTCGCGGACAACGGTGTTGGCGCGGCTGAGACCCTTGCTGATGGTATTCGCGATCCAGAAGGCAGTGAGGCCAGCAATCAGCAACGCTACGGCGGCAACCGCAATCATCGTCGTGCGCGTCGTGGCATACTGCTGATCGGCGCTATCATCGGCTTCCTTCATGCGCTGTTTTTCGAGCGTCAGAATTTCATCGAGTGTGGCGTCGATATCGTTGGCCGCCTGGCGAGCCGTCGTGACCGAGACATTGTTGGCGCCGTCCATATTGCCGTCCTTGATGAAAGTTCGGATCTGGTCGTCGGCCTGATTGAATGCCTTGGAGAGTTCGGCAACTCGCTCCCAACGCGCCTTGCCTTGCTCGGTCGCAAGCTTCGTCACGGCAGCGAAGGCATCGGCGAAGTCCTTGCGAGCCTTGTTGCCCTTTTCGATCGCACCGGAAGCGTCGTCGGCATTGCGTGCCGTCAGGAGGTTCTTCTGCTGGCGGATGGCTTCGAGCTGGGCGATATTGATCTGTTGCGCCAGGTCAAGGCGCGCAGCGGGACCGGCAAGAAGGTTACCGATCGTGTCGTTCAGCGAGCCGAGGCTGAAAATGCCGTAGGCGGCGGTGCCCATGAGCATGAGAATGATAAAGGTGAACGCTGTCACCAGCTTTGTCTTGATCGTCAATCGCATCGTCTTAACCCCTCAGTGATTGGCCCCCGGCTAATTGACGGCCCCCGCCGTCTCATGCCTCGATGAGAAAATCGCCTGCAAATTCGGGAGGATGATGAACTCACCACCCCTCTTGACCAGGCAGTTGATATAATCCGCGCGCCAGCGCATACCCACGCTCGGCGGCGGCTCGCTGGCGTTCTTCGTCAGCGTCGTCACCTCGTTCACCTTGTCGGTACGGATGCCGACGAGTGTCTGCTCCCCCTGCAGATCGACCTCGATGACGATGATGCGGCTGTCTATTGTCGCTTCCGAAGCCTCCATCCCGAAGGCGAGGCGAAGATCGGCAAGCGGAATGACCTTGCCGCGGAAATTGATGACGCTGGCAACGAAAGGCTGGGCGCCCGGTACCGCGGTCTCGGGAAGCAGATCCAGGATTTCCTGTACGATGACTGCTTCCAGAGCGAAGGTTTCGCCATTGAGATCGAAGGTCAGAACCTCGACTTCTTCAGCGTAATTCCAGTGCTTGTCGAATTTTTCGGCTGTTGCTGTGCTCATCCTGCCACGCGCAATTGCGCCTCCTGTTGCTGACCCGCGGCAACGAGGTGCCCGACGTCAAGAATGAGAGCGACGCTGCCGTCGCCAAGAATGGTGGCGCCGGAGAAGGTCGCCACATCGTTGTGCAGTTTCGACATCGACTTGATGACCGTCTGATGGTCGCCGATGATCTGATCGACCACCAGACCGACACGTTCGGTGCCTGTCGAGATGACGACCACCTTCTGATGCACGTCCGGCTTGGTGCCAGTTCGGAAGAGATCGCGCAGCCTGAGGAACGGCACCAGACTGTCGCGCAGCGAGATGAAGCTGCGCCCACGTGAGCGGAGATCTTCTTCCAGCGACAGTTCGAGGCATTCCTCGACCGCCGAGAGCGGGATGACGTAACGGCCGGAACCCACTCGCACCAGCAGACCGTCGATGATGGCGAGCGTCAGCGGAATGCGGAGAGAAACCTCCGAGCCTTGTCCGGGCAGGCTGACGATATCGATCGTGCCGCGCAGTGCCTCGACAGTCTTCTTGACGACGTCCATGCCGACACCGCGACCGGAGAGGTTGGTAATCGCTGCCGCGGTAGAGAAGCCCGGCGCAAAGATGAGCTGCAGCAGTTCCTGATCGGAAAGCGGCTGGCCGGGCGCGATGAGGCCCGAGGATTCCGCTTTGGCGCGAACGCGGTCACGGTTGATGCCACGGCCGTCATCCTTGATGGAGATGATGACCTCGCCGCCGGACTGGTGGGCAGCAAGCGTCACCGTGCCGGCTTCTATCTTGCCGGCGCCAAGGCGTTCGGCCGGCGGCTCGAGACCGTGGTCTATCGAATTGCGAACCAGGTGAACCAGCGGATCGGCAAGACGCTCGATGACGGTCTTGTCGACTTCGGTGGTTTCGCCCTCGGTGACGAGTTCAATGACCTTGCCGGTCTCACGTGCAAGATCGTGGACGAGGCGGCGGAAGCGCGAGAAGAGCGTTCCGACCGGCACCATGCGCAGCACCATCATCGTGTCGCGCAGCTCGCCGGAGAGACGTTCGATTTCTTCCGAAACCGAGCGCAGCGCAATATCCGAACTGGAGCTTGCCAGCTGACTAAGCCGTGACTGGGCAATGACGAGTTCGCCGACGCGGTCCATCAGTTCGTCCAGGCGTTCTGCCGGAACGCGGACGTTTTCCTGCGCCTTCGCCTGGGCTGCCACCTGAGCGGGGGCAGCCGCTTCGCGCTTCACCGGAACCGCCTCGACGGGGCGGAATTCCGGAGCAGCGGCGGGCACTGGAGCGACAGCTGCCGCTGCAACCGCGGCAGGAGCTACGTCTTTCTTTGTCTCGGCCGGCGCGGTCTGCGGACCGGCGATTTCCTGAACGTCGAGTTCCATGTCATCCATCACGAAGATGAAGACGTCGTCGATGGCGGAACGGTCTTGTTCGCTCGTCAGAACGACGTCCCAGGAAACGTAAAGCTCTGTCGGAACCATATCGTTAAGCGGCGGAATGCCCAATGTGTTTGCGCGGATCGTGCATTCGCCGAGATCGCGCAATTCATCCAGAAGGCCAAGCGGGTTGGTGCCGTTGGCCATGGAATTCGCCGGCAGGCTGAAACGGATGCGCCAGGTCCTTTTCTTCTTGGCGGGAGCGGCGACGGCAGGTGCTGCAGCGACAGGCGCCGTGACCTCTTTGGCCTCCGCCTTACCGCCGACGGCGGCCTGGAGCTGGGCAAGCAGCTTGTGGCCGGTATCGCCGTGGTCGGCATCAGGCTGTTCGACGAGGGCGCGCATATGATCCTGCGCGGCAAGAACGGCGGCGACGAGCTCGGCGGTCGCCGGGACCTCGCCCTTGCGAACACGATCAAAGGCCGTTTCGCAATGGTGAGTGAAAGCGGCAAGCGCCTCGAAGCCGAACATCGCACCCGAGCCCTTCAACGTATGAAGGCCGCGGAACACGGCGTCGACGAGGTCCTTGTTTTCGAGGTCGTGGTTGAGGTCGAGAAGGCCGGCTTCGATCGCCTCGAGGCATTCGGCCGCTTCGGTACGGAATACTGCGACTGGATCAAGCGAGCTCATCTGCCAAGAACCTTCTTCACGATCTTAACGAGACTTTCCGGATCGAACGGCTTGGTGAGCCAGCCGGTGGCACCGGCGGCCTTGGCACGGGCCTTGAGATCCGCGTCGGATTCCGTCGTCAGGAAGATGATCGGCACGCCGGCCTGGGCGGGCAGCTTCCGCAACTCTTCGATCATTGTCAGCCCGTCCATGACAGGCATGTTGAGGTCGGTGACGATCAGGTCGAAATTGCCGCTCTTGGCCGTTGCCAGACCCTCGGCCCCGTTGACGGCTTCAGTGACCGTGTAACCGGCATTGGTCAGCGTGACCTTGGTGGTCAGCCGGATGCTGGCGGAATCGTCGACGGTCAGGATGTTTGCGCTCATAACGTCACCTCTTTATGCAACCAGAACTTCTGGTCTTCTTGATCGAAGGCTTCCATAAATCCGGCGCGCTCAAGGAGCTTGAGAAGCGAGCCGCTGGCCGGAGTTGAAAGGGTAAAAGTCTTGCCTTCTGCCTTGGCCTGACGGCGGGCGGCTTCTATGAGCTGGAGAAAACTCAGATCCGCTTCCGCGTTTTCGGGAAGACTTAAGGCAATACTATTATTGCCGCGAAAATGATCAATAATATTCGCATATACTTCCGAAGCATTACGAATGCTCAGAGCTTCCGGAAGGGATATAGATTCGAAATATTTTGCCTGAGTATCCAATGCAGCCTCCATGGTCGGAGAAATACTTAACGACCATAAAAGGACTCTCATGACAGGCTTAACAGCGCGTAAACAGCGGTTGTAGGAAAGTGCAATTGCCGCGAGTCCGGACTCCCTGAATTCTCATCCGGGATAATTTATACTGAAGCTTTCTCATATTATAAAATAACCTGAAAAAACAAAGCGATAGTTATTAAATTATGAAAAGCTTATAAAATCTTGTCGAATAGTTTTATGGGTTGTTAATCACAACGTTTACGAGTCTCCGGCGTTTACCTGCCGTTTCCATCCTGCCCGTAAAAATAGAGTCAAATTGCCTGTGTTCATAAGTAAAGGTACAAATGTGACAAACGCGACGGCATCGGCACAGACTGCATTCTTGGCATCAGGTTCGGATATTAGCCAGACCCTGGAATCGGCCCGCGCTCAGGTCGAGGAACGCTTCCTCGAAGGTGGCACGGTCCTGCTGTCCGTGATGGATGTCCTCAATCGTCTGTTGACGTCGCTGGACCAGATCGCCAAGGCGCTGGACAACAATGAGGCGAGTGACACCAGCGCCGATCTCAATGCGACCGTCCAGAATCTGATCGAGCTTCCGGGTGCAGAACAGAACCGGCAGCAGGCTCTGACGGCACTTGCCCAGACCGGCTCGGAACTGCACCGGCATGTTGCCGATATGCAGGAAACGATGCGTTATCTGCGCACCTTCGCAGTGACGGTAAAGATAACGGGTGCGGGTCTCGCCGAATTCGCGGGCTTCGCTCAGGAAATCCTCGAGCGCATCTATTCGGGGACGGACGAAGTCAATCGCTTCGCCACCCATCTCGACAGCCTGCAGAAGGAGGTTAAGCTCGCCCTCTCGTTCGGCAACAGTCTCTCCAAAAGCTATGCGGACACCGTCCCTGCCGTCGCCAGGGCGCTTAAGGACGACGCAAAGAAGATTGCCGATCACCGCCAGAATCTTGGCGCCATCGCTCGTGACGTAGGCGCCATCGCTCGAGGCGTACAGGGCAAGGTCGCATCTACGCTTTCGGCGCTGCAGATCGGCGATATCACTCGCCAGCGCATCGAACATGTACAGAGCACCTTCTCGCTGATGGAGGATTTCCTCGCGAGCGAAGACGGCGCCAAGCTTGATGCCGATGGACGCAAGCGCCTGCAGAACGTCATTCATCACCTGACGGCCGCGCAGATGGCAGAGATGTGCACCGACTTCCAGCGAGATTCTCGTAACGTCGTAAAGACCATCGCAAGCTTCAGCCAGGATACGCAGGAAATTCTGAGATTGCGCGACCAGATGAGCGGTCAGAGCGACGGCAGCGGCGGCAATTTCATGCGCGCGCTGGAATCCAGCGTCTCCGCTGCTCACGAGATCGTCAAGCAGGTCGATATGGCAAGCCGTCAAGCCGACCAGGTCAGCCAGTCGACGATCGGCACCGCCGCAACGCTTCTGCAGTCCATCGAGGCGATCCGCGCGGTCAAGACCGATATCCACTATATGGCACTCAACACCAACCTGCGCTGCAGCCGTCTCGGCGAAGAAGGCAAGTCGATCAACGTCGTCACGGCCGAATTGCGCATCTTTGCGGGCAAGCTCGATGATTCAGCCGATGCCATCGTCAATGGCCTGCCGGCGCTCGAGGCCTCGGCCGGACGTGTCGCCCCTGCCGCCGGCACCAAGAATGGCGGCCTTGCCGAAAGCCTCACCTCGGCCGTCGGCACGATCCGCGCTGCGGCCAACCTGATGGAAGACGAGCTCAAGGTACTTGCCGAACATGGCCGGGAGGTCGCGACCAGGATCAACCTGCTGATCGGCAAGCTCGATTTCCAGCATGATCTCGGCGACGTGCTTGCCCGCTGCGCCGACGTGCTGGAAACCGTGGCCGGCGACCAGATCGCCGATATTTCCGACATTGCCGAAGCAATCGCGCCGCTCGACCGCAGGATCTTCAAGCTCTACACCATGGTGCAGGAACGCAATGTCCATCGCGACATCATTCCCGCCACCGAGGAAACAACGGCAGCGGCTCCTGCTGAGCCCGCCAAAGCCCAGAGCGACGAGGATCTGTTCGAGGACGCTCTTTTCTAGAAAGGCCGCAGGTTAGTTGATACGGCGAAACTTGTTCGCCGCTTCGATCGCCGCCTTCTGCTGGTCGTCCTCGATGCCGAGATAGAAATCCTCGAGCGAGGGGTCGCTCAACCCCGCCCGCCGCGACAGGACATACCATTTGGCCGCCTCGACCGGATTGGGCGCCGTACCGATCGCATTGATATAGAGATGCGCGAGCTTGTTTTGCGCAGCGACATTACCTCTGTTGGCGGCGATCTTCAGCCATTCGAAGCCGCGCACGTAATCCTTCGGCCCACCGACACCGTTGACCAACCAGATACCGATGTCGAGTTGGGCCGTATCGAAGCCCGCGCGCGCCGCGCGTGCCATCCACTCGCGGGCCAGCTGCTTCTTGTCTTCGGGCAGGTCCGGCACTTGCTGATAGATCTGCGCTACCGCATATTGCGCGTCTGCGACGCCCTGCTCCCCCGCCTTTTCATAATAAGGCAGGGCAAGTTTCAATCCCTTATCGCCAGGATTGTCGGCAACGAGCGTCTGCGCCCAATTGAATTCTGCGGATGAATTTCCAGCATCGGCCGCCTTGCGCATGTATTCATCGGCCTTCGCCTTGTCGCGCGTGACGTTATTGCCCTCCATGAGGAGCAACGCATATTTGAACATGGCGGCCGGATCGCCGCCCTCCGCCGCCTTACCGTACCAGAAGGCAGCGTTCTTCATGTCCCGCTTGACGCCGAGGCCCTGCGACAGGATCTCGGCGATCAGGGTCTGGGCCGCAGGATCGCCGAGTTGCGCCCGCGGCAATGCCTTGTCCATGGCAGTCAGATAATAGCCACGCTGATAGGCGCCGAACGCCTCGTCGATCTGACCCTTATATTCCTTTTCAGGTGGCAGGTCGGGCAGCTTCGCCCCCATACGATCAAAAACTCCGACACCATCGGACGGCACAATACCCTGCGGCTGCGGTCGATCGGTACGGAATGTCTGGCTGGGCGTCGCCGAGGGCTCGGTACTCGCCTCATTTGCCTGCGCCGGCGCAAATTCCGGCGGGACCGCCAGCAAGACGGTCATACAAAGGAGAGCGCATCTCGAAAAGCGGGCGGGGATCGGCATAAGCGCGATATCAATCCTCAAACCGTGGCGCTTTTTCGTCAAGCAAGGCATTGATCTGAGCCACGATCGAAGGCGCGTGAGCCGGCTCGGCAAACACGCCCATGCGCATTGCCACGAACTCAGCCCCGGTTTCCGCAACGGCAAGCGCGGAAGCCGGATCAGTGCCGCCCATGACGATACACGGGATTTCGATCATCGACGCCCACCACTCGGCAAGCGCCAGGTTCTTCGGATGCGCCTCCGGCTTGATGTCGCCGTCGAGCTTGCCGAAGAAGATATAGTCGGGCCGCTCCTCGCCGACTGCGAGCGCCGTATGCCGGTCGGCGGCATTGCCGCCGCCGACGATCAGCTTATCGGCATAACGATCGATCGCATCGGCAATCTCGCTTGCGGGTCCGGCGATGTGCAGGCCGTCGGCCTTCGCACGGCCGACGACGCGGCTGTCGCCGGCAATCAGCGCCGCGGCACCGGCGTCCTGAATGATGGGCACGAGCTTTTCAGCGTGTTTCTGGAAGCTGCCGTCATCGAGACCGTATTGCGGCAGAATGACGGACGCGACATCGCCACCCTTCAACGCATCGGCAACGATCGTCGCCCTTTCATCGGCATCGGCGATATCGGGCAGAACGAGAACAAGGCGGCAGCGGTTTTCCGGTTCGGTCATGAAGTCTTTCCATCTGCGGCGGTTTTTCCTGCTCTATGGCGGATCCGCACTCGTTTTGAGTGAGTAATTCCGATAGAGGGGGCTTGCAAGGGGAGGAACTTCAAAAGCATGCCGCAAGATCTGTCATTTTACTACGCCGCAATCCCGGCTGTCATTCTTGTCGGGCTTGCCAAAGGCGGGATGGGCGACGCTTTGTCACTGATCGGCCTTCCCTTTCTCGCCCTCGTCGTGGCACCCGTCGAAGCCGCCGCGATCCTGCTTCCCATCCTCGTCTTCATGGACATGATATCGCTGTTCATCTGGCGCCAGCACGGCGACTGGACGACGCTGAAGATCATGCTGCCGGGCGCCCTTCTCGGCATTGCCTTCGGCTGGGCCACCTCCGCTCTCGTGCCGGGCAGCATGCTGCGCATTCTTATCGGCGCCGTTACCGTTGCCTTCTGTCTGCGCTACTTCTGGAACAATTTCGGACCCCCCAAGGGTATAGTCATACCGCCACGCCCCCAGCGCCCGGTACTGGCAAGCCTCTGGGGCACGTTTTCCGGTTACGGCAGCTTCGTTGCCCATGCCGGCGGCGCGCCCTTCCAGATCTACGCCCTGCCGCTGAAGCTGCCGCCACGCGAATTCACCGGCACCAGCGTGCGCTTCTTCGCCATTCTGAACGCTGTAAAGCTCGTTCCGTATTTTGCGCTCGGCCAGCTCGACACCCGCAATCTTCTCGCCTCCGCCACGCTCCTCCCCTTCGCCCCGCTGGCAACGATTGCCGGTGCATGGTGTGTGCGGCGCATGAAGCCGCAGATATTCTACCCCTTCATGTATGCTATGGCGCTGATCGCTGCCTTCCTGATCCTGCGCGAAGGCATGCTCGAATAGGGTTGCATTCCATTGCGATGCACAATTTCCTTGCTGCAAGGGCCTGTTTGACGTAGCTTTTTGTGATGTCGAACACGGACCCCTTCGCTGCGATTGCCGATCCGAACCGGCGGTTCTTGCTGGAGGAATTGCGGCGCGCGCCGAAGACGGTCAATGAGCTTGCCGAGGGCCTCCCGATCAGCCGTCCTGCCGTGTCGCAACACCTGAAAGCGCTGCTCGAAAGCAACCTCGTTTCCGTGACGTCGGAAGGAACGAAGCGTATTTACACGGTCAATAACCGTGGCTTCGACAAGCTCAATCTCTGGCTGGATCAGTTCTGGGCCTAAGGCGCCCCTCATCGTAAAAACGCCAGCCCGATGCCGCATGCAAGGGACTGGCGCTTGATTTCGGTTATTCACCGGGTCTTGCTTGATGGTCTAGAAAATTGGGGAATTTACCTTTTCTTTCACAAGACAGATGTCCGGCGATATCCTGGAAAGATCAATGGACGGATGACTTGAGACGCTCGATCTCGTCCTTGATGCGCAGCTTACGGCGCTTGCATTCGGCAAGTTCAGTATCGGAAATAGAGGGAGATGTTCTGAGGGCATGCAACTCCTCCTCGAGAGCGACATGCTTTTTCTGGAGCGATTCAAGATGAGCTTGAACAGTCATTTGACCCTTCCTTCCTCTTACCCTTCCCCAGCCATCCATTGCTGGGGATCCAAGGTGTCAACCCGCGGACTGTGACACATTTTTAAAGGCTTGTCGAAGGCCAAAAGATGAAGACTAAGCGGCAAATTCATGATCAACACTAACTTCCCGTTACCTCTATTTGGTGATAGGAGCTTGCGGAAATTATCGGCAGGCCGGACAAGGTCCGAAGACGATTATGGGGAATGCAAATGGCCGATCAGGAACAGGCGGAAATCAGGCTCATGGTGGCGCGTCTTCGCCAGGAGCACGAGGATTACGACGCCGCGATCAACGCCATGATTGAGACGGGCTGCGATGCCCTGCGCATCCAGCGCATGAAGAAGAAGAAGCTGGTCATCAAGGACAAGCTCTCCAAGCTAGAAGACCAGATCATCCCTGATATCATCGCCTGAAGGAACGATTGTGACGATGCCAGACAGACCACCAGTCGCCATCATCATGGGCAGCCAGTCCGATTGGGAAACCATGAAGAATGCTGCCGATACGCTGGAAGCGCTGGAAATCGAGTATGACGCGCGCATCATCTCGGCTCATCGCACACCCGACCGGCTCGTAAACTTCGCCAAGGGCGCACGCGCCGAGGGCTTCAAGGTCATCATCGCAGGCGCAGGCGGCGCGGCTCACCTTCCGGGCATGACGGCGGCCATGACGCCGCTGCCGGTTTTCGGCGTGCCCGTGCAGTCTAAGACCATGTCCGGCCAGGACAGCCTGCTGTCCATCGTCCAGATGCCGGGCGGCATTCCCGTCGGCACGCTTGCCATTGGCAAGGCCGGCGCGATCAATGCAGCACTTCTTGCTGCGGCGGTCCTTGCCCTCTCGGACGAGGAGATCGCGGAGCGCCTCGACGAATGGCGTGAGCGCCAGAGCGCCTCCGTCGCCGAATATCCGATGGACGATCTCTGATGGTCAGGACGATAGGCATCATCGGCGGCGGCCAGCTCGGCCGCATGCTTGCCATGACCGCAGCACGGCTGAATTTCCGCACAATCATATTGGAGCCGCAGGCCGACAGCCCCGCTGCTCAGTTCGCCAACCAGCAGATCGTTGCCGCCTATGATGATCCTTCGGCGCTCGCCGAACTGGCCGGGCTCTGCGATGTCGTAACCTACGAATTCGAGAATGTGCCTGTCGCCGCTGCCGAAATGCTGGCAAAGAGCGTGCCGGTCTATCCGCCGCCGAGGGCGCTGGAAGCTGCACAGGACCGGCTGATCGAAAAGCGCTTCATCAATGGTTGCGGCATCCCGACGGCGCGTTTCCATGCCATCGACAGTCAGGCCGACCTCGATTCGGCGCTGGCGGATTTCGCCGGCCAGGGCGTGCTGAAAACCCGCCGCCTCGGCTATGACGGCAAGGGCCAGAAGGTGTTCCGCTCGCCGGCTGACACTCCTGATGGCGCCTATGCGGAGCTTGGCTCGGTGCCCCTCATCCTCGAAAGCTTTGTCGCCTTCGAACGGGAGGTCTCGATCATCGCCGCCCGCGCCGCCGACGGCACTGTGCTCTGCTTCGACCCGGCCGAAAACGTGCACCGCAACGGCATCCTGCATACCTCGACAATTCCGGCGACAATCTCCGCCGCCACCGCCGATGCGGCGCGCAAGGCTGCCGAACAGATTCTCACCGCGCTCGACTATGTCGGCGTCATCGGCATCGAGTTCTTCGTGCTGGCCGATGGCAGCCTGATCGCCAACGAGATGGCGCCTCGCGTCCACAATTCCGGCCACTGGACGGAAGCTGCCTGCGTCGTCTCGCAATTCGAGCAGCATATCCGCGCCGTCGCCGGCCTGCCGCTTGGCAATCCGCACCGCCATTCCGATTGCGTGATGCAGAACCTGATCGGCGACGATATCCTCGGCGTTCCGGACTGGCTGAAGCGCGACGATACGCTGGTGCACCTCTACGGCAAGACCGAGGCGCGCGCCGGCCGGAAGATGGGCCACGTGACGAGGCTGACGGGCAAAGCCTGCTGAGCCGTTTACCCGGCCAGCGCCTGAAACCCACGGAAAAAAGCCTTCACGTGGTTGACACAAGGCGGAGGTCGGGTTATCTGCTCCCCCACCTAAAGAGCGCGCCCAGCCGGCGCGCTTTTGATTGTTAAAAGACACGGGCGAATGTGAATTCCCCCAGAAACATCGCGGATCAGAAAAATGAAGATCAAGAATTCGCTCAAGTCGCTCAAGGCGCGTCATCGTGACAACCGTCTCGTTCGTCGCAAGGGCCGCATCTACATCATCAACAAGCAGAACCCGCGCTACAAGGCTCGTCAGGGCTGATTGCGCGTATCCGGTTTGCCTGCCCTCAGGCGGGCATATCGGTTGGTCGCTTCGGTGATCACGCCAAATTTGTTTGATCTTCAGCGATGGCGGGCTAATATGTCCGCCATGCGCTTTTTTGCCTTGACCTCAGCGGCGCTGCCGCTTGCCCTCACCCTGTTCGCTCCTGCTCTCCCCGCCATGGCTCAGCAGAAGGACGTTATCGTCGAACAGCCGGCTGATTCCGCTTCGTCTCCAAAGCAGCGTCTCGACCAGCTCTATGGGCAGCTGAAGCGTGAGCGCGACCCCGACAAGGCAAGCGGTATCGCCAATCAGATCCGCATGGAATGGAACGATTCCAACAGCGCGACGATCAATCTCCTGATGCAATGGGCCGACAAGGCGATCGAGGAAAAGCGCAATCCGGCAGCGCTGGATTTTCTCGATGAAGCCATCGCTCTGAAACCCACCTATGCCGAAAGCTGGAACCGTCGTGCAACGCTGAACTTCGTGCTCGGCAATTATCGCAAGTCGATGGCCGATATCGAACAGGTGCTGAAGATCGAGCCCCGCCATTTCGGCGCGCTGTCAGGCATGGCGGCTATCCTCGCCACCACGGGCAATGACGAGATCACCCTCAAGGCCTGGGAGCGCGTTCTGGATATCTACCCCGCCGATCGCACCGCGCAGGAGCAGGTCAGCACACTCTCGGAAAAGCTTGCCGGCAGCCGCACCTGACAGATCCGGCGCGCACTTGACGGCGTAGGAAGGCGCACAATCTTAGCTCAATGATGTCGTCACTGTGCGGTTAGTGCCATGCTTGCCGAAATCTCTGCCCTCCTCGCCCCCATTGCTGCCGCCATCGGCTATTCTTCCTACAAGGCCCGCCAGTTCGAACACGCCTATCCCAACATCGGCGAGTTGACCGATATCGGCGGCTATCGCATGAATGCCGTGCATGTTCCGCGCCCTGGCACCGCCGATCTTCCGCCCCTGGTCTTCATTCATGGCGCAAGCGGCAATTTGCTCGACCAGACCGGCGCCTTTCGCGAGCCTCTGGAAGGCCGCGCCGAGATTCTCTTCGTCGATCGCCCCGGTCACGGCTACTCGGAACGCGGCGGGCCGGAAAACGCGCTGCCATCAGGCCAGGCCGACGCCATTGCCAAACTGATGGAAAAGCGTGGCATCGAAAAGGCTGTCATCATCGGCCATTCCTTCGGCGGCGCAATCGCAGCGGCCTTTGGCGTGCGCCATCCCGACAAGACAGCCGGCCTGTTATTCCTCGCGCCGGCCTCCCATCCATGGCCAGGCGGCATTGATTGGTATTATCATGTCGCGACGACACCGTTTGTCGGCTGGCTCTTCAATCATGCGGTCGTCGTGCCCCTCGGCCTACGACGGCTGGAACGTGGCACGCTGAATGTCTTCCATCCCAATCCCCGGCCTCTCGATTACGTCTCCAAGACCGGTCCGTCGCTGGTGCTGCGGCCGCGTGCCTTCTACAACAACGCCACCGACTTCAAACGGCTTCATGAATATCTGACAGCCAACGCGCCGCACTATTCCGAAATATCCGCGCCAACCGTCATCATCACCGGTGACAGGGACGAGATCGTCTGGGAGCATCTGCATTCGCGTGGATTGGCGCGGGATATCAGGGGTTCGGAGCTCGTCACGGTCAGAGGCGTCGGCCACAAGCCTGACTACCTTGCGACCGACGTCGCCATTGCCGCCATGGAGAAGATCGCCGGCAAACCGCGCGACCTTGCAGCAATTGCCCGCAAGGCAGAAGAGCGGCTTGCCGGCTCTTCCATCAATCAGACGGTCGGAACGGTGCCATCGTCGATCGTATATTCCGCACCGTGAATGGAGGCAGCGCTGAGGAAGCCGTCGGCGGGACTGTCTGAGCGTTCAAGTGCCGAGGTGAAGCCGCCATCGCAGGTCAGGACGTGACCACTCATGAAGCTGATCGTCTACACGCCTCTCGACGAGCACGACACGAACCGGAAACTCGCCGAGCTTCTCGCCTGATCATTGTCTGCGGTCGAATTGACGCCATATCTTTCCCGTCGCCGTCCTCCGAGGGGAAAATCATGGACTGCATTCGCAGACGATCCGTCGCCATTCTCGCCGCCATCTCGCTTTGCGTAGCGCCGCTATCGGCTTTTGCCGCCTCGCCGGCACCTGTCGAGGCCGAGCATGGCATGGTCGTCGCCGCCCAGCATCTGGCAACCGATGTCGGCGTCGACGTGCTGAAGAGCGGCGGCAATGCCGTCGATGCCGCGGTCGCGGTCGGTTATGCGCTGGCCGTCGTCTATCCGACGGCCGGTAATCTTGGTGGCGGTGGTTTCATGACGATCCGGATGAAGGATGGAAAAACCACCTTCCTAGATTTCCGCGAACGCGCACCGCTCGCGGCAACCAAGACCATGTATCTCGATGCCAAAGGCGATATCGTCCCGCGCGCCAGTCTCGACGGCTATCTGGCCGTCGGCACACCGGGTTCGGTCATGGGCTTTGAGACAGCCCGGGAGAGATACGGCACCAGAAAGCGTGAAGAACTGATCGCCCCGGCCTTAAAATATGCAAAGGAAGGCTTTACCCTGGAACAGGGCGATGCAGCCTCTTTCGCGAGTGGCGCCAAACGGCTCGCCAAGGACGAAGAGGCCGCAAAAATCTTCCTGAAAACCGATGGCAGCCCCTATGTGTCCGGTGAGAAACTGGTGCAGCCTGATCTCGCTGCCGTCCTGCAATCGATCTCGGAGAAAGGCCCCGACGCCTTCTACAAGGGCGCGCCGGCTGAGGCGATCGTCAAGGCCAGTCAGGCCAGGGGCGGCATTCTCGCCAAGGAGGATTTCGAGCAGTACAAGGTGCGGGAACTAAAGCCGATCGAGTGCAATTATCGCGGCTATGACATCATTTCCTCGCCGCCGCCCTCCTCCGGCGGCGTCATCATCTGCGAGATCCTGAACGTTCTCGAAGGCTATCCGCTCTCTTATCTCGGTTACGGATCGGCCGAAACCGTGCACATCATGGTCGAGGCCATGCGTTATGCCTATGTGGACCGCAACGCCGCACTCGGCGACCCTGATTTCATCGACAATCCCATCTCCAAACTGCTGGACAGAAGTTATGCGGCATCAATTCGTGCCAAGATCGATCCGTACAGGGCCGGCACGTCCGCCAATCTGAAGCCGCTCGGCGGCAAGGAAAGCACCGAGACGACCCATTATTCAATCATTGATGATGAGGGCAATGCAGTTGCCGTGACCTATACGCTGAACGGCTCCTTCGGCGCCGGTGTCGTCGCACCTGGCACCGGCGTGCTGCTCAACAACGAGATGGATGATTTTACTTCCAAGCCGGGCGTACCGAACCTCTACGGCCTCGTCCAGGGTGAGGCCAATGCCATCGCCCCAAAGAAGACGCCGCTCTCCTCCATGAGCCCGACGATCGTCACCAAGGACGGCAAGCCCTTCATGGTGATCGGCAGCCCCGGTGGTTCGCGCATCATCACCATCACCCTGGAAGCCATCCTCAACGTCGTCGATTTTGGCATGGACATCAGCCAGGCGGTCAATGCTCCGCGCATTCATCACCAGTGGCAGCCGGACACGGTCTACCTGGAGCCCTACGCCCTCTCGCCGGATACCGAAAAGGCGCTTGCCGCAATGGGTTACAAGTTCGATGCCGGCAATAATACGCCCGTCTGGGGCCAGGCAGCCGGTATTCTCGTCGGCGGCAAGAGCCTTGCGGCGATCGAGAAGGGCGGCGGCGCCCGTTACAACGGCGCGATGGACAGTCGCGCAATTGAAGGTTCCGCCAACGGCTATTGAGCAAGCGCCTCAGCGGATTCTCACCCGAACGAAATCGCCGTCGATCTCGACATGCGGTTTTGCGCCCGGCACACTTGGCTGCCGGGCGTCGACCCAGGAAGCCTGCGCCGTTACCTTGTAGTCGACCGGCACATTGTCTCCGAAGCCGAGATAGGCATCGAGTGCGCGAGCGCGGATCGACACGTTTTCATCCGCTTCGACCCTGTCGAAGTCGAGGGAAGCCTTCACGGCATCCGCACGGATATCGATGCCGCTGGCATGACCGTCGAGGGTGATGTCGGCCGCCTTTCCAGCAATAGCAAGCTCGGAAAAATGACCAATGAGCCTTGCGCTGAAGGCGCTCTGATCGATCCGGAGGGCTGCACCGGCAGGTACGTTGGCATTGACCTCAACCACGCAGTCGGATGGGTCCAGCCAGGATGATGCAGCGATATCGATATGCAACACCGAACCATCAACCCGCATATCACTATTGTCGCGACAATCGGCAAAGTACCAGCTTGAATACCAGGATGAGAACCAGCCTTTCCGCCGCCCGCTCAGCGACGCGCCGTAGGGCTGATCACTTCGCGTGGTGATGTTGATCGAGCTGGCATCGCCACTGATAGCAACCGCACGCACGCCGGAAAGATCGGGCATTGCTGTGGTCGATACCTTATCCGGCAGTGCAGAAGTGGTGGCTGCCAGAAGCACCGGCATCACAAGAAGAATGATCATCGAAATCCGTCCATGAATGAAGCCCTCCCGTCGAGGACAGTTTCAGGATGGATTTTCAGCCCCTATTTTGAGACCTCGATCACGATCCGGGTCGACCGCGAACGCAATCGGGTTCATTCTGGGATCATTGTTGCTGCCGGATATCGCCGATGATCTTCGTTCCCCTGCCCTTCGTCGTGGCTCTGCTGCTTGCCATCGTGCTCATCCGCATGCTGCGGCAGGGAGACGGATCGCTCGCCGAAAAGCGGCCTTTCCTGCTGCTGATCGGATTCTACGTCCTCCAATCCGTGGTGATCGGCATCCGCTGGGGTTACGACGTCATTGCGATCATGCCGATTCAGTCGTTGATCGCGACAACGATCGCGGCCCTCGCCTGGGTCTGCTTCAAGGGGCTTGCCATGGAAGAGCAACCCACCCTTTTCCGTTTCTGGCCGCACCTTTTGCCGACGGCCTCAATCGTCGTCTTGATCGCGCTGTATCCAGAGCCGATCAGTCTCGCCATTATCCTGATCTTCCTTGGTTATGGTGCAGCGCTGCTCTGGCTTGCCCGGCATGGTCCAGATGCGCTCGTCACCTCCCGCCTTGACGGTGCAGTGCTGTCCTATCGTTCGCTGCAGATCACGGGCTTTGCCCTCATCGCCTCCGCCGTCACCGACGTCATCATCAGCTTCGATTTCACCAAGACCGGCGGCACTCATGCAGGCGCCATCGTCGCACTCGGCAATGTCATTGCGCTGCTGATCCTGGGCACCGCCGCTTCGGTAGCGAGTGGCGGCAGCAGCATGGAAGCGACATCTGAGGAGCCACCGCCGCCGCCGGCAACGGAAGAAGACGGGGCCGTCGCTGCTGCCCTCGATACGCTGATGCGCGCCCGCCAACTCTATCGGGATCCCGATCTCAATCTCACCCGCATTGCCCGCAAGATGAATCTCCCGGCCCGGCGCGTCTCCACCGCTGTCAACCGCATCCACGGCATGAGCGTCTCGCAATATGTGAATGACTTCCGCATCCGCGCCGCCTGCGAGCAGCTGGTCGGCACCGATCATCCGATAACGCAGGTGATGTTCGACTCCGGTTTCATCAGCAAGTCCAATTTCAATCGCGAATTCGCGCGCATGAACGGCGAAAACCCCACACAGTTCAGAAAACGGCGTGTCCCGCGGGAATCGGGTGGCGCGGCGTCCAATGTCATATTCATGTCACCGTGACAAAGTCGCCGTTCACAAGCAAAGATGCGCGCTCTATGCATGAGCGGCATTAAGCAAAAAGAGATTCCCATGGCTTCCATTGAAATGATCGTTGCCGCCCGGGCTCGCCTGCGCGGTCATGCGCGGCGCACGCCGCTTCTCTCCTCCCCCTTTCTCGATGAAATCGCCGGCCGGCGGCTGCTCGTGAAGGCCGAATGCCTGCAGCATTCCGGCTCCTTCAAATTCCGCGGCGGCTGGTCTGCCGTCTCGGGTATCGATCCGGAACTGCGCAAAAAAGGCGTCATCGCCTTCTCCTCCGGCAACCATGCACAAGGTGTCGCCCTTGCCGCGCTCATGCACGGCATCCCCTCCGTCATCATCATGCCGAGCGACGCTCCGAAGCTGAAGATCGCCAATACGCGCGCCTTCGGCGCCGAAGTGGTGCTCTACGACCGCGCCAATGAAGACCGGGATGAGATCGGCGCGAAGCTTTCGGCCGAACGCGGGTTGACGCTCATCAAGCCCTTCGATGAGCCTCTGGTCATTGCGGGCCAGGGCACCACCGGGCTGGAAATCGCCGAACAGGCAGAAGAGGAAGGCGTCAAGAATGCCGAAGTCCTCGTTCCCTGCGGCGGCGGCGGCCTGAGTTCGGGCATCGCCCTGGCACTGGAAGCAAGCGCACCGGGTTTTCGCGTCCGTCCCTGCGAGCCGGAAAACTTCGACGACACGACGCGCTCGCTTGCCTCGGGCAAGATCGAGCGCAATGCTTCACTCACGGGCTCGATCTGCGATGCGATCGTCACGCCGCAACCGGGCAACATCACCTTCCCGATCCTGAAACGCCTGGCGGGACAGGGCGTTGTCGTCACCGACGATGAAGCACTGCGCGCTGTCGCACTTGCCTTCAGCCGCCTCAAGATAGTCGTCGAGCCAGGCGGGGCCGTTGCCCTTGCCGCTGCACTCTTCCATGGCGACCAGTTGGACAGCGATACGGCTATCGTTGTCACCTCAGGCGGCAACATCGACGCCGACGTGTTTACGACTGCGCTGGAGCGCTTCGGCTAAAGGCTGGCAACTTAACGACGAAGACCCTGATCGCGATCGGCGACGGCCTCGATCATGATCGGGGTCTCGCTCGCCTGAGAAACTGCGAAAACCTCGTCTCGCCGCCGTGTGGCGGTCTTCGTTCCGAGGTTTTCATGATACATCTTATCATCCTGCTGCTGTCGGCCTGCCTTCTTGCCGCCAACACTCCGGCACATACGGCTGACACTATCGGCCTTTCCTTTTTCTCGGTCCCTGTGCCCGGACGCGGCGGCGTCATGGACATCACGCTCTGGTATCCGGCGACGGCGGGTGGAACGCCTGTCCTGGTCGGTGACAGTCCGCTTTTCAAAGGCGAGGCCGCGCAACAGGGCGCACCTGCCGCCACCGGCAGCCATCCCTTGATCCTGCTTTCCCATGGCGGTCTGAAATCCGGTCCGTTCATCGGCGCCTGGATGGCATCGCGCCTGGCTTCGAAAGGCTTCGTAGTGGCGATGATGCGCCAGCCGGATCCGCAGACGATGACGAGCGAGGAGAGCATTCATGAAATTTGGCTCCGGCCCGCCGATCTCTCCGCCGCCCTGACCGCGATCGAGAAGGACAGCACGCTACCTGCAAAGATAGACCGAAACCGTATCGGCGTGCTGGGCTTCCTCATCGGCGGAACATCTGCACTTTCGCTCGCAGGCGGCAACCTGGATCCGGAAAGCTTTGCACGCTCCTGCAATCCCGACGGCACCGGCGTCGACTGCGCCGAGTTCGCCAGCGCCGGCATCGATCTCCGTTCCATCGACAGGCAGAAGCTCAGCCGCACTCATCTCGACACGCGGGTGAAGGCGGCTGTTGTCATCGATCCTGAATTCGGCGCCAATTTCGCACCTGACAGCCTCAAGCACATATCGATCCCGGTGCGACTGATCAATCTCGGCACACCGGAAACCCTCTGGCCCGGCCTGCGCGCATCAGGCCTGCAAGACGTAATACCCAATGCGCGCTACGATCTATTGACCGGGGCTTCGCAATACAGCGCCTTCAGCGAGTGCAAGCCGGCTGGCACCGTGATCCTTCGCGAGGAAGGTGAAGAGCCTCTCTGCGACGACGCCGAGGGAACGAACCGGTCTTCTATTCACGATCGCCTGGCAGAGATGGTCGCAGCAGCCTTCCGCACGGATCTCCCCCAATAGAAAACATCGTCCGCAGCGACCTGCGGACGATGTCCTTCTCTATCTATCGTCTTCAGGCGATCTTGTAGCGTGCAGCCGGAGCCGAACGCGACAGGTTCGGCATCAGCGCCTGGCGGGCCTTTTCATAGGCAGCAAGCAGGCTGGCATCTTCGAGCGCCGGGATCGTCACAAATTCTCCCTCGGCAAGACCTGCCAGCGAGGCATCGACCATGTTTTCCGCCGACATGACGATTTCGCCTGGCAGATGCTCGACCGGCGTGCCGGCAATCCCCCAGAATTCGGTGGCCGTGGCGCCCGGCAGCACGACCTGGACACGGATGTTCTTGTCGGCAAGCTCGTGCTTCAGCGACTGGCTGAAGGCGAGCACGAAGGCTTTGCTGCCGCCATAGACACCGTTCAGGACCTCGGGCGCGATTGCGACGATCGAGGCGATATTGATGATTGTGCCGCCACCACGGGCAACGAGGCCAGGGACCGACGCATAGGTCAGCCGCGTCAATGCCGTCACGTTGAGCTCGATCATTTCCTGCATCCTGTCGACGTCGGAGCCAAGCAGTGGCGCCGTGCCGCCGAAGCCGGCATTGTTGACGAGCATGGTGATGCTCTGATCTTCCTTCAGTACCTTCTCAACTTTGGCGAGATCGTCCTTCTTGCCGAGATCGGCAGACAGCGTCTCGACGGTGCGGCCCGTTTCATCGCTCAGCCGGCTTGCCAGCGCCTTCAGCCGATCACCGTTGCGGGCGACGAGGATGAGATTGTAGCCCTGCTTCGCCAGCCGGTGGGCATAGATCGCGCCAATGCCCGAAGAGGCGCCCGTGACCAGCGCCGTACCCTTATGTTCTTGTGCCATGATCGTTTCTCCATTTCGTACGCCCGCCCGATTGACTTGCGCTTGAGGAGAGTTTTACGCCCGATTGCTGACGTCCTAAATGTCATATATACCACCTTTTAGGACATACACTTTTCAGGACATGATGACGATGCAGCAAATCGGTTTCCTGCTCTTTCCCGGCTTTCAGATCATGAGCCTCGCTGCCGCCTCGGCCTTCGAATTCACCAATCTCGAGATCGGCGAAAAGGTCTACGACATCCATTATCTCTCGGAGACCGGCGGCCCCATCGCCAATTCTCTCGGCATGATCGTCGAGACAGAAGCTTTCGGCGATCCCGCTTTCGACACGCTGATCGTTACGGGTGCGCCCGACATCAAGCTGCCTAACGAAGCGGAGGCAAACTTCATCCGCGCCGCACTTCCAGCAACACGTCGCCTTGCATCCATCTGTACCGGCGCTTTCCTGCTTGCCGATGCCGGTGTTCTTGATGGCCGTCGCGCCACCACCCACTGGTATCTCGCCCGCGAACTGCAAAGCCGCTATCCCGAGATCAGGATGGAAGAGGACCGCATCTACATCATCGATGGTTCCGTCTGGACCTCGGCAGGCATGACGGCTGGTGTCGATCTGGCGCTGGCGATGGTTGAGAAGGATCATGGGTTGGAGATTGCTCGAGCTGTTGCCCGCAAGCTCGTCGTCTATCATCGCCGCGCCGGCGGCCAGTCGCAGTTTTCCACGCTTCTGGAACTGGAGCCGAAATCCGACCGCATCCAGAAGGCACTCGCCCATGCGCGCAGCAATCTGAAATCCACGCTCTCGGTGGAGGACTTGGCCGAGGCAGCACATCTCAGCCCCCGCCAGTTCAGCCGTGCCTTCCGCGCCGAAACAGGTCAGTCCCCCGCCAAAGCCGTCGAGAACCTGCGGCTGGAGGCGGCCCGCCTGATGATGGAGCAGGGCCGCCATCCGATCGATACGGTCGCTCGCGAAACCGGCTTTGCCGATCGAGAGCGCATGCGCCGTGCCTTCCTGCGCGCTTTCGGCCAGCCGCCGCAGGCGATCCGCCGGGCCGCGCAGCAGGAACTGCAGGCGTGATGCACCCGGCAGTGCCGGATGCATCGTCTCTGGCTTATCCCTCCTGAAGCGCCCTGCGGATGGCGATTTCGACAGGCGAGTAGGCGCCATCATCACGCGTGAGCTTCAGCGGGTCCGATGGAGCAAGTCCCGGCTGCGCCATGAAGCGCGGTTCCTTGCCGCGATGCATCTGTGCTGCATGGATGAGGAACGGATGGCACAGATAGACCGTGCCCGCCTTCCCTGTCGCGAGAGCAAGCGGCCTGTCCTCGCCGACATGCTCCAGCCACAGATGCGCCATGCCGGCCTCACCGGCCGGCTCCAGCAGCCTTGCGATGTCCTTGTGCGACCCGACCCGGATACGCGTCGGCGCGTCTTCTTCGCCGACATCCGAGAACAGGAAGAGCATCAGGAGCGCCCGTCCGCGCGAGTTGATATTCACCCGCCAGGCGGAAAAATCCCGCTGCTCGCCCGGGTTTCCATCCTCTCCCGGAAAGCTCAGGTCCACATGCCAGCCGGCATCGCCGGGATCGTCCGGATGTGGAAAGCGGACCGGGAAACTGCCAAGACCGTCACGCGGCTCCCAGCGTCCCTTGCCCACGAGCTGATCGAAAGCCGAATGCAGCATGGGCATGTTGACCGCCGTCTCGAACGGACCGCCGCCATAGCCGGCAAGCCGGACGACCGGCCGCACCCAGGTTTTCGGATCATCGGGATCGAAGGAAATATCCCGCCACATGATGGCGCGGGCTTCCTCGGCCACGTCACGGGGAAAAGCAGCATCGATGCGTACGAAGCCGTCCTCGATGAATTGCTCGATCTGCGCCGCGCTGAGCGCCGGCGGGTAATCGGTGGATGTCATGAAAAATCTCTCTATCGCCAGACCCTGCCGGCACCATTCATTCGCCTGACGCAGGGTGGTTACAGTCCACGGCAACACCCCAGCCAACCGGCTGGTGAAGCGGCCGCATCTCTTTTTGCCATTGGCAGAGCCTTAGAGGCTCAAGAAGAAGACCGTAGCGATGTTGAGAGTGATCATTTTCATAGCAAAGAAAACCTAGCGGCTTCCGCAGGCAGGGTCAACGCCTCACCCGACCCGCCTCAATCCCTTCTCCTGATCGGAGGGTACGGAAACATCCCGTACTGCGTCGTGCACGGATTGTAGCACCAACTCCGCCAATCGAGCCGTTGCAGCATCCGGCTCCGCCTCCGCGCGGTGCAGAACCAACCCCAGTTTCGGCAGTTTCGGCAGGCCCGCTTCGCCGGGCGCCAGCGTCCGCACCTTGGCGGGCAGCCCGATGGGCGTGCGCACCGTAATGCCTAATCCCGCGGCAGTCGCCGCCCAGAGGCCACCGAGGCTCGGGCTGACAAAGGACAGGCGCCAGGAGATGCCGGCCTCGTCCAGCACCTTCGTCGCGGCGTTCCTCAGCAGGCAGGGCGCTTCGAGCGAGGCAAGTGGCATCGGCTCGCCGCTTCCAGCCGCCCATGCTGGCAAGCCATTCGCCGGGCCGATCCAGCGCATCGGCACGTCGGCAATATGCTCGCAATGCGCGGTCAAAGTGCCGGAGCTCCAGGCGAGCGCAAGATCGAGCTTGCCTGTCGTCACCCGTTCCAGAAGCTCGGCATTGCGCACCACACGCGCTTCGATCCGCACCTTCGGATGCGCTCGTGCGAAGCGTCCGAGCACTTCAGGCAGCAAGTTCTCGCCGAAGTCCTCCTGCAGGCCGAGCCGCACCCAGCCTTCCAACTCGACACTCTGCACTGCAGTGACCGCCTCGTCGTTCAGATCGAGCAATCGCCGGGCGTAGGCAAGCATCGTCTCTCCGGCTTCCGTCAACGCCAACCCGCGCCCGGATTTGCGGAAAATCGGCGTACCAGCCTGCTCCTCCAGCTTCTTGAGCTGTGCGCTGACCGCCGAGGTCGAGCGCCCCAGACGATCCGCCGCCCTGGCGAAATTGCCGAGATCCATGCCGGTCGCGAATGTCCTCAGCACATCGAGGTCGAATGTAATCCGTCTCATTTCACGATCTCGATTTTCAGGATGATTAATCCATAAAATTCTGATTTTCCGCATCATCGTGTCGTGGCATGCTTCTCCTGTCAAGACAAAGAACAAGGAGGCATCCAATGCCATTCGCTCGCATCTCCCTTCTGAAGGGCAAGTCACCGGACTATCTGCGTGCTCTCTCGGACAGCCTTCACAAGGCCATGGTGGAAACCTTCAATGTGCCGCCGGCCGACCGCTTCCAGATCATCCACCAGCATGAGCCGGGCGAACTGATCTTCGATCGCAATTACCTTTCCGGTCCGCGCTCGGATGATTTCGTGTTGATTTCGATCACGACCGGCAAACCGCGCACGACGGAAATGCGCAAGGCTTTCTTCCGCCGAGCCGCCGAATTGCTCCAACAATTGCCCGGCTTGCGCCCCGAAGACGTGATGATCGTCATCTCGACCAGCGAACCGGACGAATGGTCCTTCGGCGACGGCCTGGCACAAATGGCCGAACCCGGATGGGAGGCGCGCGCCAGGGGAGTTCCGGCATGAGCACGGCCAATCCGAGGATAATGACGATCCGCCGTCCCGGCAGTGCCGTCCGTTCTCCTGAAGGCATTTCGAATGCGCCCTTCTGGGTCGAGATGCTGCTCGACAGTGAGATCGATGGCGAGAACACCGCCATGCGCGCAACCCTCGATCCCGGTACCGTGACACACTGGCATACGCATCCGCGCGGCCAGCTTCTTTATGTCCTCTCCGGCGTCGGTCTCGTGCAGCGGAAGGGTGAACCAGTCGAGGAAGTCAGAACCGGCGATGCAATATGGTTCGCGCCGGACGAGCTTCACTGGCACGGGGCAACAGCTCACAGCCCTTTCAGCTATCTCAGCATCCAGGGTTTTGAGAAGGGACGCTTCGTCGACTGGTCTGACAGAGAGAAGACAAAGCCATGATAGCCATGCAATATTCCTTCACCTTGCCTGCCGATTACGACATGGAGATCATTGATCGCCGCATCCGCGACAAAGGGCCGGCGATGGATGGCTTCCTGCATCTCGGTTTCAAGGCATTTTTGAGCGCACGCCGAGGTGAATTCGGCAGCCGGGAAAATCTGTATTCGCCCTTTTATCTCTGGGATCAGCCGGAAGGCGCCAGCAATTTCATCTGCGCCCCCGGCTTTGCCGCGCTGACAGACGCCTTCGGCCGGCCGCGCATTCGCCATTGGATCGTCTGGCATGCGCATGTCTCACCGGATCTCGCCGGCGCCGGCTTTGCTTACAGCGAACATCTCCCTATCGAACCGCATGTCTCTCTGCCCGACTTACGGCTGCAAGAGGTTGACCTGGCAAAGCAGGAAGCCGGCGGCAAACATCTGCTCGCCCGCATTACCGCCTTTGATCCGCATGACTGGACGATGGTCCGCTTTGGCCTCAGTGCGGAAGCCCTGCCCGCGTCAGGCACCGATCAGATTTATCGCGTCGGTCACCTCTCCTGCGGCTAAGAGTATCAAAGGCAGAATCAAAAAGAAAAAGCGCCCCTCTTTCGAGGAGCGCTTTGTATTTTCAGGCCTGAAAGCAATCAGATGCCGCTCTGGCCGTCGGAGCCGATATAGGCGATGCGCAGCATGTTGGTCGCGCCCGGCGTACCGAGCGGCACGCCTGCAGAGATGATGATGCGATCACCGGGCTTGCCGAAACCTTCTGCGGCTACGATGCGGCAGGCGCGGTTGACCATGTCGTCGAGGTCGGTCGCGTCATGCGTGACGACGCAATGCATGCCCCAGACGACCGACAGACGGCGCGCCGTCTTGATGATCGGCGACAGAGCGATGATCGGCACCTGCGGACGCTCGCGCGAGGCGCGCAGGCCGGTCGTGCCGGAAGAAGTATAACAGACGATGGCCGACAGCTTCAGCGTCTCGGCGATCTGGCGGGCAGCAAGCGAGATGGCGTCGGCGCCGGTTGCTTCCGGCTGGGCGCGCTGCGCATAGATGATGCCCGGATAGTGCGGATCCTTCTCCACCGTGCTTGCAATCGAGGCCATCATCGAAACGGCTTCGACCGGATAGGTGCCGGAAGCCGATTCGGCCGACAGCATGATTGCGTCAGCGCCTTCGAAGACAGCGATGGAAACATCAGATACTTCGGCGCGGGTCGGAACCGGCGAGGAGATCATCGATTCCAGCATCTGCGTGGCGACGATGACAGGCTTGCCCGAACGGCGGCAAGCGCGGATAAGTTGCTTCTGAATACCCGGAACAGCTTCGAGCGGCATTTCGACACCGAGGTCGCCGCGGGCGACCATCAGCGCGTCGGAAAGTTCGATGATTTCCTCGATACGTTCCAGAGCCTGCGGCTTCTCGATCTTCGACATCAGGCCGACGCGTCCGCGGGCGATCTTGCGCACTTCGGCAAGGTCATCCGGGCGCTGCACGAAGGAGAGCGCCACCCAGTCGACATCGTCGGTCGCCAGAACCGCATCGAGGTCGGCACGGTCCTTGTCCGTCAGCGCGCCGACGCCAAGCAGTGTATCCGGCAGGCTGACACCCTTGCGGTCGGAAATGCTGGTACCGGCGATAACGGTCGTGACGATGCTCTTGCCGTCGCACTTTTCTGCGCGCAGAGCGAGCTTCCCATCATCGATCAGCAGGCGATGGCCCGGCTGAACGGCTTCGAGAATTTCAGGATGCGGCAGGTAAACGCGGGTGTTGTCGCCGGGGGTGTCGTTATTATCCAGCGTAAAGGTCTGGCCAGGCTTCAGCTCGACCTTCACATCGGTGAACTTGCCGACGCGAAGCTTGGGACCCTGCAGGTCGGCCAGAATGCCGATCGGCCGGCCCGAGCGGGCTTCGACGGCGCGAATGCGCTGCACGAGCGTGCGCATCACGTCATGGCTCGCATGGCTCATGTTGATGCGGAAGATATCCGCACCCGCCTGGTGCAGCTTCTCGATCATCGACTCCTCGGAGGAGGCGGGGCCGAGGGTGGCGAGGATTTTAACTTTGCGGTTACGCTTCATCAATTCTGGCTTTCTTGCGTCCCTGGGGTGTCGGAGAGTTGAACCATCCAGCTTCCCTGGCGGCCCGTATCATATTCCTTGAATCCCATTTTCTGATAACCCCGGGCATAGCAGTCCTGCACACCCGTGATCTTGAATTCGTTTTCCGCCACGCACATCTGCACGTCACCCGTCCATCGGCCTCCCCGGGCGGCGTCTTCTGCGTAGAGGTAATAATAACGCGACTGCAACTCTCCCTCGATCAGCGTGGCGCAGGTCGTTGCCGGCACCTGCCACCAACCCTCCGTAACCCAGCCGTCCTTCGCTCTATATCCGATCGCAACGCCAACCAGATTTTGCGTACCGTTGCATACACGGAAATCCGCACGCGCGGCATCGGCAATGAAGAACGGCGAGACGGCTGCAAGAGCGAACAATGCGAGACGGGCAAGCGGCCCGGACCGCGTGAGGAAACTTGGCGCGGCTTGGATCAACACGGCTCCCAAATAGCTCCACGGTTATTCGTTATCCGTGTCTTCTTGCGCCGCCATCAGGCGAAAGTCAACGCAATGCTAATCGATTATATTTCCTTTCATAACCACCGATCGAGCGCATCTTGTCGCGTTGGTCTGCCCATCGCGCTTGAACCGGCCGAAGGCGCATGCAATCACTGGGCGAATACGCGAAATGACAATTGGCAATTTCCTTATGGATCACTTCCAATCCTTCGAAATCCTATCTGGCCAACATGACAAAGGCATGGTGATCCTCGGCGATCATGCCATGAACCGTCTGCCCGAACGATATGGCCGGCTCGGCCTGCCGGAAAGTGCTTTCTCCAGGCACATTGCCTATGACATCGGCATTCAGGGCCTGGCGCGCAAGCTGTGTGCAAAACTGGACGTACCGGGCGTGCTCGGCGGTTTTTCCCGCCTGCTGATCGATCCGAACAGAGGCGAGGACGACCCGACGCTGATCATGAAAATCTCCGACGGCGCCATCATCCCCGGAAACCATCCGATTACTGAGGAGGAATGGAACTACCGGATCGAAACCTTCCACAGACCCTATCACAATGCCGTGTCGGAGACGATCGACAGGGTGGCGAACGCGACCGGCAAAGCGCCGCTGGTCCTCTCCCTCCACTCCTTTACACCTGCCTGGAAGAGCGTTCCCCGCCCCTGGCATGCGGCGGTGCTCTGGGACAGCGACCACCGCGCCGTCGCACCATTGCTTGAAAGACTGCGGGTCGATCCTGATCTCGTCGTCGGGGACAACGAACCCTATGATGGCGCCCTGAAGGGTGACACCATGTATCGTCATTGCATGATGACGGGCATCCCGCACGCACTTCTGGAAATACGCCAGGACCTCATCGGCAACGAGGCCGGTATCGAGGAATGGGCGGCGCGCCTGGCACCCGTCTTTGCGGAGATGAACGCCGATCCGGCTCTGCATGCATACAGCGTGCACACTTCGCGAACCGGCCCCTATTGAGAAGGACTTGACCCATGACCACGCTCAGCAAAAAACAGCAGACGGAGTTCGAGGCAGCCGCCTTCCGCCGGCTCGTTGCGCATCTTCGGGAACGAACCGACGTGCAGAACATCGATCTGATGAATCTCGCCGGCTTTTGCCGCAACTGCCTGTCCAACTGGTACCGCGAAGCTGCGGAAGCCGAAGGCGTTCCTATAACAAAGGACGAATCGCGCGAGATCGTCTACGGCATGCCCTACGAAGACTGGAAGAACATCCACCAGACGGAAGCATCGCCTGTGCAAAAGGCAGCTTTTGAGGTGAACAACCCGCACAAATAGTCCACCCGCTCTCAAATCGTCTTGACGCTGGCGGCACTTCGCGGCAGTCACTGGCAACCCGAATGCATATCCCGAAATCAGGAGAACACGATGTCTGATGCACATGGCGTCGCCCGCGATCAGCTTCGCGCTTTTGTCGAGCGCATTGAACGCCTGGAAGAAGAAAAGAAGACCATCGCCGACGACATCAAGGACGTCTATGGCGAAGCCAAGGGCATGGGCTTCGACACCAAGATCCTCAAGAAGGTCGTTGCGCTGCGCAAGAAGGACGAGCAGGAGCGCATGGAAGAGGATGCGATCCTCGATACCTACCTGCATGCCCTCGGCATGATCGAATCCCCGCCGGAAGGCTGAGGACCATCCAGCCATATTTTCAGAGAGCCGCCTTCATGGCGGCTTTTCTTTTGACGCCGTCAAAGGCCAGCGCATTTTCGCCCTGCCGCTGCCCCTAAAACGAAAGCCGCCGGAGACGATCCAGCGGCTTTTGCTTACTCGAAATCTGGATGGATCAGCGCGTGTTGAACTTGCGCACTTCCATGAAATTGACGGCGGTGCCGCTGAAGCGACCTGGGTCGATCGAAGCAGTCTTCTGGAAGCCTTCGGCATAAACCGAGGTTGGCTGGGCGCGCAGCTCCTGGCTGACGAAGCGCGGTGCCTGCACCTTCTTGGACGCCATTTCCAGGCGGGCATTGGTAAGAGCCCACTGTGAGATCATCTTCTGCGTCAGCTTCGGCTCTGTACGAACCGTCTGGCGGCTTTCGTCGGCAACTTCCGCTTCCTGCTTCGTCGGACGACCACCCTTTGTGGGCAAGCCCTGCGCGACCGGGCTGTTGACGGCGACAGGCTTCGGCGCCACGGGAGGAGCAGCAAAGCTTGCGGACTTCGTCATCGGGGCAAGTGCTGCAAGCTGCAGCGGCGGCTTGTCGAGTGCCGACGGGTTCTTCGGCGCGGCGGCGTTGATTGCCTGCTCCACGGTCTGCGGCTCAGAAGGTGCGTTCATAGCGACATCAACGCCACCGCTCTGATCCTGCTGCTTTGCAAGTGCTGCCGCCATGGCGGGCGAAAGCGTATCCTGATCAGCTTCGTCTTCACCTGCGTCAGGATCGGCATTCTGCGCAGCAAGCAGGTTTTCGGCAACGGCCGGACGTTCGGCTGGGGTCGGAACGCTCGTCGACATCAGGCCCGGATCAACAGAGGCAAGTTCGGCATCACCCGGGGCACGACGCTGCCCGAGGAGCGACGGAACCGGAATGCTGTAACCACTGAGATCGGCAAAATGCTCAGGTTCCTGCGGCTGGCCAGCCGGCATGGCAGCAAGGGCCTGCTGGGCGGCGTTGCCTGCAGATGGCGGCACCAGGGCATTGGCAACCTCGTTGCCGGCAAGCTGATTGCTAAAGGCCGGGCGAACCTGCGGCACCGGTGCATTGACGCTTGCAACTTCGGTCTGCGGCTGAGGTTCATCAGCTGCCGGGACAGCCTCAGCCTTCGGCGGCGTTGCCTTTGCGACAGCAACCGGTGTGCTATCCTCGGAATTATCCTCTTCCTCGTCGGCGCCACCGCCAAAGAGGTAGGCAAACAGCGTCTTCTGCTTGCGAGGTTCGTCATCGGAAACTGAAGCGCCGGCGCTGGCCATCATGATCTGGCTGCCGTTCGCCATGCGGCGCTTGTAATCGGCCATTGCCTGCTGGTAGCCCGGCAGCGGCTTGCCATCGGCGGGAATATGAATGGTATTGCCGTCAGGGAAGAGCCTGACCAGCTCGTCGCGGCTCATGCGCGGCCAGGCGCGAACGCCGCCAACATCCATATGCACGAAGGGCGAACCGGACTTCGGGTAGAAACCGACGCCGCCGACCTGCATCTTCATGCCGATACCGCGCAGCGTGGCGAGCTTCACGTCCGGAATGAAGAAGTCCATCGCCTTGCCGAGCATATGCTGGCTCTTTTCGGCGACACCGGACTTGCGCGAACGACCGCGCAGCATCTCGTTGGTAGCCGGCGAGCGGAAACCGCAGACGACGTTGATGTAATCCCTGGAGCCGGACTGGCGGTAGACTTCCCAGATGAGGTCGAAGAGGCGCGGATCCATCTTCGTCGGCTGATTCTTGCGCCAGTCACGCAGAAAACGGTTGAGCTGCTCAAGACCCTTGGGGTCGAACCTGCCGTTTCGCTTATAGGTGATGACGGCCTTTTCGCCGGTATGAATGAAATAGAGCTTCAGGCTGCGGGTGTCCCCCGCTGCCTGAGACGGCGTGCTAACGAATACCGGTGAGGAAACCGCGAGTGCAATGAGGGCGGCCGCTGCCGTCCTAATTGCCTTTCCGCCAATCTTGGCGCACGACAAGCGCCAACTCAAGCGCGAAAGCTTGGTATTCCCATTCAGATTCGGCAACTCGATCCCCGTCAGACAGTCAATGTCCAATGCTGTCTCAAATGGCTGTCAATTGCGGTCACACGATGGCAAAAATGCCACACATGATCAACCTTTTCTTTATAGAGTGAACGAGCCGCTAACAAGTGGTTTATGGACGGTAACGAAACGTGGTTGCCTTATTCTTAATAAAAAGGCCCTTACGCCGCATCTTTCTGAGGATTATCGGGGTCGATACCGTAATCCTTGAGCTTTCTATAAAGTGTGGATCGCCCGATACCTAGCTTTCTTGCCACTTGACTCATTTGCCCTCGGTAGAATTTCAAGGCAAAACGAATCAGTTCTTCCTCGACATCGGCGAGACGCCGAACATCACCAGACTGATTGACGCTCGATATCGCGTTGTCGGAAGCCTCGGCCCCGCGGCGTATCGTCTCGGCGACGGATTCCGCCTGATAGTCCTCGGGGAATTCCGCGTCCGGATCGAGGTGCGAATTGTTGGCAACGAGCGCCAGATGATCAACGACCTCGTAGTTCGGAAGCTGCGCAGCGATCTGCGGGAAGTCCGCCTCAGTCAGCTCCGGACCTTCAGCAAGCACGACGGCGCGGAAGATCGCGTTTTCGAGCTGGCGGATATTGCCCGGCCAGTCATAGGCAGTCAGCAATGCCAGCGCACCGGCATTGACCGTCATGCGGCGGCCGTTCTTCTGCTCGCTGGAGAAGCGGTCGGCAAAGACGCGCACCAGATGCGGAATGTCTTCCTTGCGCTTGCGCAACGCCGGAATAGTGATCGGGAAGACGTTCAGGCGATAGTAGAGGTCTTCGCGGAAGTGGCCGTTCTTGACCTCTTCGATCAGATCCTTGTTCGTCGCCGAGATGAGGCGAACATTGACCTTGTGCGCAGTGCGCGCACCGACGGTCTCGATCTCGCCCTGTTGAACGGCGCGCAGCAGCTTCACCTGCACTTCGAGCGGGAGGTCGCCGATCTCGTCGAGGAAGATGGTGCCGCCATCGGCTTCCATGAACTTGCCGATATGCTTTTCGGTCGCGCCGGTAAACGCACCCTTTTCGTGACCGAAGAGGATGCTTTCGACGAGATTGTGCGGAATGGCGCCGCAATTGACCGTCACGAACGGCTTGGTGGCCCGATCGCCCCCTGACTGGATGGCGCGCGCCACCAACTCCTTGCCGACACCCGATTCGCCTTCGAGGACGACCGGGATATTGGACTGCGAGGCGCGCTGCGCCAGATCGATGACGCGGATCATCGCCGGGCTTGCCGAAACGATGTCGTCGAAGCCGACGGAACCCGAGCGTGAACGGCGGCCGGTACGGGCCTTCACCTCACGCTGGTCGAGCTTCATGGCATTGGAGATAGACGTATTGATGCGCTCCGGAGAAACCGGCTTGACGACGAAATCGAAGGCGCCAGCGCGCATGGCCTGCACGACCGTTTCGATGCCGCCCTGTCCCGTCTGGACGATAACAGGAATCTGGGTGCCGAAATCATGCAGTGCTTCGAGAAATTCGAGGCCGGTCATTTCCGGCATCATCAAATCGAGCACGATGACATTGAAAAGGCCGGGATCGCGCTTCACCATCTCCAGCCCGATGCGGCCGTTTTCGGCCTGATGCACCACATGGCCGCTACGCTCGATCGCGTTCTTGAGCAGACGGCGCTGCACGGGATCGTCCTCGACCACAAGGATCTGCCCTGCCCCTTTGAGCTCATTGTAACCGGTCATTGTCGCCTCACTTCATGCGAAACCATAGAGCGCACTCTGACAGAAAGGCTTGAACATCCAGTTTTGAGAAACAATTGCATTTTAACGATTACGACAGGCCGTTTTCGTGCCGTAACAGGGCCTTTTTCGTGCTGAAAAACCCTTGCTGACAGGCGTTACGACGCTTAGACAGTCAGACCTGTCATAAAAGAGGAAGAGGAACCGCCCCATGAGACATATGCTTGCGCATGCCGATCTTCACCTTTCGGCAACGGCTCCCGCTGCAGCATCAGATCCGGCTCTGGGCGACCTTCCTTCCTGGCGGCTGCAGGATCTCTACCCCTCGGCCACCTCCACCGCCTTCGTCGCCGATATGGAAAAGGCCGGCAAGGCCGCTTCCGCTTTCGAAGACAAATGGAAGGGCAAACTTGCCGAAGCAGCCGCGAAGAACGGCGAGGAAGGCATCGGCCAGGCGCTGAAGGAATATGAGGCGCTCGACGATATCATGGGCCGCCTCGGCTCTTTCGCCGGTCTTACCTATTTCTCGGATACGTCCAACCCGGCAAACGGCAAGCTCTATGGCGATGTCCAGGCCAAGCTTACCGACTATTCCGGCCGTCTGTTGTTCTTCGCTCTCGAACTCAACCGTATCGACGATCCAGTGATCGATGCCTGCATGGCGAACGATCCGCTTGCCGGCCATTACCGCCCCTGGCTGGTCGACCTGCGCAAGGACAAGCCCTACCAGCTCGAAGATCAGCTCGAGCAGCTCTTCCTCGAAAAGTCGATGACATCCGCTGCCGCCTTCAACCGTCTCTTCGATGAGACGATGGCGGAGCTGCGCTTCGAGATCGACGGCGAGAAGCTACCGCTCGAAGTGGCATTGAACATGCTGCAGGAAAAGGATCCGGACGTGCGCCGCAAGGCGGCAATGGCGCTCGCGGAAACCTTCAAGACCAACATCCGCATCTTTACGCTCATCACCAATACGCTCGCCAAGGACAAGGATATCTCCGATCGCTGGCGCAGCTTCGAAGACATTGCCGACAGCCGCCATCTGGCGAACCGCGTCGAGCGCGAAGTGGTCGATGCACTTGCTGCGGCGGTGAAGGAAGCCTATCCGCGTCTTTCGCATCGCTATTACAAGATGAAGGCGAAATGGCTCGGCATGGAGCAGATGAATTTCTGGGATCGCAATGCGCCGCTTCCGGAAACCTCTGGTGCCATCATTTCCTGGACTGAAGCCAGGGACACGGTGCTGTCCGCCTATGGCAATTTCGCGCCGGAAATGGCTGAAATCGCCAAGCGCTTCTTTGACGAACAGTGGATCGACGCCCCCGTGCGCCCCGGCAAGGCGCCCGGCGCTTTTGCGCATCCAACCGTTCCATCGGCCCATCCCTATGTGCTCGTCAATTACATGGGCAAACCACGCGATGTGATGACGCTCGCCCATGAGCTCGGCCACGGCGTTCATCAGGTTCTTGCCGGCGCGCAAGGCGCCCTCATGTGCCAGACACCGCTGACACTTGCCGAAACAGCTTCCGTCTTCGGCGAGATGCTGACCTTCCGCGCGCTGCTCAACCGGACGACCGACAAGCGCGAACGCAAGGCCATGCTTGCCCAGAAGGTCGAGGACATGATCAATACGGTCGTGCGCCAGATCGCCTTCTACGAGTTCGAACGCAAGGTTCATACCGCCCGCAAGGCCGGCGAACTGACCGCCGACGACATCGGCGAACTTTGGCTTTCCGTCCAGTCCGAAAGCCTTGGCCCGGCGATCAGGATTTCCGAGGGTTATGAGACCTACTGGGCCTATATCCCCCACTTCATCCATTCGCCCTTCTATGTTTACGCCTATGCTTTCGGCGACTGCCTGGTGAACTCGCTCTATGCCGTCTATCAGAAAGCCGAGAAGGGCTTTCAGGACAAGTATTTCGAGATGTTGAAGGCTGGCGGCACCAAGCATCATTCCGAACTGCTGAAGCCGTTTGGCCTGGATGCAACCGATCCTTCCTTCTGGAGCAAGGGCCTGTCGATGATTGAAGGCCTGATCGACGAACTCGAGGCACTGGACAAGGCATAAGACCGCCGAAACTCGCAGCTTCGCTGGAAAGGCAATGGCAGCGTCCGAACCCTTCATCCTGTTCCGGGACGACACGACCGGCGAAGTCATGCTCTTCGCCGGCCCGGTAAGCACGATCATCGCCCGCACGAAGGCGGAATTCCTGCCGGCACTCACGCGGATGGAAGAGGCGCGACAGGCCGGCAAGTGGCTTGCCGGCTACATCGCTTATGAGGCCGGTCATCTCTTCGAAGAAAAGCTTGCTCCCTTCGCGCAAGAGAACCGCGAGACACCGCTGCTGCTGTTCGGTGTCTTCGACGCGCCGCAACCGGACGATCATCCTCTCGCAAGGCCACGGCAGCGCCGCGAAAACGAGGAATTCCTGACGGCACCGAAGGCCGGCTGGAATTTCGATATATATAAAGAGCGTTTCGACCGCCTCCACAGGCATCTGCGCCTCGGCGATATCTATCAGGCCAACCTGACGATGCCGATCGAAGCCCGTTGGAGCGGCGACCCGCTGGCCGCCTTCTGGTCGCTGATCGACCGCCAGCCCGTCAAGTACGGCGCGTTTGCCGATCTCGGCGGCCCCATCATTCTTTCCCGCTCACCGGAACTGTTTTTCCGCACTGACGAAGATGGCTGGATCGAGACGCATCCGATGAAGGGTACGGCCAAACGCGGCGCGACACCGGCCGACGATGCTGGAATCGTCGAAGCCATGAAGGCCGACATCAAGACGCAAGCGGAGAACCGCATGATCGTCGACCTCTTGCGCAACGATATCTCGCGCATCACCGAGGTCGGCACGCTCGACGTTCCAAAACTCTTCGAAATCGAGACCTATCCGACTGTCCACCAGATGGTTAGCCACGTCCAGGCGAAGCTCCTGCCCGATCTTTCCATCCGCGACATCTTCGCCGCCCTTTTTCCCTGCGGCTCGATTACCGGCGCGCCGAAGATCCGCGCCATGGAAATCCTCCACGACCTCGAGGACGGTCCGCGCGATGCCTATTGCGGTGCAATCGGCATGATCACGCCCAACGGCGCGATGCGCTTCTCCGTTGCCATACGCACCATGACGCTCTTCGACGGCGGCAAAGCAGTCTTCAATGTCGGCGGCGGCATCGTCTTCGATTCCACTGATGAAGCCGAATATGAGGAATGCCTGCTTAAGGCCCGCTTTGCCGTCGGCGACCAATGGATTGCCCGATGACGGATTTTTCGCTGATCGAAACCCTGCGCTGGCAACCGGACGAAGGGTTCGTTCGCCTGCGCCTTCATCTCGCCCGCCTCTCCCGCTCCGCCCGCCGCATTGGTTTTCCCGAACCGATGGATGTGGTCGCGAAGCTGGAAGATGCGGTAAGGGATGACAAGGAGCCGCGCCGTGTCAGGCTGACTTTCGACGGCCAGGGCCGGATCGACATTACCACCGCGCCCTTCACGCCGCTGCCGCAAGACACGGTCTGGAAACTCCGTATCGCCAGCACGCGTCTCGATTCCAGTGACAAGCTACTGCGTATCAAGACCACATGCCGGACTGTGTATGAAGCGGCGCGCGCCGAGTTCCCGCAGCAACAGGCGGATGAAGTCATCTTGCTCAACGAGCGACAAGACGTCTGCGAGGGAACGATCACTTCCGTCTTCCTTGATGACGGCTCCGGCATTCTCAGGACATCGCCGATCTCCTGCGGCCTGCTCGCCGGCGTGCTGCGCACCGAGCTCATCTGCCAACGAAAGGCCCGCGTTGGTCGCATCACGCTCGATGATCTGGACAAGGGTACACTTTACGTTGGAAATTCGCTGCGCGGCCTGATCCGCGCTGCGCTGCAAAAGGACTGACCAATGCTGATCCTCTCCCTGACCTATGTGAAGCCCAACGAAGAGGCCGACAAGCACATGGAGCCGCATATGGCCTGGGTGAAGGAAGGATATGCGAAGGGCTGGTTCCTCGCTTCCGGCCGGAAGGTACCACGCACCGGCGGAGTCGTTCTCGCCGTCGGCGACCGTGCCCAGATTGAAGCCTATGTCGCAGCCGACCCGTTCACCATCCATGGCGTTGCCGAATATGACATCACAGAAGTCGCGCTTACGACGGTGACGGAAGGGTTGGAGGCTCTGAAGCGCTGAGTTACAAACCGCACCCGGCAAATCGTCAGGCTCAAAAAGGAGCGGCGATGAAACATCCGACCTACACGCCCCCCACCTATACACCCTATGACGGCTCGGCTCGGCCCTTCACGATCGGTCTGATGCCGTTCGATCCCGCTCGCTGGATCGAACCCGACGACGATCTCAACCGCTACCTCGAGGAAAAGGCGCGGCTGGCGGTCGAGCGCCTCGATGACATCTTCGTTGCAGAGGATGGGACGGAAGCAGCCCAGCAGGAGGCACTGGATGTTCTCCTCGCTCACCTTGCCGATCGGCATCCGGCGATGCTCCGGCGGGATACTTCCGATCTGCCGCCTCTCTTCAAGGCCGGTTCACTCATCCAGGATGATCTCGTTCTGATGCGCCGCAAGGCCGATGGCTGGCATCTCGTTGCCGCCCATGTCGCCTTTCCCTCCTCGTGGTCGCTACATGAGAAATTCGGTCGGCCGATGCACGAGATCCATGCGGATGTGCCGGGCTTCGGCGAAGGCACGCGCAATGCCACACTGATTGCCCGCATCTTCGACGGCCTGCAGAGCGCCCAGCCGGTCGAGCGGCTGAACTGGTCGGTCAACACCACTGATGATCTCTTCCTTCCCATCTCGAAACATCGCCGGCCGCCTTACGCCGAGGCCTTCACGCTTGATGAGCGTTTCGTCCGCGTCGAGCGCCAGACCCTTCGCAAGCTGCCTGTCTCGGGCGACATTCTCTTCACCATCCGCATCTATACCGATCCGGTCGCCGCCATTGCCCGGCATCCGCAGGCGCGGAAACTCGCAGCCAGCTTTGCCGATCAACTGGAAGCGCTCGACGACCAGCAGACCGCCTACAAAGGGCTGACCCTGCAGCGGACGGAACTCGTGCGGAAATTGCGGGCACTTTGCAGCCCCGATATTTAACCTTTGCAGGGGAACACTCTTTATTGTGACGCCATTTTGTGATTAGAGCCGGTCACTTCGCGAGCTTCGCGGCATTTTCACATGAATTCTTTAGGCTGAAGGCCTTCCTTCCCTTCCAACAGGAGAAAAGAATGACGGAACAGAACTATCCGGTATATGGCGAAATTACCGGTCCGATCGTCATGATCGGCTTTGGCTCCATCGGCCGCGGCACGCTGCCCCTGATCGAGCGCCACTTCAAGTTCGACAAGAGCCGGATGGTTGTCATCGACCCGCGCACGGACGATGCCCACATTCTGGAAAAGCACGGCGTCAAGCACATCCAGGCGCATGTGACGAAGGACAACTACAAGGAGCTGCTGAAGCCGCTCCTGACCGAAGGCGAAGGCCAGGGCTTCTGCGTCAACCTCTCCGTCGACACCTCGTCGCTCGACATCATCAAGCTCTGCCGCAAGCTTGACGTGCTCTATATCGATACCGTCGTCGAGCCCTGGCTCGGCTTCTATTTCGACAAGGACATGAAGAACGAGGAACGCACCAACTACGCTCTGCGTGAAACCGTTCGCAAGGAAAAGGCCAAAAACCCCGGCGGCACCACTGCCGTTTCCACCTGCGGCGCAAATCCGGGCATGGTCTCCTGGTTCGTCAAGCAGGGGCTCCTGAACCTTGCCCGCGATATGGGCCTCAAGTTCGATGAGCCGGGCCAGGACGACCGCGAAGAATGGGCAAAGCTCATGAAGAAGGTCGGCGTCAAGGGCATCCACATCGCCGAGCGTGACACGCAGCGCACCATCCACCCGAAGCCGCTCAACGTCTTTTGGAACACTTGGTCCGTTGAAGGCTTCATCTCCGAAGGCCTGCAGCCGGCAGAACTCGGCTGGGGCACCCACGAAAACTGGATGCCGAAGAACGCCAAGAAGCACAAGAAAGGCTCCAAGGCCGCCATCTTCCTGGAACAGCCCGGCGCCAACACCCGCGTGCGCACCTGGTGCCCGACGCCCGGCCCGCAATACGGCTTCCTCGTCACCCACAACGAGTCGATCTCGATCGCCGACTTCTTCACGGTGAAGGACAAGGACGGCGACGTCACCTATCGCCCGACCTGCCACTATGCCTACCATCCTGCCAACGACGCAGTTCTCTCGCTGCATGAGATGTTCGGCAACGGCGGCAAGGCGCAGCCGGTCCTGCACGTTCTCGACGAAAACGAACTTGTCGACGGTATCGACGAGCTCGGCGTACTGCTCTACGGCCACGACAAGAATGCCTACTGGTACGGTTCGCGCCTGTCGCTGGAAGAAACCCGCCGCATCGCCCCCTACCAGAACGCAACCGGCCTGCAGGTAACCTCTGCCGTTCTCGCCGGCATGGTCTGGGCTCTTGAAAACCCGAAGGCCGGCATCGTCGAAGCCGACGAGATGGATTACAAGCGCTGCCTCGAAGTGCAGTTGCCCTATCTCGGCCCGGTCGAAGGCCACTACACCGACTGGACCCCGCTCGATGGCCGTCCGGGCCTGTTCCCGGAAGACATCGACACCAAGGATCCGTGGCAGTTCAAGAACATCCTCGTTCGCTGAGCCCTGCCTTAATGCTCTCGAAGATGCCCGCTGTCAGGCGGGCATTTTTGTAACGCCTGCTGTCTAAATGCTGGCCGACGTCCGTCGAAGGCTTGCCTTCGTGGAAGGCCCGCGCCATGTTTTGCGCGAACTTCGCGAATAGTTTCCGCCTAGATTCGCCGGGAGAAGCCTTATGAAAATCAGAACTGGTCTCGTTCTTGCGGTTGCATCGGCAGCTCTTGCCGCCTGCGTTTCCTCCGGCCCGCGCCCCCTTCCCACTGCATCGGCACCCGCTCGTGCCGGTGTCGAAGGAACCTGGGCCGATCCGAACGGCATCGTCTCCACCTTCCAGTCCGGCACTTTCACGACGCGCACGACCGACAGCAACCAGCTTCTGGCCTCCGGCACCTATACCAATACCTCGCCGACGCTGGTGGAAATCAACATGACCTCGCTGGTTCGCAACACCCAGTCGAAGGTCAACTGCGCACTCGTTTCGACAAGCCAGCTGAACTGCACCTCGGATGCCGGCGCACAGTTCGTCCTGACTCGCCGTAGCTGAAAAGAACAGATGGGGTGAAGGCTAAGCACCATGCGGGTTTTCGCTGGTTACCTCGCCCTGTTGCTCGCAACACCCCTTGCCGCACTTGCGGTCATTTTACCGGCTAATGTCTATCGTGCCCAAGGTATCGCCGCCCCCGATTGCGACGGGCCGCTGCAGGTGCTGATCTTCGCCGTGCCGGCAGTCCTGATCTACGGCGCAGGCGCAGTCCTTGCCTATCGGGCCGGCCGGCGCTTTCACCGCATCGTTTCCCTGCTTTGCTTGATCATTGCGCTCGCCACAGTTCCGAATATTGCGGAGGCCATGCACGAACTCCACCAAAACGCCGCCGCCGGAGAATGTGTGGGATAACCCGTCGGCTTTTTTGCCCGGTTCCCCCTTGGAAAGCGGCCCTCCTGGCCCAGCTTTCCCTTGCGGCGGTGCATCGTCTGATGGAACATCCGCATGCCGGGAAACCGCACCGGCTGACCATGGAAGGGACTGGCGAGGATCAGGGGGATCTTCGCCCTTTTAATCAGGAGAACAGGGATGACGAAGTCTTTCAGCTTCGGTCTTTTGACCGCGTCCATGCTGGCGCTAAGCACAGGCGCTGCTTTCGCGGATTACGAACTCAATATTCTTCATATCAACGATTTCCATTCACGCATTGAATCGATCAACAAGTTCGACTCCACCTGCTCGGCCGAGGAGGAAGGCAAGAATGAATGCTTCGGCGGCGCCGCCCGCCTGAAGACCGCCATCGACCAGCGCCGTGAGGCTCTAACGGGCAAGAACGTGCTGCTGCTCAACGCCGGCGACAACTTCCAGGGCTCGCTGTTCTACACGACCTACAAGGGCGCGGCTGAAGCCGAAATGCTGAACCTCATGAAGTTCGATGCCATGACGGTCGGCAATCACGAATTCGACGACAGCGAGGATGGGCTCGCAACCTTCCTCGACAAGGTGCAATTCCCCGTCGTCACCGCCAACGTCAAGGCAAGTGCTGCCTCCAAGCTTGGCGATCGCGTCAAGCCTTCTCTCGTGCTTGATGTCAGCGGCCAGAAGATCGGTATCGTCGGTGCCGTCACCAATGACACGCCCGAACTCTCCTCGCCCGGCCCGAACGTGACGATCGCCGATGACGTCAAGAGCATCACGGCAGAGGTCGAGAAACTGAAGGGCGAAGGCGTCAACAAGATCATTGCGCTCACCCATGTCGGCTATCCGCGCGACCTCGCCATGATCGCCAAGATCCCTGATGTCGACGTGGTCGTCGGCGGCCACTCGCACAGCCTGCTGTCGAACACCGATCCGAAAGCCGAAGGTCCCTACCCGACAATGGTCGACAATCCCGGCGGCTATAAAGTGCCGGTGGTGCAGGCAGCCTCCTACAGCAAGTACCTCGGCGATCTCGTCGTGAATTTCGACGATAACGGTGTCGTCAAGGAGGCCAAGGGCGATCCCATCCTGATCGATTCCTCTTTCACACCCGATTCTGCAGTCGCAGCGCGTATTGCCGAATTGGCAAAGCCGATAGAGGATCTCCGCAAGAAGGTGATCGGCTCCTCCGAAGGCCCGATCGAAGGCGACCGCAAGGTCTGCCGCGTCAAGGAATGCTCGATGGGCAATCTGGTAGCTGATGCCATACTTGACCGTAGCAAGAACCAGGGCGTCACCATTGCCATCCAGAACGGCGGCGGCCTGCGTGCCTCCATCGATGGCGGCGACGTCACCCAGGGCGAAGTCATCACCGTACTGCCCTTCCAGAATACGCTCGCAACCTTCCAGCTGACCGGTGCCGATATCGTCAAGGCGCTCGAAAACGGCGTCAGCCAGATCGACCAGGGGGCCGGCCGTTTCCCGCAGGTCGCCGGTCTGAAATTCACATTCGACCAGTCGAAGCCGGTCGGCAGCCGCGTCAGCGATGTGCAGGTCAAGGACGGCGACAATTTCGTGCCGATCGACAACGCCAAGACCTATAGCGTCGCCACCAACAACTTCATGCGCGCCGGCGGCGATGGCTATGTCGCCTTCAAGGACGGCCAGAATGCCTATGACTACGGTCCGGACCTGGCCGACGTGACAGCCGAATATATTGCCGCACACTCGCCCTATAAGCCTTATACGGACGGCCGCATCACTGAAATTGCGCAGGCGGCACCTGCTCCCTCCGCAGAGCAGGCTCCTGCAGCCCCTGCCCCCGCGGCCCCGGCTCCATCTGCCGAACCGACCCCGGCGCCTGCAGCACCGACCCCCGCCGCTCCCGCTCCGGCAGTTGAACCTGCCCCGGCAGCCTCTACACCGGCCACGCCCTCGACCCACGTCATCGTTGCCGGCGATACCTTCTGGGATCTCGCCAAGACCTTCTACGGCGAGGGTGCCGAGTGGCGCAAACTGTCGGAAGCCAATGGCAACCCCAACCCCCACCATCTGCGGATCGGCGAGGAAATCCAGGTTCCAGCCAAGTAAGACGATTTGTCCCGATCATCAGAGCCGGTCCGGGGTTCCCCGGGCCGGCTTTTCTTCTTATAGGGTGAACCGTGATCGGCAGGCTGCGTATGAGCCGGCGAGACACGAAAGCGCGTTGGGGCCAGAATGACAGATACTACACTCCGCCCGGCGGACCATCCCGCCGTCAAATTCGGCAAGGTCGGCGTCCTGCTGGTCAATCTCGGCACGCCTGACGGCACCGATTACACGTCCATGCGACGCTATCTGCGCGAATTCCTGACCGATAAGCGCGTCATCGAATGGTCGCCCTGGAAGTGGTATCCGATCCTGTTCGGCATCGTCCTCAACACGCGCCCGCAGAAGGTGGGCAAGGCCTATGAGACGATCTGGAACAAGGATCTGAACGAGAGCTGGCTGCGCACCTATACCCGCAACCAATCGGATTTCATGGCCGAACGGCTGAAGGATCTGCCAAACGTCAAGGTCGACTGGGCAATGCGCTATGGTACGCCGTCGATTCCCTCGCGCATCGAAGCGCTGAAGGATGAAGGCTGCGACCGCATTCTGCTCTTCCCGCTCTATCCGCAATATGCGGCAGCTACCACTGCGACCGTCAACGACAAGGCCTTCCAGAAACTGCTCACCATGCGCTGGCAGCCGGCATTGCGCACGGTGCCGGACTATCACGACGACGAGACCTATATCGAAGCGCTCGCCAAATCCGTCGAGCAGCACCTTGCCACCCTCGACTGGAAGCCCGAGATACTGCTCGCCTCCTTCCACGGCATTCCGCTCTCCTATTTCCAACAGGGCGATCCCTATTACTGCCAGTGTCAGAAGACCGGACGCCTGCTGCGCGAGCGCCTGGGGCTCACGAAGGAAAACTTCATGGTTACCTTCCAGTCCCGCTTCGGGCCGGAAGAATGGTTGCAGCCCTATACCGACAAGACCGTCGAGAAGTTGGCGCAGGACGGCGTCAAGCGCATTGCCGTCATGAATCCCGGCTTCGTTTCCGACTGTCTGGAGACGCTCGAAGAGATTGCCGAACAGGCTGCCCATTCTTTCAAGCACAATGGCGGCGAGCAGTTCGCGCATATTCCCTGCCTGAACGATGGTGAAGACGGCATGCAGGTGCTGGAAAAAGTCGTGCGCCGCGAGCTGCTCGGCTGGGCATGATCGACGCGGCGCCAGATTTTCTGGCGCCCGCAATAGCTAAAAGCGCCCTGTGCCCCAGATCTAGAGAATGATCGCAATCGCGCCAGAGGCGCGGCTGCGGCCCGCAGGTTCGCGGCCTGCTGCTTTATTGATCTGGACGTATTTTATGACTTCGGGTTTCAGAAAATTGCTTGTCCTTGCCTGCTTGGTCGTTATCGCAGTTGGCGGTTATCTCGCGTGGGAGCGCTATCAGCGCGTCTATGCCAACGCCCCTCCCAAAGGCATCGTCGGTCAGGTCGCATGTCAGCTTCGCCTCCGCGATGTCAAAACCAGCAATCTGAAGCCGGACGATCAGCCGTTCCTCACCAAATGCCTGATGGGCGGCTACATCACAAAGAGCGACCTCGATGATGCAGGCCTATCACCCTGATTTGACAGGCGCGGCCGTCATTCCTTCCTTGCAAAGAACGTGCTAACTCACCACGTCAGATAGGTGGGCTTAGGGAGGAATACATGCTGCTGAGCGGCTTCGATATCGTCGTGATCGTATTGGTGGTTTTTGTCATCCTGGTGCTCTTTGCGGGCATCAAGACGGTTCCTCAGGGCTACCGTTATACGATCGAGCGTTTCGGCCGCTATACGCGCACGCTGGAACCTGGCCTCAACCTGATCACCCCTTTCATCGAACGCGTCGGCGCCAGGATGAACGTGATGGAGCAGGTGCTGAACGTGCCGACCCAAGAGGTGATTACCAAGGACAATGCCTCGGTCTCGGCCGATGCCGTATCCTTCTACCAGGTGCTGAATGCCGCTCAGGCCGCCTATCAGGTCTCCAACTTGGAAAATGCTATCCTGAACCTCACCATGACCAACATTCGCTCCGTCATGGGCTCTATGGATCTCGATGAGTTGCTCTCCAATCGCGATGCGATCAACGACCGGCTGCTGCGCGTCGTGGACGAGGCCGTGCAGCCTTGGGGCATCAAGGTCACCCGCGTCGAGATCAAGGATATCCAGCCGCCGCGCGACCTCGTCGACGCGATGGCCCGCCAGATGAAGGCCGAGCGCGAGAAGCGTGCCCAGGTGCTGGAAGCAGAAGGTTCGCGCAACGCGCAGATCCTGAGAGCCGAAGGCGCCAAGCAGTCCGCCATCCTTCAGGCCGAAGGCCAGCGCGAAGCCGCCTTCCGCAACGCCGAAGCCCGCGAACGCTTGGCCGAAGCCGAAGCCAAGGCGACGAAGATGGTCTCGGAAGCGATCGCCGCCGGCGACATCCACGCAATCAACTATTTCGTTGCCCAGAAATACACCGATGCCCTTGCTTCGATCGGCTCGGCGCCCAATTCCAAGATCGTTATGATGCCGATGGAAGCGTCTTCCATTCTCGGCTCGCTTGGCGGCATCGGCGCGATTGCCCGGGAAGTCTTTGGGGAAGGCAACAATCCGCCGTCTCCGCCACCTCCGCCGCGTCCGCGGGCAGATCCGGCACGCTCCACGCCGTTGGTCGGCCGGGCTCCGGCCAATCCATTCAATCCCAATCCGGAGCGATAAGCCATGCTGGCGAAGATCGTCGGCGAACTTGGGCCATGGAGCTGGTGGGTGGCAGGCCTCGTGCTGCTTGCCGCCGAGATGATCGTGCCCGGCTTCTTCCTGGTTTGGATCGGGCTTGCCGCGCTTGCCGTCGGTGTTCTGTCACTGCTCTTCTGGGACGCCGCCTTCTGGGTCTGGGAACTTCAAGCGATCCTCTTCGCCATTCTCGCGGTCGTCGCCACGCTTATCGGCCGGCGACTGACACTGCGCAACGCCACAACGGATGAGCCGTTCCTCAATCAGCGAGGCGCGAGCCTCGTTGGCCGTACTGCGACACTGCGCGAGCCGATCCGCGAAGGCCGCGGCCGTATTCGTCTCGATGACACGACGTGGCAGGTCATGGGGCCGGATCTTCCGGCGGGAACGCAGGTCAAAGTGGTTTCGAGCAACGGCCGCGACCTGACCGTCGAACCGACCTGATCAGGCCACACCAATCCGCAAGAGATCGTGAAAGTGAACGAGCCCGACTGGGCGCTGCTCGTCATCGATAACGATAAGCGCGCCGATCTTGTATTGCTCGAGCAGCGCCAGCGCTGCAGTTGCCAGTACCGTCGGCCTGACCGTCTTCGGCGCGCGCGTCATGATGTCGTCGACTGTCAATTCCGCGAGATTGAGGCTGAGGTTACGGGACATGTCACCATCGGTGACGATGCCGCAAAGCCGACCCTCCGCATCCAGCACGCCGACGCAGCCGAAATGCTTGTGTGACAGTACCTTGATCGCGTCAGGCACGGACGTGCCCTTCGCGACCAGCGGCAGGCGGTCGCCAGTATGCATGATGTCGGCAACATGCATCAGGCTCGCACCCAGCTTGCCACCAGGATGGAAAACATGGAAATCCGTCGCCGTGAAGCCACGCGCATCCAGAAGTGAGATCGCCAGCGCATCACCGAGCGCAAGCTGCATCATCGTCGACGTGGTTGGTGCCAGCCCGTTGGGACAGGCCTCTTCCTCATTGGGGATCAGCAGCGCGATATCCGCAGCCGTCGCCAGTGAGGACTGCGGGCTGCAGGTCATGGCAATCAGCGGAATGGAAAAACGCCGTGTGTAGGAAATGATGCTCTTCAGTTCCGCGCTCTCGCCACCCTTGGAGATCGCAAGCACGACATCGTCGCCGGCGATCATGCCGAGATCGCCGTGATTGGCTTCCGCCGCATGCACGAAAAAGGCTGGCGTGCCGGTCGAAGCGAAGGTGGCGGCGATCTTCGTGCCGATATGGCCGCTCTTGCCGACGCCGGTCACGATCACGCGGCCGGTATTCTCTCCGATCATCTCGATCGCACGGGTAAAGGGCCCGGCAAGCCCGTCATCGAAAGCGCGTTCCAGCGCCTCGAGGGCGCGTCTTTCGATGCTGACGGTGCGCTTGCCCGACTCCAGCACACTGTTTTCGACGAGTTTTACCGCTCTCCTGATCATGGCAATGCGTTAGACCTTTTCACTTTACCTGTCCACCCGACAATGTTTCCCATGTGTGAACGCGCGGCCTGCGCGGCAACGAATGGTTAACCACAAGGCTTTACGCTTGGGTAAGACTTCGAAGCATTTCAGGCGCGGATTGAATGGGCCAGGGACAACAGACGAGCAGTGTGACGCCGCTCCGCGCCATGAGCCGTGCCGTCTCCATCACGGCTATCGGCCTGTTGGTCGCGCCCAATGCTTTCGCGCAGCAGACGACGTCTCAACAGGCATCGGCGAGCCCGGTAAATTCCCGCACGACAGCCACACAGGGCGCAGCCACGAACAATTCGGCGCCGGATTTCGGCGACACGGGCGATACCGCGACTACTCCTGCCAATAATGTGCGGGATCGGGATTCGGACACAGCTACTGCTCCCACCCCGACACCGCGGCCCGACGACGAGATTACCGGCTCGATCCTCGACGAGGATATGCGCAGGCTGAACACCCGCGAACCGCGCCTGGACGAGACACCGGCACGCAAGGTGCCGGAAAGTATCTCGACCGAGCAGACGCCCGGCATCCCCCTCGGCAGCTTTGTACTGCGCCCGAGCGTCACTCAAACGATCAACACCGAGACCACGAAGGACGGTGGCACGAAAAAGAGCCGCGGCTTCCTCGAAACCGATATGGGCGCGACGCTGACTTCCGACTGGAGCCGGCATCAATTAACCGTCACCTCCGAGGGCGCCTGGCAGAAGAACATCAGCGGCGAGGGTGAAGAACAGCCATCCTTCAAGATCAATGGCGATCTGCGGTTGGACCTGATGCATGACACCGTCGCTCACATCACCGGCGGCTATAATTTCTACCGCGAGGATACGGACGATCCGGATGCGATCACCAACGCCGATCAGCAATCCGATGTGCAGGAATTTACGGGCGGCGCGTCTATCGAGCACGACTTCGGCATCTTGCGTGGAACCGCCGCCGTTGCGCTTTCCCGCTCGATCTATTCCGATGCCGAGCTCTCGAACGGCACGACAGTCTCCATGAGTGACCGCAACCAGACGACAGGAACGGTGCGAGGCCGCATCGGCTATGAACTCTCGCCGGCACTCATTCCCTTCATCGAAGCGTCAGTTGGCAAGACCAATTATGATGAACGCACCGATTCCTCAGGTTATCAGCGTTCGGGGGACAGCTACGGCGCCAAGGGCGGCGTTCAGGTCGACATGGGCGAAAAGCTCAAAGGCGAGGTCGCGGTCGGTTATGCGACGGCGGATTTCGATGATGACAGGCTGAAATCGATCGATACGGCAACACTCGATGCCAGCCTGCTCTGGTCGCCGATCCGCGGGACGAATGTCAATATCAACCTTCAAACCAGCATCCAGCCTTCGACCGCAGCGGGCGAAAGCGGCTATGTCTCGCATCAGTTGACAACAACGGTCGATCATCAGTTGCGCGATAATCTGGTAACGACTGTTATCGGCGGCGTGACGCTGCGCGATTATCCGAGCGGCAGTACGATAAGCGACGAGACGGTTTACACCGCCTCGACAGGTCTTGTCTGGAACATCAACCGCTACCTCGACTTCACCAGCACGCTTGGCTACGAGCTGACGACACGCAAGGAAGGCGACGACTCGCAGAAATGGCGAGCCGGCGTAGGTCTCAAGGTGAAGCGCTGATGAACTTTATTTCAGGCGGGCGAGCAAGCTCTTGAAGCCGTCTTCGACTGTCGGGCGAATGTCCGCACGCTCGAGAGCGAAGGCAACATTGGCGAGGATGAAACCATCCTTGGCACCGCAGTCGTAAGTCTCACCCTTGAAGTGGTAGCCTGCGAAATCCTGTTCCTTCAGCAGCTTCAGCATGCCGTCGGTGAGCTGGATTTCGTTGCCGGCGCCACGTTCCTGGGTTTCCAGGATCTTGAAGATTTCCGGCTGCAGGATGTAGCGGCCGTTGATGAAGAAATTGGACGGCGCCGTGCCCTTGGCCGGCTTTTCGACCATGCCGGTGATGCGGAAACCTTCGCCGATGGCGTCGCCAACGCCGACGATACCGTACTTGTGAGCCTGGTCGGGAGCGCACTCTTCAACGGCAATGATGTTGCCGCCGCTGTGCTCATAAAGTTCGATCATGCCCTTCATGCAACCCTTTTGATCCTTCATGATCATGTCGGGAAGAAGAAGTGCGAAAGGTTCGTCGCCGACGATCTCGCGGGCACACCAGACGGCGTGGCCGAGGCCGAGCGGCTCCTGCTGACGGGTAAAGCTCACCGTGCCTGCCTTGGGAAGCTGCTGCTGCAGCAGGGTGATCTCCGCCTTCTTGGCGCGCTCCTTGAGCGTCTGCTCAAGTTCGAAATGAATATCGAAGTAATCTTCGATGACATGCTTGTTACGGCCAGTAACAAAAACCAGATGTTCAATGCCTGCTTCAAGTGCTTCGTCGACAACATACTGAATGATTGGTTTATCGACGACAGTCAGCATTTCCTTTGGAACCGCTTTAGTGGCTGGAAGGAACCGCGTTCCCAGACCTGCGACTGGAAATACTGCCTTACGAACTTTCTTATTCAGAGCCACACCGGCCTCCTGTTTTGACTATACCGCTTTTAACGAAACGCTACATCGATTTGAACTAGTATAGAATTGCTACCGTTTTGCAAATGGTGACTGGACCGGCCGGGCATGGTAAAGAATTTGTTGACTCCGTTCCTGTAATTTCGGCGTAGGACGGACATGACGTACCGCCCAGGCTAAAACTGAAGATGACGGATACGACTGCCGATGACCCAGAAATATATAAACTCCCTTCGTGGTCTTGCTCTCGCCCTCGTTGTCGCCACCGCGACCGGACTGGCCCCCAATAACGCAAAAGCGGATGCCCGGTTCCAGAAATGGATCGCGGACTTCTACCAAACTGCCGCCCAGAGTGGCATCAGTAAGGCAACCTATCAGAAAGCCTTTTCTGGGGTAAGCGAACCTGATCCCACCGTGCTGGAAAAGGCAACCTATCAGCCTGAATTCACATCTAAAATCTGGGATTACATCGATTCCCGCGTCAATCCCTACACTGTGGAAATCGGTCGCAAGATGGCCGCCAAGCATGCCAAGACGCTGGATGTAATCCAGCGCCACTTCGGCGTCGACAAATCGATTCTGCTCGCCATCTGGTCGATGGAATCAAATTACGGAGCAGTTCTCGCTAAGGATGAGCGCCTTCATTATGTGCCGCGCGCATTGGCGACGCTTGCCTATGCCGATCCCAAGCGTGCGAAGTTTGCCAAGAAGCAGTTGATCGCAGCGCTGAAGATCCTGCAGAACGGTGACGTGCCCGCCAAGGAAATGACCGGCTCCTGGGCCGGCGCCATGGGCCACACCCAATTCATTCCGACAAGCTATCTTCTCTATGCAGTGGACGCTGACGGCAATGGCCATCGCGACATCTGGAATTCCGTGCCCGACGCGCTGGCGACCTCGGCCAATCTCCTCATGAAGAATGGCTGGGACGCTGGCAGAACCTGGGGCTACGAGGTCGCAGTACCCGCATCTGTCGCCCAGCAGGTCGGCAAGACGCGCACGCTCGCCCAGTGGGCTGCCCTCGGTCTGAAACGTCCGAACGGCAAGCCTTTCAAGGATGGCAATACCCGCGCCATGCTGAAGATGCCGGCAGGTAGCGATGGTCCGGGCTTCCTGATGACGGCGAACTTCTTCACCATCAAGAACTACAATGCCTCCGACAGCTATGCGCTAGCCGTCGGCCTGCTTGCAGATCAGATTGCCGGCTTTGGCGGCATGCAGCAGCGCTGGCCGCGTCCGGAAGGTGCGCTCGACATCACCGAGAAGTTCGAATTGCAGACACGCCTGAAGACGCTCGGCTATTATAGCGGCGATGTCGACGGCAATTTCGGCTCCGGCTCCAAGGCAGCCATCGCCGCCGTTCAGGAACGCTTCGGCATGCAGCCGGATGGTGAGCCTTCACTTTCGCTTCTCGACGCGCTGCGCCGTTAGCGCGCCGCGCAATCATTCAGACGCACAAAGGACGCCCTAACTCCTTGAATCTATGCATCGTGCTTTCTGAAAATCGATTCCGATTTTCGAGCCGATACTGTAGAAGCGGGGAAAGCCTGACCTAAATAATATCGATGGTGTGGACGGAAAGCAGCTGCCTATGCAAGATGCCCGGCAGATGCGGAACTGCCCGATGACGAGACAAATTGACCGGACCCGATGGATTCGTGGGCTTGCGCTTGCCGCAGCCACGCTTTCCCTTTGCCTTGGTTCGATGCTGCCGGCCGACTATGCCGAGGCGCAGGAGCTTCGCTATCAACGCCGCTCCATCCTCGATTTCTTTCTCGGCCGCCGTTACATAGACGAGAATCCGCAGCCCGAAATGCGCGGCCAACCGCGGCGACAACAGCAGCAACGCAGGCGCCCTACCGCGCAGAAGGCCGTGACGCCAATGCGCACGGCGCCCGTCGCACCCACTGAACCCGTGGTTCAGAAGCTGGACAACGCCCAGAAAATCCTTGTTGTCGGCGACTTTCTCGCCGGCGGCCTGGGCGACGGCCTCACTGCCGCCTTTGAAACCTCGCCCGGTGTCGTGGTCGAGGCCCGCAGCAATGTCTCATCCGGCCTCGTGCGCGACGACTATTACAATTGGCCCGGCGAACTGCCAAAGATGATCGACGAGCTGAAGCCGGCAATGGTCGTCGTCATGATCGGCGCCAATGATCGCCAGCAGATGGTGACCGACGCAGGTAAGGAAAAATTCCGGACCGATGGCTGGTTTACCGAGTATCAGCGCCGCGTGATGGCCTTCGGCAAAGAGATTACGAGCCGTAAGATTCCGTTGCTCTGGGTCGGACTTCCCGCCTTCGAATCCGATTCGATGACGGCCGATGCCGTTCAGATGAACCAGCTCTACCGCAACCAGATGGAAAGCATCGGTGGCGAATTCGTCGACATCTGGGACGGCTTCGTGGACGAGAATGGCAAGTTCATCGTCACCGGCTCCGATGTCAACGGCCAGCAGGTGCGCCTACGCACCACTGACGGCATCAACCTGACCCAGGCCGGCCGCCGTAAACTTGCCTTCTATGTGGAAAAGCCGGCGCGCCGCCTTCTCGGCACTCAGGCAAGCCCCGATCTGGTGCGCCTCGATCCCGGAAACCTGCCGGCGCTGACGCTGCCCACCAATCCTGTGGAGCATACACAGCCGATCAGCTTGTCCGACCCGAACCTCGATGGTGGAGCAGAACTGCTCGGCGCCGGCAAGACGCCGCCGGTGACGCTCACGAAATCGCCGCGCGATCTCTTGGTCGAACAGGGCGAAATGGCACCTGCGCCCGCGGGTCGTATAGACGACTACCGCATGCCGACGCTGAAGACGACGGCGGAAGTCTCCGTAAAATAGGAAAGGGCCGTTGAACGGCCCCTATTGATATTCGGGACTTACTTGGCTGCCGCCTGTGTCCCTTGCGCCGTAGTCAACAGTGAAACGCCTCACGACTGGGCGGGCGGGAACATGTCCAGCCAGTCGCCGCAGGCCGGATCGGCCTGCATACGCAGGAAAACTGAAGCTCGGGAATTGCATGAAGCTTGCCGGAAGCCGCGGCGCGTCAACCGGTCGCATCACGAAAAACTCCACCGGAATACGGCGGAGTTTTATTGCTCGACGAATTATTCGAAGAGGATCAGCGCGGCAGGACGGTGGAGCCCATCAGCGCCTCGTCGATCGCGCGTGCAGCCTGACGACCTTCGCGGATCGCCCAGACCACCAGCGACTGGCCGCGGCGCACGTCGCCCGCCGTCCAGAGCTTGTCGATCGAAGTCTTGTAGTCACGGTCGTCGGCAACGACGTTGGTCGATCCGCGCTTGTCGACATTGAGCGTCAGCCTGCCGTCGAGTTCCTTCAGCACGCTGTCGTTGAACGGGCCGCTGAAACCGATGGCGATGAAGGCAAGATCGGCCTTGATGACGAATTCCGTTCCCGGAACAGGGCGACGGCGTTCATCGACTTCGCAGCACTTCACGCCCGTCAGCACACCATCTTCGCCAACGAATTCGAGCGTGGCGACCTGGAATTCGCGGATCGCGCCTTCGGCCTGCGAAGAGGAGGTACGCATCTTCGTGGCCCAGAATGGCCAGACGGCGAGCTTGTCTTCCTTCTCCGGCGGCTGCGGACGAATGTCGAGCTGGGTCACCTTGACCGCGCCCTGACGGAAGGCTGTGCCGACGCAGTCCGACGCCGTGTCACCGCCGCCAACGACGACGACATGCTTGGCGCCGGCCAGGATCGGATCGGACGGCCAACCGGTGCTATCGATATTCTCACGGCCGACACGCTTGTTCTGCTGAACCAGATACGGCATCGCATCATGAACACCGGCAAGATCGGTGCCTGGAATGCCGGCTGCACGTGGCGTCTCGGAGCCGCCGCAGTAAAGCACGGCATCGTAATCCGCGAGCAACTGCTCGACCTTGACGTCGACGCCAACATTGACGCCGCAATGGAACGTCACGCCCTCGCCCTTCATCTGCTCGACGCGGCGATCGATGAAGTTCTTTTCCATCTTGAAGTCCGGAATGCCATAACGCAGCAGACCGCCCGGCTTCGTCTCACGCTCATAGAGATGAACGTCATGACCGGCGCGGCCGAGCTGCTGGGCCGCTGCCATGCCGGCAGGGCCGGAGCCGATGATCGCAACCTTCTTGCCGGTATGGATCGTCGCCGGCTGCGGACGGATGAAGCCGAGCTCGTAAGCCTTGTCGGCAATCGCCTGCTCGACCGTCTTGATGGCAACCGGTGCATCTTCGAGGTTCAGCGTGCAGGCTTCCTCGCAAGGCGCCGGGCAGACGCGGCCGGTGAATTCCGGGAAGTTGTTGGTCGAATGCAGGTTCTGGATCGCCGCTTCCCAGTTGTTGTTGTAGACGAGGTCGTTCCAATCCGGAATCTGGTTATGAACAGGGCAGCCGGTCGGGCCGTGGCAATAGGGGATGCCACAGTCCATGCAGCGCGCTGCCTGTTTCTGCACTTCCGGGTCCGACATCGGGATCGTGAATTCGCGGAAATGACGGATGCGATCCGACGCCGGCTGATACTTCGCTACCTGCCGGTCGATTTCCAGAAAACCTGTAACCTTACCCATATTTTCGTCCCTTACCCTCATGACCGCCTCGCCCGCGGCCAGTTGTCTGTTCAGCCTCAACCGCGGAGGCAGGTTGTTTCTTTTGACCGTCATCAGAACATATCCCCTGTCGCCATCTACGCGGTTGCGCAAGCTTCAGGCTTGCGGCTGATCCTCGTTGAGTCATTGAGATATTTCAGTCATCCGCCACACGCTTCCGGCCTGGCGGATTGTTCGGTTCAATTATTCGGCAGCGATGCCCATCCGGCTGCGCTCCATTTCCTCAAGTGCACGACGGTATTCGACCGGCATGACCTTGCGGAATTTCGGGCGGTATTCGGCCCAGTGCTCAAGGATTTCCTTGGCGCGGGTGGAGCCCGTGTAGTGCAGATGGTTGGAGATCAGCTGGTAGAGGCGCTCCTCGTCGTGGCGGGTCATGTCACCGGAGACGTCGACCCGCCCCTTGTGCATGAGGTCGCCGCCGTGATGGTGCAGCTTCTCCAGCATGTCGTCCTCTTCCGGAACCGGCTCAAGCTCGACCATGGCCATATTGCAGCGGCTGGCGAAATCGCCGGCCTCGTCGAGAACATAGGCCACGCCGCCGGACATGCCGGCCGCGAAGTTGCGGCCCGTTCCGCCGAGCACGACGACCACGCCGCCCGTCATATATTCGCAGCCGTGGTCGCCCACGCCTTCGACAATGGCGATCGCACCGGAGTTGCGAACTGCGAAACGCTCGCCCGCGACACCGCGGAAGTAGCATTCGCCCTCGGTCGCACCGTAAAGAACGGTGTTGCCGACGATGATCGAATTCTCCGCGACGATCCTCGAGTTTTCCGGCGGACGGATAATGATCTTGCCGCCCGAGAGCCCCTTGCCGACATAGTCGTTACCGTCACCGATCAGGTTGAAGGTGACGCCGCGTGCCAGGAACGCACCGAAACTCTGGCCGGCCGTGCCCTTCAGGGTGACGTTGATCGTATCTTCCTTCAGGCCGCGATGGTTATAACGCTTGGCCACCTCGCCCGAGAGCATCGCACCGGCCGAACGGTCGACGTTCTTGATGTCGACCTCGAAGGCGACCGGCGTCTTCGATGCCAGCGCCGGCTCGGCCGCCGCGATCATCTTGCGATCGAGAATGTCGTCGATCGGGTGCTTCTGACGCGTCGTCCAGTAGGTCTCCTCCTTCGGTGCATCGACCTTGTGGAAGATCTTAGCGAAGTCGAGCCCCTTGGCCTTCCAGTGCGCCAGCATCTCGTCCTTCTCGAGCAGCTCCGAAGCGCCGATGATCTCATCGAGCGTGGTGAAGCCGAGGGAGGCCAGAATTTCGCGCACTTCGTTGGCGACGAAGAAGAAGTAGTTGATGACGTGCTCGGGCGTGCCCTTGAAGCGCTTGCGCAGGACGGGATCCTGCGTCGCCACGCCGACCGGACAGGTGTTCAGGTGGCACTTGCGCATCATGATACAGCCGGCCGCAATCAGCGGAGCCGTCGCAAAACCGAACTCGTCGGCACCGAGCAGCGCGCCGATGACGACGTCGCGACCGGTCTTCAGACCACCGTCGACCTGCAGGGCGACACGCGAGCGCAGCCCATTCAGCACCAGCGTCTGCTGGGTTTCGGCAAGGCCGATTTCCCAAGGGCTGCCGGCATGCTTCAGTGAGGTGAGTGGCGATGCGCCCGTACCACCGTCGAAACCGGCAACCGTGATATGGTCGGCGCGCGCCTTGGCGACACCGGCGGCAACCGTGCCGACGCCGACTTCCGAGACGAGCTTGACCGAGACATCCGAGGTCGGGTTGACATTCTTCAGGTCGTAGATCAGCTGCGCCAGATCTTCGATCGAATAGATGTCATGGTGCGGCGGCGGCGAAATCAGGCCGACGCCCGGCGTCGAATGACGGGTCTTGGCAACCACCGCATCGACCTTGTGGCCGGGCAGCTGGCCGCCTTCACCGGGCTTGGCGCCCTGCGCGACTTTGATCTGCAGCACGTCGGCATTGACCAGATATTCCGTCGTCACGCCGAAACGGCCGGACGCGATCTGCTTGATCGCCGAGCGCTCGGGGTTCGACGAACCATTCGGCAGCGGCATGTAACGGTCGCTTTCTTCACCGCCCTCGCCGGTGTTCGACTTGCCGCCGATCCGGTTCATGGCGATTGCCAGCGTCGTATGCGCCTCGCGGCTGATCGAGCCGAAGGACATGGCGCCCGTGGAGAAGCGCTTGACGATATCGACCGCCGGTTCGACGCTGTCGACCGGCACCGGCTTGCGGCCGAGTGCCTCGGCACTCTTGATCTTGAAGAGGCCGCGGATCGTGTTCATGCGCAGTGCCGAGGTGTTCACCATCTCGGAGAATTCGCGGTAGCGATCCTCGGCATTGCCGCGCACCGCATGCTGCAGGGCAGCCACGGCATCCGGCGTCCAGGCATGGCTTTCGCCGCGCATGCGATAGGCATATTCGCCGCCAATATCGAGATTGCTTGCCAGCAGCGGATCGCGGCCGAAAGCAGACTTGTGGCGAACGACCGTCTCGCTAGCGATTTCCTCCAGACCAACGCCTTCGATGGTCGTCGCAGTGCCGAAGAAATACTTGTCGACGAATTCCGACTGGAGGCCGATCGCATCGAAGATCTGCGCGCCGCAATAGGACTGATAGGTCGAGATGCCCATCTTGGACATGACCTTCAGGATGCCCTTACCGACAGCCTTGATATAGCGATACACGACTTCGCTGGCGTCGACTTCCTTCGGGAATTCACCCTTGGCATGCATGTCGAGCAAGGTGTCGAAGGCGAGATAGGGGTTGATCGCTTCGGCGCCATAGCCGGCGAGCAGGCAGAAATGGTGCACTTCGCGCGGCTCGCCGGTTTCGACGACGAGACCGACCGAGGTGCGCAGCCCCTTGCGGATCAGGTGATGATGCACGGCAGCGGTCGCCAGCAGCGCCGGGATCGCGATGCGATCAGGGCCGATCTGGCGGTCGGAGAGCACGATGATGTTGTAGCCGCCCTTGACTGCCGCTTCCGCGCGCTCGCAGAGACGGTCGAGCATCTCAGGCATGCCTTCGGCGCCGCGCTCGACGTCATAGGTGAAGTCGAGCGTCTTGGTGTCGAAACGGTCTTCCGTGTGACCGATCGAGCGGATCTTCTCGAGATCGCCATTGGTCAGGATCGGCTGGCGTACTTCGAGGCGCTTGGCATTCGCCATGCCTTCGTGGTCGAGAATGTTCGGACGCGGACCGATGAAGGAAACAAGGCTCATGACGAGCTCTTCGCGGATTGGGTCGATCGGCGGGTTCGTCACCTGCGCGAAGTTCTGCTTGAAATAGGTGTAAAGCAGCTTCGACTTCTCGGACATGGCCGAGATCGGCGTATCCGTGCCCATCGAGCCGATCGCTTCCTGACCCGTCGTCGCCATCGGCGACATCAGGATCTTCGTGTCCTCGGTCGTGTAGCCGAAGGCCTGCTGGCGATCGAGCAGTGAGACGTCGCGGCGAAGCGCGCGCGGCTCGACCGGCTTCAGATCTTCAAGAATGAGCTGCGTGCGGTTGAGCCAGCTGCGATAGGGATGCGCGTTCGCAAGCTGTGCCTTCACCTCGTCGTCGGAGATGATACGGCCTTCTTCCATATCGATCAGCAGCATCTTGCCTGGCTGCAGGCGCCACTTCTGGATGATGCTCTCTTCGGCAACCGGCAGCGTGCCGGCTTCGGAGGCCAGGATGACGCGGTCGTCATCAGTGACGAGATAGCGTGCCGGACGCAGGCCGTTACGGTCGAGCGTCGCACCGATCTGCTTGCCATCGGTGAAGGCAACGGCAGCCGGTCCGTCCCACGGCTCCATGAGAGCAGCATGATATTCGTAGAATGCCTTGCGCTCCGGCGACATGGACTGGTTGCCGGCCCATGCCTCGGGGATCAGCATCATGACGGCATGCGAGAGCGAATAGCCGCCGCGCAGGAGGAATTCGAGCGCGTTATCAAAACAGGCAGTATCCGACTGGCCTTCGTAGGAAATCGGCCAAAGCTTGGAAATGTCCTCACCGAAGAGCGGGGAGGAAACCGAAGCCTGGCGCGCCGCCATCCAGTTGACGTTGCCGCGCAGCGTGTTGATTTCGCCGTTATGGGCGACCATTCGGTACGGATGCGCGAGCTTCCAGGATGGGAAGGTGTTGGTCGAGAATCGCTGGTGCACGAGGGCGACCGCGCTTTCGAAGCGCGGGTCCGCCAGGTCCTTATAGTAGGCGCCAACCTGGTAGGCCAGGAACATGCCCTTGTAGACGACGGTCGTGCTGGAGAGCGACACCGGATAGAAGTGGCTCTCCTCACCGTCGAACTCATCATAGATCCGGTTGGAGATGACCTTGCGAAGCGTGAAGAGGCGGCGCTCGAATTCGTCGTTCGTCGCAGCATCCTTGCCGGCGCCGATGAAGACCTGCACGTGATGCGGTTCGGTCGCGGCAATCGCCGGCGCCTTTGACAGAGATGAATTGTCGACCGGCACGTCACGGAAGCCGATGAAGACCTGGCCTTCTTCGGCGATGACGTCCTTGATCACCTTCTTGAAATGTTCGATCTGCTTTTCGTCGCGCGGCATGAAGATATGGCCGACGCCATATTCGCCGGCCTTCGGCAGGGTAATGCCCTGCTTGGCCATCTCCTCGCGGAAGAAGCGGTCAGGGATCTGCACGAGAATGCCGGCACCATCGCCCATCAGCGGATCGGCGCCGACGGCACCGCGATGCGTCAGGTTTTCGAGAATGAAAAGGCCGTCCTTGACGATCTGATGGGACTTCTGCCCCTTCATATGCGCAACAAAGCCAACACCGCAGGCGTCGTGCTCATTGCGCGGATCATAAAGCCCCTGTTTCTTCGGAAGACCGGAGGCAGATTTACGCGTATTGGCCGTTGCGCGCACGTCTGTTGCTGCGAACTGGTCAATATGCGTGGATGGCGTCATCTTCGTCATCGTCTTTCCTCCTGTCGAAGCCCCGCGAGGCCGCGGGCGGCTTTTCGTCGCGCACCGCACCTTAAAGATAGGTCCGGCGCGTGACAGCGCTGTTGCATTATGAAGATCCGGTCGCAGACATCTGCTTTCAGGGAAAGCAAACCGTCGCGTTCCGCGCCTGCCATTCGCTTCCGCGCGCCGCCACATGGAAGGCTCGGCGCTCGAAAGAACTATAGCGTGAAAGCCGGTCTGTTCCAGGGCTTTCGGCGCCTCTTCGGCCGTGAAGACCAAAATAGGACAGCAACCCTGTCCTAATTCACCAGTTCTATGCCAGAAACAATTCCACTCCGCAAGAGCGGCCTATTAAAAAAACGTCAATTTGCGACGGAAGATTGCCAAATCAACCAAAATGGAGACATAAAATTACACTGCACTTTATCATTTTGTTTATTGATTGCGCAGTTCAATTTTTGTGATGCATCCGGGTTTCCGCCCTTGATCCCGTGAAGCTTTGGCGTAGTGTCCATTCCCGAAACTGCCATCCCATCATTTTCAGTGGTTTTCTCCATGATTTTTGCTTCCGACAACTGGGCTGGCGCCCATAAATCCATTGCCGAACGCCTGCTCGCCGAATCCACCGGTTTTGCCGCCGCTTACGGCAACAGCGATCTCGACAGACGCGTGGAAGCCCGCTTTTCCGAGATCTTCGAGCGCGAGGTTTCCGTCTTCTTCGTTGCGACCGGCACCGCTGCCAACTCCCTGGCGCTGGCGAGCGTCCAGCGCCCTGGCGGGATCACCTTCTGCCATCAGGAAGCCCATGTGATCGAGGATGAATGCGGCGCGCCCGAATTCTTCTCCGGCTCAGCCCGCCTCATGGCCGTCAATGGCGAAGCCGGCAAGATCGATCCGACCAAGCTCTCGGCAAAGATCGCGCACTTCCCCGAAGATGCCCTTCGTCATGGCCGCGCCACCGCTGTGACCATCACCCAATCCACCGAAATCGGTACCGTCTATTCGCTGCCGGAAATCGGCGAGATTTCCACGATCGCCAGGAAGCGAGGACTACCCCTGCACATGGACGGCGCGCGCTTTGCCAATGCGCTCGTTGCATTGAATGCAACACCTGCCGAAATGACCTGGAAGCGCGGCGTCGATATGCTCTCCTTCGGCGGCACGAAGAATGGTTGCTGGTGTGCGGAAGCGATCGTTTTCTTCAATCCGGAACAGGCGAAGGAAATGCATTTCATCCGCAAGCGCGCCGCCCAGCACTTCTCCAAGTCGCGTTTCATCTCCGCCCAGTTCGACGCCTATTTCGAAAACGGCCTCTGGCTTGATCTTGCCCGACACTCCAACGGCATGGCCGACGGTTTGCGCGCCGGCATCGGCGCCAGCAATTCGGCTCGGCTCGCCTGGCCGACCGCGTCAAACGAAGTTTTCGCGGTCATTCAGAAATCAGCCGCAAAGACGGCTGAGGAAAAAGGCGCAAAATTCTACGAGTGGCCGATCCCGGCCGGCATGCCAGACCTCGTTTCGGAGGGAGAAACGCTCGTCCGTCTCGTCACCAGCTTTGCAACGACCGAAGCCGATGTCGACGGCTTCCTGAAGTGCCTAGCGGCGTGATTTTGCAAATGCCGGAACGCTCGTTCGAAAGAGCCCGTGCTCCGGCCAAGCCGGAACAAAGTCCGCTTCTTTAGCATTTCTCCCTTAATTCATAGGCGGTCAGTGTCACCCCGTTCCTATGAAGAGGTGAAGAAATGAAGAAGTTGGCAATCATCGTCCTGACCGTCGCGACGACTTTTACAGGCATCGCACCGGCACAGGCGTTTCCCACAATCGCAAGGCCTGATGTGCCGCAGGCCTCAAACGTCGAGCAGGTTCAGTATTATCGCCGGCACTGGAATCGCTATCGGTATGATGATGACAGGTGGCGCTATCGTGATTACGACGACGGGTGGCGCTATCGCCGATATCACAGACACAACAACGCCGGCGCCATCATCGGCGGCCTTGCTGCAGGAGCCATCATCGGCGGCATCATCAGCGCGCAGCGCCAGCCGCGCTATTATTACGCCGGCGGCAGTTATCACACCCGCTGGTGCTATTCGCGCTATCGCTCTTATCGCGCCTACGACAATACCTATCAGCCCTATTATGGTCCGCGCCGCCAATGCGTTTCGCCGTAGAGTTCTGATTTCGAAAACGAAAATCCCGCCTTCGCCGGCGGGATTTTTAATTGAAGGTATTCACGCAGACCGCAACCCCCTGACCTTCTTCAGAATATCATCCGAAAGTGCTGCCACGAGCGCCTGATCGGCACCCTTTCGCGGCACCAGTACAAACTCGACATCCTCCAGCACTGGCAGCCTGGCCGGCGCGATTTCCTTCAAGCCCGAGGGCGCCATACTGCGCGGCTGTACGAGCACTCCCATGCCGGCGCGTGCCGCGGCCGTCAGCCCGCTCAAACTGCCGCAGGTGCAGACGATGCGCCAGGCCACGCCATGCCGACCGAGCGCTTCCAGCGCAATGGCGCGTGTCACACTCGGCGGCGGGAAAGCAATCAAGGGCAGTGGGCCGGATGCGAGCACATGCTCCGGATCGCGCGCCAGCCACACCAGCGGCTCCCGGTAGACGAGCTTTCCGTGCTCATCACCGAGCCTCCGTTTGGCAAGCACGAGGTCGATCGCTCCCGCATCCTGCATTTCGTAGAGCACGCCGGAAAGCGCCACCGTCAGCTCCAGATCGACAGATGGATGCGATCGCACGAAATCTTCCAGCACCGCCGGCAGCTGGCTCGTCACGAAATCCTCGGAAACGCCGAGCCGCAGGCGTCCGCGCAGGCTGCCTCCCTTGAACAGCGATTGCACCTGCCCCTCGATCGACAGCATCGCCCGCGCATGCGACAGCAAGGTCTCGCCATCACCGGTCAGCACGACCTTGTGCGTGTCGCGCTCGAGCAATCGGCGCCCGAGCGACGTTTCCAGCCTTTGGATATGCTGGCTGACCGTAGACTGCCCGAGGCCTAGTCTCTCGGCAGCCAGCGTGAAGCTGCCCATCTGCTCGACGGTGACGAAACTGCGTAGCTGCGAGAGGTCCAGCATGAGTGTAATCCAGATTTGTGATAGCTGTTATTCCTTGCATCCTGGATCATAATGAGCGACAAAACAATGACTCATTTTAATTCAGCGAGACCACCATGCGCCGCTTCTTACCCGATACATTCACGATCCTGCTCGTCTGTACCGTCATCCTCGCCTCGATCTTCCCGGCGAGCGGTACCTTTGCCGGCTGGTTCGGTGTGGCGACTGATTTCGCCATTGCGCTGCTGTTCTTCCTGCACGGCGCACGCCTCTCGCGTGATGTCGTCATCGCCGGCCTGCTGCACTGGCGCTTGCACCTGGTGATCCTGCTGACCACTTTCGGCCTCTTCCCGATCCTCGGTCTGGCGATAGGCTTCATTCCGGATTCGATCCTGCCGCAGCCGCTTTATCTCGGCATCCTCTTCCTCTGCGTGCTACCGTCGACCGTGCAATCCTCGATCGCCTTCACCTCGATGGCGGGTGGTAACGTGCCGGCAGCGATCTGCTCCGCGTCGGCTTCCAATATTTTCGGCATGTTCCTGACGCCGCTGCTCGTCGGCCTGCTCTTTTCGGTCGGCGGCCATGGCGGCTTTTCCTTCGATGCGCTCGAACAGATCCTGCTCCAGCTTCTCGCCCCCTTCGTCGTCGGCCAGATCCTGCAGCCCTGGATCGGCGAATGGATCCGCTCCAAGAAGAAGATCCTGATGCCGGTCGACCGTGGCTCCATCCTGATGGTCGTCTACCTGGCTTTCTCGACAGCCGTCGTCGAGGGCCTGTGGCACACCTTCTCGATCGGCGACATCGCCGCCGTCATCATTGCCGACATGCTGTTGCTGGCGCTCGTTCTCGTTATCACCATGTTTGGCAGCCGCTGGCTCGGCTTCAGCAGGGCCGACGAGATCACCATCACCTTCTGCGGCTCGAAGAAGAGCCTCGCAAGCGGCGTTCCGATGGCAAATGTCATCTTTGCCGGCCAGTCGATCGGCGCAATCGTCCTGCCGCTGATGCTCTTCCATCAGATCCAGTTGATGGTCTGCGCCGTCATCGCCCAGAAATATGCGGCCGCCGCAGCCCGCCGGGCCACAGAAAAGCAGCTTGAAGAAGCCGCAAGCCCGGCCTGATCGAATAAAATGACCGCAAACTAAAACGGCGCCCGCGAGGGCGCCGTTTCGGTCTGATCCGTCAAAGCGGATTAGTTGTTGACGACCTGTGCTTCGATCGCCTTCGGAGCCTCGACCGGCTCAGCGGCAATAGCGATCTTGCGGGGCTTGAGAGCCTCCGGGATGCTGCGCAGAAGGTCGATGTGCAGGAGGCCGTTCTTCAGCGAAGCGGCGGTCACTTCGACATGGTCGGCAAGCTGGAAGCGGCGCTCGAAGGCGCGCTTTGCGATGCCGCGATACAGGAACTCGCTGCCATCGGCGTTTTCGTCGCGCTTTTCGCCTTTCACGATGAGCGCGTGGGCATGCGATTCGATGGAGAGTTCCGTTTCATCGAAGCCGGCAACGGCCATGGTGATACGGTAGGTGTTCTCACCGGTCCGCTCGATGTTGTACGGCGGATAGCTCGGAACCTGCTCCGGCTGAGAGAGGCTGTCGAGCATGGTAAAGAGACGGTCGAAACCGACGGTGGAACGATAAAGGGGAGAGAAGTCTACGTGACGCATGATGTCCTCCTAGGGAAGCGACGTGTTGCGATATCATGCCCCTGAAACCCCGTTCTTGGCGGCTTCGGGACGGTTGCGCGGACCCTTCTGGCGTCCGCAAAGTTCAGATGGGTATGGCTTTCTGAGACTTCAAGCCCCTTTTCAAAGCACCCGAGATGGCTGCGTGAACCCCGCATGAACGGCAGGTTCGGCGAAGGTTCAGGCGCCGCTGTCTAGAGATAGAGGCATCGGGTGACACTGGCCCGAAGGCTGAAGTGTATCGTCCCTTCTTCTTCAGCCTAAATTTCGGCCGGCCAAGAGCTCCCTCAGCTCCGCCGGCCACTTTTCTTCAGGCGTAAAGCTCTGCAAGTCGATCCTGCGGCTAGGCGTGTCTCAGCTTTTGCCAATCTTATCGTATAGAAAAATCTCAATGTATTAAACATTGCTTATATTAAGCGGCAATTTCGCCATTGATTTTCCCGATCCCTGCGGTATCCCCTAGTATATCTCTTATGCGAAGAAACACTGCGCTATGGAACAGGTTCTTTACTCGACTCCAGACAATCCGGCGCCGGAGAACCGCGCTGAAGGTTTTTTCGAGACACATGACGGCCATAGGTTGCGTTACGCCGTCTTCCGATCGCAGACACCCATCGCCCATGGAACGGTGGTCCTCCTGCATGGGCGCAGCGAATATATTGAGAAGTATTTCGAGACGATCCGCGACCTCACTGCCAAGGGGCTCTGGGTCGCGACCTACGACCTGCGCGGCCAGGGCGGCTCGCCCCGGCTGATCAAGAAGCGCAACCATGGCCATATCCGTCGCTTTTCCGATTACGAGCGCGATCTCGATACCTTCCTTGAAAAGATCGTGCTCCCGGATACCCGCCTGCCCTTCTATATGCTTGCACATTCCACAGGCGCGCTGATTGCTCTTTCCGCCGCACCCTATCTCTCGACGCGTATCGAGCGCATGGTGCTTTCTGCCCCTTTCCTCGGCCTCATAGGCCAGTCAGCTTCGCAGGGTGTCATCCGCTCGCTTTCGACAGCGCTATGCGCCGTCGGTCTCGGCGGTTTGCCGCTCGGCAAGATGAAGGAGTTGCAATTCCTTGATAATCCGCTCACATCGGACGAAACGCGCTTCGAGCGTAACGCGGCTATAGCAAAAGCCCACCCGGAGCTTGCGCTAGGAGCGCCGACCGCGCGCTGGATGCACGAATGCATGAAGGCGATCGACCGGGTGACCCGGCCCTATCATCTCTTTTCGATCACTATCCCCTCTGTTGTCATCGCACCGACACGCGACGGCCTGGTGCCCTATACAGCGCAAGAACGGCTTTCACGCTATTTCCGCGCCGGCCAACTCGTGCCGATCAATGGCGCCCGACACGAGATATTCCAGGAAAGAGATATGTACCGCGCCGCAGCGCTGGCCGCCTTCCACGCCTTCATTCCAGGCAGCGATGCTGAAGCGACCGAAGATGTGGCGGCAATTGGCGTGTGAGCCTCAGCGCTGCAGAATCTTGATCGCCTCTTCGTACACCGCCCTGCTGCCGGCCGCGATAATGGAGCCGCCGTTTTCCGGCCGTCCACCGTCCCAGGTGGTCATGATTCCGCCGGCGCCCTCGATGACAGGGATGATCCCGCCGACATCATAGGGTTTGAGGCTGTTCTCGATGACGAGATCGACATGGCCTGCCGCTAGCAGCGCATAGGCGTAACAGTCGCAGCCATAACGGAAGAGCCGCACCTGACTTTCGATCTCGCGATATTTCTCCATCTCGTCGCCGACGAAGAGATGTGGCGATGTGGTGAAAAGGATGGCGTTGGAAAGAGCGCCGCAATCACGCACCTGCAGCCGGCGTTCGCCCTCAGGTCCGCTATAGGTCGAACCGTTTTCGTCGCCGAAGTAACGTTCGCCGGTGAAAGGCTGCTCGATCATGCCGGCAACCGCCCGACCATTTTTCTGCAGGCCGATCAGTGTCCCCCAGACCGGAACGCCCGAGATGAATGCGCGCGTGCCATCGATCGGATCGATCACCCACACATGCTCGCGATCAAGGCCGACATTGCCATGCTCTTCGCCCAGAATGCCGTGGTCGGGAAAATGCGCTTCGATCAGCGCGCGGATGGCAGTTTCCGCCGCCCTGTCGCCTTCAGTGACCGGGTCGAAGCCGGACGACAGTTTGTTGGTGACATTGATGCCCGAGCGAAAACGCGGCAGGGTTTCCGCCTTGGCAGCTTCGGCAAGACGGTTGAAGAACGAACGGTCAGGAAGCATGGAGAAATCCGTATAGCTGGCGGGAAATGGCGTTTTTCATAGCGAAAAAGCGGCGGATTGCAAACACAACAGGCAATCTCCGATTGGCTGCCTAAATATTTTGCATCGCAATATAATGCTTGACAATTGTGCAATGCAGCAGTAATTTCTTACTACAGTCTTCTGACTGTAAATACCCTCCTTGGGTGTTTCCTCCCTAGACTTAGCCGCGCTCACAAAGCGCGGTTTTTTTTGATCTGAAGGCAGAAAATTACTCGGCCGCGAGCGCCCGGTCGCCGGAGAATTTCTCGACATAGTCGGCCATCTGCCGCATGAACGACGTGACGGCGGTTGCAACGATGTCGAAATCGGGCCGCTTTTCCAGCGTGACTTCATCGACGTAGATTGATCGGTTAACTTCGATCTGCAGCGCGTGCAGCCCGCGTGACGGCCGACCGTAATGTTCGGTGATGAAGCCACCTGCATAGGGCTTATTGCGGATCGCCGCAAAACCCATTTCCTCGAGGATGCCGATTGCCGTCCGCGAAAGCTCTGCCGAAGCGCTGGTGCCGTAACGGTCGCCGATGATGAAATCGGGCCGCGCATTGCTGCCGGCAACGCGCACGTTGCCCGGCATGGAATGGCAGTCGATCAGGACGCCGAAGCCAAACTGTACATGCGTGCGCGCAATCAGCCGCCGCAACGTCGAGTGATAGGGCTTATAGACGCTCTCGACACGTTCCAGCCCTTCCTGAACGGGCAGCCGACGCGCATAGATTTCCATATTCTCGGCCACGATGCGCGGAATGGTGCCGAGCCCGCCGGCAACCCTGAGCGAGTTGATATTCGCATAGGGAGGCAACAGCCCATCGAACATGCGTGGATCGAGCTCATAGGGCTCGCGATTGACGTCCAGATAGGCGCGCGGGAAATTCGCAAGCAGCAGTGGCGCGCCGAGGTCCACGGCCGCGCCAAACAGCTCATCGACATAGTGGTCTTCGGAGCGGCGTATCGAGATACCTTCCAGCCGCGACTGCGCGATGAATTCCGGTGGATAAATACGGCCGCTGTGAGGGGAGTTGTAGACGAAGGGGATGGTCTGCGACACGGGCTCATGCACTTCAAAAAGCTCGTATTCGCGTATTTCCGGCACTTTCTGCCCTCTTTACCATGTCACCAAGTGGCTGTGACGGCCATGTTGCCAGTTGCCTGCCCTTAAGTCCATACTACATAGAAGGGATGGCGGTCGCGGCTAGGGCGATTTCACCGGTTGTTTACCGGGCGAAGTTTAGTGTAGACGGCTGGTATCCCATAAAAACATCAGTGATCAGCGGTCCGGATTAATGACTCAGAAGATACTTCTCGCCGAAGACGACAATGACATGCGCCGCTTCCTCGTGAAGGCGCTCGAAAAGGCCGGATACAAGGTCCTTTCCTACGACAACGGCGCCAGCGCTTATGACCGCCTGCGTGAGGAGCCCTTCTCGCTGCTGCTGACCGATATCGTCATGCCGGAAATGGATGGCATCGAGTTGGCGCGTCGTGCAACCGAACTCGATCCTGACCTGAAGGTCATGTTCATCACCGGTTTCGCAGCCGTTGCACTGAACCCTGATTCGAAGGCTCCAAAGGACGCAAAGGTCCTTTCCAAGCCTTTCCACCTGCGTGATCTCGTCGATGAGGTCAACAAGATGCTTGCCGCGTAAGGCTTCCTGGCGGCTCGTCACAAAACTTCAAAAAAGCCTATTGACGGCTCCGAAGGTTTTGTGATCTATGCGCCGACATCGGATGGGCGTGTAGCTCAGCGGGAGAGCACTACGTTGACATCGTAGGGGTCACAGGTTCAATCCCTGTCACGCCCACCATCCTAATTCGCTGAAAAGCAAAGGCCTTTCGAGAAATCGAAAGGCCTTTTTAGTTTCCCCGTTTTAAGTTGCCGGCTTCACGTTCCATACCAAGCCACCTGCGCCGGCTCTTCTCAAACCATATCCGAAGGGATCGAAACCAAATTCGGACACAGAGCCATGCCATGCGCGATAATGGAGCCCGAGGCGTTGATTCGCCTCGTCAGAACATGGGGTTCGAATCGAAATGAAATTATCCGCGCTTGCCGTCGCCGCCTTCTCCACCCTCGCTTTTGCAGCTGCGGCGCAGGCCGATGACAATTTTCCGGGTGCGCCCGGCGTCATCGCCCTTGGCGGCAAGTGCCAGAAGCTGGTCGTTGCCAAGTTCGATGCCACGAAGGGCTGCAAGGGAGAGTTGGCAAGCGTGACGCTTGTCAACGGCACAGTGACCTTCATCTTCACCTCTGATGGTAAGCTGCTGGGCTTCCAAGGCGATGGGAAGAGCATCAAGCCCGCATCTAACGGCAATGCGCGCCTGCCACTCAGTCTCGTCACGACGGGTGTCGGCAACAAGATGACGGGCGAGGTAAAGGTCGCCGGCTTCTGCACCTTCGGCAATCCCTATGCAGGCAAACCAACCGTCATCGAATGCACGGCCGAAAGCAAGGATTCGGCTTTCACGGGCAGTTTCCGCACCAGCGGCAAAGCGCCGGTACAAAAGACACCGGAAAAAAATAAGAAATAGTCAGGCTGGCTGCCTCAGGTGCACCAGGAGCCGCCGGCAGCGCCAGGCTTCCTGGCCAGACCCTCGTTGACCAGACGCGTGCCGAAGGAACGCCCGTCGCGCGAAACGACGCGAGGCGCACCTCGGTCATCCGACTTGCCGGCAGCGTTCATATTGAACGGACCGGCATTGAGGAGCGCCAGCAGCCGCGACTTGGCAGCAAAGGCAATCTTGCGTTCGTCTTCGCAGCGCGCGCGATCGACATCAGGGCTGACCATATCGGCAATGACGATCTTCTCGCCCTTGTACCAGAAGGTGCCGGCGTCGCCGACGCAATTGATATGCTCGCCCTGCCCGCAATAACCGAAAGCCGCTTTGGCATTTTCCAAAGAGGACGGGGAAGCCGGAGAAATGGAAGCCGGAACGATCTTTGCCGCCGGCACTGGAGCCGAGGGAATCGCTGCAGGTGGTACTGGATCGTTCGTCTGCCGAGGCTTGGCGGCAGGAGTTGCAACGGCAACTTGCTTCGGTGCTTCCCTGGATGCCTGAGGCTTGGCTTCAGCCGCCTCGCGGATGACTGCAGCAGGGGCCTTGCCAAGCATCGGGCGGATGCTCTTCCAATTGTCGTAGGCGGCAATGGCGCCCACCGCCGCGATGCCGATCACCATCCAGGGCATCGCGCCTCCGGAGGACGCGCTGCTCTTCCTTTTTGCCGGCGCCTTTCGGCGGCCGCGTGTTGCTGTCTTGGCCATCGATCCGATTCCCTTGAACGGGCCGGATTATCGCCGCCCAATCCTTTCGGAAAGGTTGGCAAGGCATGTCCGTGGATCGCTTTCCCAGATCAGAACTCGTCGGAAAAGAAAACGCCCGGCGCATAGCCGGGCGTCTCGTTCAAACTCCGCCCTGTGTTCAGCAGCCTTGCGCCGCCGAAGGTGCAGCGGCGGGCTTTGCCGTTTGCCCACTCGGCTGCACGGATGGCGTCTCGCGCTTGCCTATATCGATCCGGCGTTCGGCCGCATCGCGCACGACCTGCCATTCATATTCGTGCCGGATGAAGATATCCCGTGGCACAAGATTGATCGTCATTCGTATTTCACCTGTCTTGTCGGTTGCGGAACTGGTTTTCAGCGGACGGGCTTTGCGACGTTGGCATCGTCGCTCTTGATATCAAGCCCGCCCTTTGAAAGGTCGCTGCCGGTCACATGCGCCGGCACGTGAATGTCGTGGATGACACCTGGCGTCAGCGTCAGGTCGACATGGTGCGGAGGCAGAACCTGCGCCTTCTGCATGCGGTTGGGTTTCGCCCGCTTCATGCGGTCCGAGGCTTCCGTGCGCCTGTCGGGAACATGGGTCGAATTATGCATCGTCGCCCTCCTTCAAGAGTATCTGAGATGTTTTCATCGGCTCAGCTAGGTTTTAACGGGTGAGGGTCCGCATGGTTCCAAAGAAATCGGTAGCCCTGCCCGATCGCGCGTCTTGACTGACGCAGCAACTTCACTACCTAGTGAGGCACCCGCCGCCTCATCCAGACATCGGCTGCGGGGGAACCTGGTGCCGGGCCCCTCTGGCGAGAGTTTTTACGGCGCTCTCGTGATGTCGGTACCGCCTGCAAATTAGCCGGCGGATTTTTCATCGATGAAAAAGCTCACCATGCCAATCGCGCATGCCCATTGCGGTATGCGTTTTTCTGCTTTTACCCTATCCTTCGAACCGGTTTGCGGCTGTGGGGTGCGGCCATGAACCAGCCTCAGTCCCACAAGTCCTCGCTCGGCTATTTCCGCTGGGCCTTCATCGTCACGGCGCTCGGCCTCGCGCTCGGCGCCTTTCTCGGCTGGCAGTCGACCGGCACGCTGGGTGGCATGGCCACCGTCTTCTTCATCTGCACAGTGCTTGCCGTGTTGGAGATCTCGCTTTCCTTCGACAACGCCATCGTGAATGCCAATAAGCTGAAAGAAATGACCCCTGTCTGGCAGCATCGCTTCCTGACCTGGGGCATCGTCATTGCCGTCTTCGGCATGCGCATCGTCTTCCCGCTGGCAATCGTCGCGATCGCGGCAAAGATCGGTCCATGGGAGGCGCTCGTGCTTGCGGCACGTGAACCGGCCGAATATGCCCGCATCATGAACGATGCGCATCTGCCGATCGCAGCTTTCGGCGGCACCTTCCTGATGATGGTCGGCCTCACCTACTTCTTCAACCATGAGAAGGAAGTCCACTGGATCGGTTCACTGGAGCGGCTGATGGCCCGTTCGGCCACGATCAAAGGCATCGAGATCGCCTTCGTGCTTCTGTTGATCCTGCTTTTCTCCTATCTCCTCGAAGGGGAGGATGCGACCACTTTCGTCTATTGCGCCATCTATGGTCTCGTGACCTTCCTGGTGGTGGAAGTCATCGGCGGTCTCCTCGATGCATCTCAGCGCGCAATGAGCGAGGCGGCAAAGGGTGGCCTCGGCGCCTTCATTTACCTGGAGGTGCTCGATGCCAGCTTCTCCTTCGACGGCGTCATCGGCGCCTTCGCACTGACGCAGAACCTCTTCATCATCGCCATCGGCCTTGGCATCGGCGCCATGTATGTACGCTCCATGACGATCATGCTGGTGGAAAAGGGAACGCTCGCTGAATACCGCTATCTGGAACATGGCGCCTTCTACGCCATCCTGATCCTCTCGGTGATCATGTATGTGCAGACCATGGTGCACATTCCCGAGGTCATTACCGGCCTTGGTGGTGCTGCCCTGATCGGTATCTCGCTCTGGTCCTCGATCCGCTACAACAGGCAGGAGCGGCAGAAGGAAGCGCATGTTCCCGAGCGGGAGCGCCTGCACGCCTGACAATCAAAAAGTCGCAGCAGTCTGGCACTGCGGCTCGTATATCCAAAAAACAAAGCCCGCGACCAACGGTTGCGGGCTCATTCATTCAAAATATGGGTCGGATACTTCTTACCGGATGACACGGCCGAAGCTTACCGGATCGATACCGAGTTCCTGCAGGTCACGGGCGCGCGGCTTGCGACCGCCTTCGACAGCGGCGCTGACTGCATTGGCGGCACCGAGCGCTGCAAAGGCGCGTGCCAGGAAACCATTGTGGATAGACTTTCTGATAGCGGACATCTTCTTTTCCTCTCGCTCTTTGATTGACCCCTCCTAGATGGGAAAATCTACATGCACCTACAACGCGCAGGAAATCACCGCAGCTATGCAAAAAGCGCATATTTCTTTTGCCGGCGAAAGAAAATCGCTTGAGGGAAACCGCAGAATGTCGAATTTTAACATTTAAATTCAATAGCCTGAAAAGACCGCCGTTCAGTCTCGAATACGAAAATGACAAATGCCAAAGAAAAGGCCGGCCGTGTCGCCACGGCCGGCCTGAATTGGGGGTCAGGATCGTCTTTTTGTTTTAGTCTTCATTTGCCGCCAGCTGAGACAGGACCTGGCCGCGGCCACGCAATCTCAGGATCAGCGGAATGAGGAAGGCGGCCGCCGCGACGATCAGCAGGCCGCAGGCGATCGGTGACATGACGAGCGTCGTCACGTCGCCCTGGCTTATCGACAAGGCACGGCGAAGCTGCTGTTCGGCCAACGGCCCGAGGATGAGGCCAACGACTGCAGGTGCGATCGGATAGCCAAAGATCCGCATAACATAACCGAGCAGGCCGAAAGCGAGCAGCATGCCAAGCTCGAAAACCGACGGATTGGCGCCGATCGTACCGAGCGTGGCAAACAGCAGGATGCCGGCATAGAGCCACGGCTTTGGAACCGTCAGCAGGCGAACCCAGAGGCCGATCATCGGCAGGTTCAGCACCAGAAGCATCGCATTGGCGATAAGCAGGCTGGCGATGAGACCCCAAACGAGCTGCGGATTGGTTGCAAACAGCAGCGGACCCGGCTGCAGGCCGTATTGCTGGAAGCCGGCGAGCATGATTGCCGCCGTCGCAGACGTCGGCAGGCCGAGCGTCAGCAGTGGCACCAGCGTGCCGGCGGCCGATGCATTGTTGGCGGCTTCAGGGCCGGCGACGCCTTCGATAGCGCCTTGTCCGAATTCCTCGGGGTTCTTCGAGAGGCGCTTTTCCGTAGCGTAGGAGAGGAATGTGCCGATTTCCGCGCCACCGGCCGGCATGGCACCGATCGGGAAGCCGATGATCGTGCCACGCAGCCATGGCTTCCAGGAACGTGCCCAGTCCTGGGCGTTCATCCAAAGCGAGCCACGCACCGCTTCCACCTTGTCCTCACCGCGGTTGCCCTGAGCGGCGATATAAAGCGTCTCTCCGATCGCGAACATCGCCACGGCAAGCGTCGTCACCTCGATACCATCAAGCAGGTCCGGAATGCCGAAGGAAAGGCGCGCCTGGCCCGTCTGCTGGTCGATGCCGACCATAGCGAGGGCAAAGCCGATAAAGAGCGAGGTGAGACCGCGCAGCGCCGAATCCCCGAAGGCTGAGGAAACGGTAACGAAAGCGAGCACCATCAGCGCGAAATATTCGCGTGGGCCGAAGACCAGGGCGAGCTTCACGATATAGGGCGCGACGAAGGCAAGTCCGAGCGTGGCAATGAGACCGGCGACGAAGGAGCCGATGGCCGCTGTCGCCAGCGCCGGGCCGCCACGCCCTGCCCGCGCCATCTTGTTGCCCTCGAGCGCCGTGACGATCGACGAGCTTTCACCCGGCGTGTTCAGGAGGATCGACGTAGTCGAGCCGCCATACATGCCGCCATAATAGATACCGGCGAACATGATGAGCGAGCCGCCCGGATCGAGCTTGTAGGTGGCAGGCAGGAGCAGCGCGACAGTCAGCGCCGGGCCGATGCCAGGCAGCACGCCGACGGCGGTGCCGAGGGTCACGCCGATGAGGGCATAAAGCAGGTTGATCGGCTGCGCAGCAACCAGAATGCCCTGCCAGAGGAATTCGAATGTGCTCATGGTTTTGTCCCAAGCGGCGGCTCCTGAAGGGGCGCAGGACCGTCCGCGCAAAAGCTAGAGAACTGAGAGCGCCCGGCGCGAGGCAAGCGCTCTCAGAAGAACAGGTGTTCGAGCGGGCCAGCCGGCAGCGAAAGCTGCAGAAGCTGCGAGAAGATCGTCCAGACAATGAAGCTCATGATGATGCCGATCGGCAGCGAGAACCAGATCTGGCGCTTGCCGAAACCGCGCGCGGTCAGCGCAAAGAGCACACCGGTGGCAATCGAGAAGCCAGCAATGCGCAGAAGCAGCATTTGCCCGGCAAGGCCCGCGACAATCCAGATGACCGGAGCCACCTCCTGATGTTCGCGTTCCGGAAAATCGCCGCGCCAGGCTTCGATCACCGTCCAGATGCCAAGACAGAAGAGGCCGAGAGCAACGACCCGTGGCACCGTCGACGGACCAATGCGGTCATATTGCGCAATCGTCTTCAGATGCGAGGCGTCCCAGAACACCACGGCAGCGACGGCGATGAGGAAGACGGCAATGACTAGAGCCGCCCAATCTGGGCGGCGCTTCGTTGCCGATGAGGTATCGGCCTCGCTCATTGAACGAGACCGATATCTTTGAGAATGCCTTCGGTAGCCGAGACATCCTTTTCGAGCTGTGCCTTGAACTCGTCACCTGCGAGGTAGGTGTCGGCCCAGCCCTTGGTCTTCAGGGTTTCCTGCCAGGCGGCAGACTTGTGCAGCTTGTCGAAGTCGGATGCGATCGAGGCGACTTCTTCATCGGTCAGGCCGGGAGCGGCAGCGACCATGCGCCAGTTCTGGATGGAAACGTCGGTGCCGGCTTCCTTGAAGGTCGGCGCGTCGACGCCGGCGATGCGGGCATCGCTGGAAACACCGAGTAGACGCAGCGTACCGGCTTTGACCTGCGATTCGAACTCGCTGTAGCTCGAAATGCCGGCCGTGACCTGGCCGCCGAGGATAGCAGCAAGTGCTTCGCCGCCGCCCGAGAAGGCAACATAGTTGATCTTGGTCGGATCGACGCCGGAAGCCTTGGCGATCAGACCGACCGTAATGTGGTCCGTGCCGCCGGCAGAACCGCCGCCCCAGGAAACGGCGCCGGGATCAGCCTTCAGCTTAGTGACGAGATCGGCGAGCGTCTTGATGTCGGACGCGGTCGGAACGACGATGGCTTCGTACTCGCCGGTCAGGCGGGCGATCGGGGTAACGTCCTTCAGCGTGACGACCGACTTGTTGGTCAGCAGTGCACCCACCATGACGTAGCCGCCGACGATGAGAGCGTTCGGATTGCCGGCGCTCTGGCTGCTGAACTGGGCAAGGCCGATAGAGCCGCCAGCACCCGGTACGTTCTGAACCTGAACGCTCTTGGAGATGCCTTCGTGCTGCAGCACCGTCTGCAGCGAGCGGGCTGTCTGGTCCCAGCCGCCGCCCGGCGCTGCCGGGGCGATGATGGTGTAATCGGCCGCGTAGGCCGGCAGTGCGATAGCTGCTGCCAAAAGGGTTGCGATGAAAGTATGCTTCACGATGTGTCCTCCGTGCTGCGGCTGAGCGAACCGCCAGTGCTATTTTTGAAAATGAGGAGAGATCACCGATCGGTGGACGCAATTGTCCTGATAGCGAGCGGAAGTCCTCCCGGAATTCTTCAACTCTCCGCCTCCACGGAGAAGAAGTAGCCCAAGCCATCATATGAAGCTGTCATTTAGCTGACATTGACCGGATATCCAGTGCAGCAGGACACTTTTTTGCCGCAATTCGGCTACCTGCCCCGCGAAAGGCGGCTGCGGCAGCACCAAGGCGGGTACATGACTAATACATTGTCCGTACTGGACGCCGGTAAGGACATGACGGATACTTCGGTGCGGAGGGCGATCCGATGGCAAATGGCGGACTGAACACCTAGGCCGATTGCCATCCCGAGGTGCGATCCGCCTGCGAGCCGACCTGAGACACTTCAAGAAGCCGGTCGAACGCTTCGCTCAAACCTGAATTAGGCGAAACCGGCGAGCGATCGCGGCAATGGCCCATCCTCGCCGACATGAGGGGAGACATGCCATGCAAACCACAGGAGATGCCACGGCTCAGCCCGCACCGGATCTCGCCGCGCTGAAGTCGCGTCAACAAGTGGCCTGGGCATCGGGCGATTATTCCGTCATCGGCGCCCGGCTGCAGATCGTCGGCGAAAACCTTTGCGAAGCCTTGGATCTGAGGTCCGGCGAAAAGGTTCTCGATATCGCCGCCGGCAACGGCAATGCCACGCTTGCCGCCGCCAGACGCTGGGCTGAGGTGACCTCGACCGATTACGTGCCGGAACTTCTGGAGCGCGGGCGCGAGCGGGCGATGGCAAACGGTTTAGCGGTGGAGTTCCAGCAGGCCGACGCGGAAGCCTTGCCCTTCAAGGATGCGAGCTTCGATGTCGTCATCTCCACCTTCGGCGTCATGTTCACGCCGGATCAGGACAAGGCGGCAAAGGAAATGCTGCGCGTCTGCCGGCCGGGCGGGCGTATCGGCATGGCCAACTGGACCCCGGAGAGCTTCATCGGCCAGGTCTTCAAGACGATAGGCAAGCATATCCCGCCTATGCCAGGCGTCAGGTCGCCGGCGCTTTGGGGCACGAAGGCAAGGCTGGAAGAAATGTTCGGCGCCCAGGCCAGCATCGAGGCAACGCCGCGCATGTATAATTTCCGCTACCGCTCACCCGCCCATTGGCTGGAAGTGTTCCGCACCTGGTACGGCCCTGTCCACAAGGCCTTCGAAGCTCTGCCACAGCCGGGCAAGGTAGCCCTTGAGGAGGATTTCTTTGCGCTCATCGCCAGCTTCAACCGCGCCAAGGATGGCACGATGGTCGTGCCGGCTGAATATCTGGAAGTGGTGATCCACAAAGGCTGATTGCAGCTGCTGTCGCGGGATCGATGCGGAAGGGCGGGGGTTCACCAGAGGTAGACCTCGCCCTTTATGCTTTTCGACTTGGAATTCGCCGCTGAACTGCGGCATTGGCGAGCGAGGTTTTACTGCGTCCGCAGCACCTCGTTCCAGTGCGCAATCAGCCGCGCGCGTTTCACCTGGTCGAGATAGACCATGAGACCCGGGCTGACCGGCACCGGACGCAACTGTGCGCCGAGCAGTTCCTGCAATGTATTGGCGGTATTCTCACCTGCCACTTCCGGGCTGACGGCCGGGATCTGTAATTCGCGGGCCATGATCGTCTGGCCCTCCTTCGACATGAAGAAAGCGAGGTAGCGCCGCCCGAGTTCCGGCTCGGCGGCAGCCTGCGGCACCAGGCCGATGCGCGACATCACGACTGTATAGTCCTTCGGCAGCACGATCCCGACGTCAGGATGACGCGAGGCCCAATCGGCCGCATAGGAGCCGAGGATATTGTAGCCAAGCACGAAGCGCCCGTCGGCCACCCGCTCGAGGATCGCCGAACTCGTGGAATAGAGTTTCACGCCGGCGGCACCCATCGCCCCGATCACTGACCAGATATCGCCGAACTGTTCCTGATCGCGGGCCATGAACAAAAAGCCCACACCGGAGCGTTCGATGTCATAGGTCCCGATCCGCCCGTAGACCTCGTTGCCCTTACGCTTCAGGTAATCGACGAATTCCGCCCGCGAGCTCGGCACCGGTTCATGAACAAAGCTCGGCTTGTGATAGACGAAGACGGCCGGTTCGAAGGTCAGCGCATAGGCGGTGTTGCGCCAGTTCGCCCATTTCGGCCACTGGGCGCTCATCGGCAGGTTGCTCACCTGCGCGTAGCCGTCGTTCGAAAGCTTCACCTGAAGGTCCATCGCAGAGGAGAAGGCGAAGTCCGCCGTTTTGTGACCGGCATCCGTCTCCTTGACAATGCGGTCGTAAATATCCCCCGTCAGCATGTCCTCGTATTTGACTGCCACATCGGGATTGGCTTCCTGGAAGCCACCGATCATCGGCTGCGCCAAGGGTTCGTCGAGCGAGGAATAGACTGTCAGCACCGGCGCATCGGTATTGCCCGACTTCGCCGGATAGAAGACCTGATCCGCGGCCGCAAGACCGGGCACCAGACATAGAAACAGAATGAAAAGGCTCCTCATCGCGCAAGAATGCCTGAGCCATACAGGCCAGACAAGGGTCGGCTTCCAGTAGTGGCCATAGTTGGACCTCAAAGCTCGCGCTCGAAGAACATCAGGATCGGCTTCAGATCATCAGGGATATCGTAGTAGGCATCTCGCTCGCGAAAACCCAGGCGACGGTATAGCTTCTGCGCAGCGACCTGCCGATGGCCGGTATCGAGCCGCATCATCCGGTAGCCATCCTTCTTGGCCTGTGCGAGGGACGCTTCGCAGAGTGCCTGCGCCGCGCCGCTTCCGCGTGCTGCATCGGAAACGAAGAGCCGCTTCATCTCCGATATGCCCGGCGCGATCTCGTGCTGCATCACGCAACCGACAATCTCTCCATCCAGCCGCGCCAGGAACATTGCCCCTTGTGGTCTTGCGTGGATCTTCGGCAAATCGGCGAGCATCGCCTCGAATTTTTCCGGATTGTAGTAAAGTTCTATCTGTGCCCGCTCGTCCGGATAGTTGTCATAAAGCCATCGTCGGAAGGCGCGACTGAGATGCCGAACGGCATTGATCTCTTCAGGGCTTTCCGCAAGTGCGACCGACAGGTTCCCCATCTGCAAAGCCTCCATCTAGCTTCCCCTTCCCGTTATCATGATGGACCGCGCCCCGCCATCGGCATCTCGGCGCGGATCGAACTGGCCCCTGGCGTCGTGGCGGTCGGCCCCACAACATGCGCGGGGCCACCACTCCCCTCGTCCGAATGGCGCCGAGGGAGCGAATTTCGCCCTGCCACCCTCCATTCACCAATTCCCAGAATCGCTGTGACATCGGGCCGCCATCCCTGATAAACTCTCCGAAAAATTCAGGGGAAACATCCGTTGCGCATCCTGCTTACCGAAGACAATATCGCGCTGGCCGACGGCCTGTCGGCGATCTTGCGCGGTACCGGCCATGCGGTGGATGTCGTCCACGACGGAGCTTCGGCCAATGCCGTGATCGCGGCAGAGAATTTCGATCTCGTCATCCTCGATCTGAACCTGCCGGAAATGGACGGGCTCGATGTGCTGCGTGCCATGCGCGCCCGCGGCAGCCGCGCGGCCGTGCTCATCCTGACGGCCCGCGGCTCGCCGGAAGAACGCGTGAAGGGGCTGGATCTCGGCGCCGACGACTATCTCATCAAGCCCTTCGACATTGCCGAATTCGAGGCGCGCGTCCGCGTGCTTCTTCGCCGCCAGGCGGGATTGCACTCCTCGACCGTCAGCTTCGGATCAATCTCGCTCGACCTCAATTCTCGCGCCTTTTCGGCCGGTGCCACGCCGCTCGATATTCCCGCCCGCGAACTCGGCCTGCTCGAAATCCTCTTCATGCGTGCCGGCAAGGTCGTCGCCAAGGAAGCGATCATGCAGTCGCTGACCGCTTTCGACGACGACATTTCCTCCAACGCCATCGAGCAATATGTCAGCCGCCTCAGGAAGAGGCTTTCGCCACATGGCCTGACGGTCAAGACCGCCCGCGGCATCGGCTATTATCTCGACAAGCTGCCCGAGGCCTCATGACAGCTGCCTATTCGCTCCGGCGCCGGCTGCTTTTCTGGCTGCTTGTCTCGACCGCCGTCATCGGCACGCTGGCGCTTGCCGATACCTGGCGCGAGGCCGTGCAGACCTCGAATATCGTTTCCGACCGCGTGCTCGCCGGCTCGGCACTGGCGATTGCCGAACGCGTCGTCGTCGCCGAAGACGGCACGCTCGAGGTTGATATTCCCTATGTCGCGCTGGAAATGCTGACCTCGGCGGCACAGGACCGCGTCTTCTACCGTGTCGACGGCCCGCCCGGCACGTTCATTACCGGCTATCAGGCGCTTCCGGTATTAAAGGAAACGCAAGGCGATACCGCTGCCTTCGCCGACGACATCTTCCGTGGCGAGCCGATCCGTGTCGCGACCTTGGGACGCTCCGCCTCGACCGGCATCCGCTCCGTGCCGTTCGTCGTTACCGTTGCCGAAACGACCATCGCCCGCCGTCAGCTCGCTCAAGCGATCCTCGTCCGCTCCGCCTTGCGCCTCGCGGTAATGATTACCGGTGCTGCCGTCATCGTCTGGATCTCCGTGACGGTGGCGCTGCGGCCACTCTACAAGCTCGGCGATGCCATCGGCGAGCGCAGCCCCGACGACCTGCACCCCATCGAACAATCCGTGCCGAGCGAGGTGCAGCCGCTTGTCGATACCGTCAACTCCTTCATGGTGCGCCTGCAATCGGCCCTTGATGCGCTACGCAATTTCACCGGCAATGCCAGCCATCAGCTCCGCACCCCGCTTGCCATCATCCGCACCCAGCTCGCCCTCTCCGCCCGCGCCGGCTCTCTGGATGAAGCGCAGCATGCCGCCATCAAAGGCGATCAGGCCGTCGCCCATGCCGAGCGCATCCTAGCCCAGCTTCTGCTGATGGCCAAGATCGATGCCGCGACCGCCAAGGAAGCACTGACGGTCTCGGCCATCGACCTCACCGCCATAGCCCAGGAGATTACCGGCGAGCAGATCCCGCGTGCTGCCGAAGCCGGCATCGATCTCGGCTTCGAGGGCGAAGGCGCTGCCATGATCCGCGCCGAACCGCTGCTGATCGGCGAAATGCTGCGCAATCTCGCGGGCAATGCCATCGCCTATGCCGGTAGGGGCGCAGAAGTAACCGTGCGTATCCTTGAAGATGCCGAAACGGTGCGCCTGGAAGTCGAGGATAGTGGCCCGGGCATTCCACCCGAAAAGCTCGAAGCCGTCAGAAAGCGTTTCTCCCGCGGTAATGATTCCGGTGCGCCCGGCGCCGGCCTCGGCCTGCCGATCGTCGAGGAAATTGCCAATCTTTTCAATGCGAGGCTTGTCCTCATTCCGGGCCGTGGCGGTAAGGGTCTAAAGGCATCAGTGACGTTCAACAGGGCCGCCTGAAAGCCGTCACCGCGTCAACCTTTCCGCCTTGCATTCTTTCGCTGCATTGCACACACTGACTTTGGGAACAGCTAAGCCGATCAACGGCACGCGGACAAAAAGAGCAATATGTCGATCAAAGCCAGCATCTATCATCTGACCCATTATCAATATGACAAACCGGTCCGTCTCGGCCCACAGATCATCCGCCTGAAGCCGGCCTCGCATTCGAAGACGCGGGTCTTGAGCCATTCTTTGAAGGTCACGCCATCCAACCACTTCGTGAACCTGCAGCAGGACCCGTACGGCAATTATCTCGCCCGCTTCGTCTTTCCCGAGCCGGTGACCGAATTCAAGATCGAGGTCGATCTCGTTGCCGACATGACGGTCTACAATCCCTTTGACTTCTTCGTCGAGGAGGAAGCGACGAAGTGGCCCTTCAACTACCCGGAATCCCTCCGTGAAGATCTCTCGATCTACATGATGCCGGAGCCGGCCGGCCCGCGCCTGAAGGCGCTGCTGCCGACGCTCGACTGGTCCCCCGATCAGCCGACGGTGGACATGATCGTCGGTCTCAATGCCCGTCTGCAGCGGCAGATCGGTTATGTCATCCGCATGGAAGCCGGCGTCCAGACGCCGGAGGAGACGCTGGAAACCGCCAAGGGCTCCTGCCGCGACACGAGCTGGCTGCTCGTGCAAATTCTGCGCCATCTCGGCCTCGCCGCCCGCTTCGTCTCCGGCTATCTCATCCAGTTGGCGCCAGACCTGAAGGCGCTTGATGGCCCCTCGGGTACCGAGGTGGATTTCACTGATCTGCATGCCTGGGCGGAAGTCTACCTGCCCGGCGCCGGTTGGGTCGGTCTCGATCCGACCTCTGGCTTGCTGACCGGCGAAAGCCACATTCCGCTCGCCGCCACACCGCATTTCAGCAATGCCGCCCCGATCTCCGGCGGTTATTTCGGCGAGGCCGAAACCGAATTCGCCTTCGACATGAAGGTTTCCCGCGTCGCCGAGCATCCGCGCATCACTAAACCCTTTTCTGATGAGAGTTGGGACGAGCTGAACCAACTCGGTGAAAAGGTCGACCGCGTTCTCGAAGCCGAGGATGTGCGGCTGACGATGGGTGGCGAGCCGACTTTCGTCTCGATCGACGATTTCCAATCCGAGGAGTGGAACACCGCGGCCGTCGGCCCGACCAAACGTGAAAAGGCCGACAGCCTGATCCGCAGGCTACAGGAGCGCTTCGCGCCCGGCGGCTTCCTGCATTACGGCCAGGGTAAATGGTATCCCGGCGAAAGCCTGCCGCGCTGGACCTTTTCTCTCTACTGGCGCCGTGACGGCAAGCCGATCTGGCAGAACCTCGATCTGATCGCCGCCGAAGGCAAGGATACCGGCGTCAAGGCCGAGGATGCCGAAAAGCTCCTGACGGCGATCGCCAGGGAATTGGCAATCAGGCCCGATATGGTGCAGCCGGCCTATGAGGATCCTGCAGACTGGATCATCAAGGAAGGCAGCCTTCCCGAAAACGTCGATCCGTCGAATTCAAAGCTGAAGGACCCCGAGGAGCGCAGCCGCATTGCCCGCGTCTTCGCCCGCGGCCTCACTGTGCCAACCGGCTATGTCCTTCCCGTTCAGGTATGGAATGCCAAGGCCGCCGCAAGCCGGACCTGGGTCAGCGAAAAATGGCGCACGCGCCGCGGAAAGATCTTTCTTGTTCCAGGGGACAGCCCGATCGGCTATCGCCTGCCACTCGGCACGCTGCCCTATGTCCCGCCGGCGCGCTACCCTTATATCCACCCCGCAGACCCGTCGATACCGCGCCCGCAGTTGCCTGACGTCTTCGTACCCACCGGCCGCGCCATGCCGGAAGCATCGTTCCAGACGGACGAAAGCCACGCCGTCCGTGTCGAACAGACCCTTGGCGACATAGGCGGTGCCGTCCGCACTGCCTTGTCGGTCGAACCGCGCGAAGGCAGGCTCTGCGTCTTCATGCCGCCGGTCGAGCGCGTCGAGGATTATCTGGAACTGATCGCCGCTGCCGAAAACGCCGCCGCCGAACTCAAGCTTCCCGTTCACATCGAAGGTTACCCGCCGCCGCAGGACGAGCGCATCAATGTCATCCGCGTCGCCCCCGATCCGGGCGTCATCGAAGTCAACATCCATCCAGCCTCCAACTGGCAGGATTGCGTCGACATCACCACGGCGATCTACGAGGAAGCGCGGGCCACCCGGCTCGGCGCTGACAAGTTCATGATCGATGGTCGTCACACCGGCACCGGCGGCGGCAACCACGTCGTCGTCGGCGCCGCCAATCCAAACAACAGCCCCTTCCTGCGCCGCCCGGACCTGCTGAAAAGCATCATTCTCCACTGGCAACGCCATCCCTCGCTCTCCTACCTCTTTTCCGGCATGTTCATCGGGCCGACCAGCCAGGCGCCGCGCATTGACGAGGCCCGCCACGACACACTCTATGAACTGGAGATCGCCATGGCGCAGGTCGGAGCGCCGGGTCGCGGCCAACTGCCGCTGCCCTGGCTCGTCGACCGACTGTTCCGAAATCTTTTGACCGATGTCACCGGCAACACCCACCGCGCCGAGATCTGTATCGACAAGCTGTTCTCGCCGGATGGCCCGACTGGACGGCTCGGCCTCATCGAGTTCCGCGGCTTTGAGATGCCGCCAAACGCACGTATGTCCCTTGCCCAGCAATTGCTGGTGCGTGCGCTGATCGCCCGCTTTTGGACGAACCCCGCCGACGGCAAGTTCGTCCGCTGGGGTACGACCCTGCACGACCGTTTCATGCTGCCGCATTTCGTCTGGACCGATTTTCTCGACGTGCTCGCGGACCTGCGCGAAAACGGCTTCGACCTCAGCCCCGAATGGTTCAAGGCGCAGCTCGAATTCCGCTTCCCCTTCTGCGGAGAGGTCGAATACGAGGGCTCGAAGCTGGAACTGCGCCAGGCGCTGGAGCCCTGGCACGTCATGGGCGAGGAAGGCGCGCCGGGCGGCACCGTCCGCTACGTCGACAGCTCCGTCGAGCGGCTTCAGGTTCGGCTCGAAACGAACAACGCCTCGCGCTACATCGTCACCTGCAACGGCCGAATCGTACCGCTGACGCCGACGGGCACATCCGGCGTGTCCGTCGCGGGCGTGCGTTTCAAGGCCTGGCAGCCGGCTTCCGGCCTGCACCCTGTGCTGCCGGTGAATACGCCTTTGACTTTTGATATTTATGATACATGGTCGAAACGATCGATCGGCGGCTGCATCTATCACGTTGCCCATCCGGGTGGTCGGAATTATGAAACCTTCCCGGTCAACGGCAACGAAGCGGAAGCGCGGCGGCTTGCCCGTTTCGAACCGTGGGGACATACGGCGGGTGGTTATATTCCGCGCGCCGAAACGGTTTCGCCTGAATTCCCGCTCACGCTGGATCTGAGGCGGCCCGCTGGAATTTGAAGAAACTGGGTCTGATGGGCAAGAAGCCTGCACTGGAACTGAGGGACGAAATCGAAGAACGCGCCGGCGCGGATGCGGTCTTCGACTATGAGCCCTTGCCCGGCATCGCCGACGAGATGGTGGACAATAACGGCACCATCCGCCCGGTCTGGCAGCGCTTCCTCGCTCATCTGAACATCATGCCGGAAAAGGATCTGGCCGAGCGTTTCGCCCGCGCCGACCGCTATCTGCGCGACGCCGGCGTCTTTTACCGGGCTTACGGCGCCAAGGGCAGCGGCGAGCGCGCCTGGCCGCTCTCCCACATTCCGGTGCTGATCGACGAGCGTGAATGGCAGGCTCTTTCGGCAGGCCTGGTGCAGCGCGCCGATCTCCTCGAAGCGATGGTTGCCGATATCTACGGCGACAACAAGCTCGTCGAGGAGGGCACCGTTCCGCCCGCCCTCATCGCTGCCAATCCGGAATTCCAGCGACCGCTGGTTGGCGTAAAACCGGCAACCGGGCACTATCTGCATTTCTGCGCCTTCGAGATCGGCCGTGGCCCTGACGGTAATTGGTGGGTACTTGCCGACCGCACGCAGGCCCCCTCTGGTGCGGGCTTTGCACTGGAAAACCGCGTGGCAACCACGCGTGCCTTTTCCGATATCTACGCCGAAACGCCGGTTCACCGCCTCGCTTCCTTCTTCGGCGCCTTCCGCGACGCGCTGCAGACGATGAAACATTCGGGCGACGACCGCATCGCGGTTCTGACCCCCGGCCCGGCAAACGAAACCTATTACGAACACGCCTATATTGCCCGCTATCTCGGCTTCATGCTGCTGGAAGGCGAGGATCTGACCGTCGTCAACGGCCGCGTCATGGTGCGCACGGTCGCCGGTCTGAAGCCGATCGGCGTGCTGTGGCGGCGTCTCGATTCTGCCTATGCCGATCCGCTCGAGCTGAACCAGAACTCGCATATCGGCACGCCCGGCCTTGTGGAGTCGCTGCGCGCCGAAACCGTCACCATCGTCAATGCACTTGGCACCGGCGTTTTGGAAACGCGTGCCCTGCTCGCCTTCATGCCCGCCGTCTGTCGCTCGCTGCTGGGTGAGGATCTTCGTCTGCCGTCCATCGCCACATGGTGGTGCGGCCAGAAGGACGAGCGTGACCATGTGGCTGCCAATATCGAAAAGATGGTGATCGGCCCGGCCTATTCCCGCGCGCCCTTCTTCGATGACAACGGCGAATCCGTCCTCGGCTCGTCGCTCCGCGCCACCGCGAAGAACTCTATTGCAGACTGGCTGACAAGCGACGGTGCAAAGCTCGTCGGTCAGGAAGTCGTCACTCTCTCGACCACGCCCGCCTGGGTCAACGGCAAGCTGACGCCACGGCCGATGTCGCTGCGCGTGTTCGCCGCCCGTACCGCCAACGGCTGGCAGATCATGCCCGGCGGCTTTGCCCGTATCGGCTCGGGAGACGATGTCGCCGCCATCGCCATGCAATCCGGTGGCGCGGCGGCCGATGTCTGGATCGTCAGCGACAGGCCGGTCGAGCGCCACACTCTTCTGCCCGCCGAAGGCAGCTTCACCCGCAACATGCCGGGCAGCCTGCCGAGCCGCGCGGCCGACAACCTCTTCTGGCTGGGCCGCTATATCGAACGCGCCGAAGGGGCACTGCGCATCCTGCGTGCCTGGCATGCGCGTTACGCCGAGGCTGCCGACCCGAACCAGCCGCTGCTTGCCGACGTCACCGATTATCTTGCCGCCGTCGACATCGATCCCGCCGAGCCGGTGCCGGAATCGCTGCTGCGCAACATCGACAGCGCCGTCTATTCGGCGAGCAATATCCGCGACCGCTTCTCGCCGGATGGCTGGCTGGCGCTGAACGATCTCGCCAAGACCGCCCGCCGCTTCCACTCGACTATCACCGCCGGTGACGATGCCAGCCACGCGATGACCATCCTGCTGCGCAAGCTCGCGGGCTTTGCCGGTCTCGTGCATGAAAACATGTACCGCTTCACCGGATGGCGCTTCCTCTCGCTTGGCCGATACATTGAGCGCGGCCTGCATATGACGCGGCTGCTCGGCCATATGTCCGGCCCGGAAGCGCCCGATGGCGCGCTCGACATGCTGCTCGAAATCGGCGACAGCGTCATGACCCACCGCCGCCGCTACAACGTCAACACGGCGCGGCTGACGGTCACCGATCTGCTGGCGCTCGATCCGCTCAATCCGCGCTCGATCCTCTTCCAGATGAACGAGATCCATCGCGAGGTCGAAGAACTTCCGAACGCATTCATGAACGGCCAGATGTCGCCCTTCTATCGCGAGGCGATGCGCCTGCATTCAGGCCTCGCCGTCATGACGCCGGAGACGATGAGCGGCGACGTCTATCACCGGCTGGAGCGCGAGCTGGAGCACCTCTCCGACCTCTTGGCGCAGACCTATCTCGGATGACGGCGGTGCTTTACGATCTCACCCTGCATATGGGCTATGCCTACGACACGCCTGCGTCCGGCGCACGCCATATCATGCGCCTCATGCCGCTCTCGCTGGCGAACCGCCAGCGGCTTGTTGCGGGCACGATCAGCATTTTGCCGCAGCCGGACGAACAGTCGCATTTCGTCGATTTCTTCCAGCATCCGGCAACGTCGTTCCTGTTGCGCTCGCCGCATGAGACACTCGATATCCGCATGCAGGCCCGCGTGCAGGTCGAAAGCCAGGTCATGTCAGCGGACTTCTCGCCGTTACTGGCCGACCTGCCGGAGGAAGTCGCCGGAATCTGGTCGCTCGATTCTGAATCGCCCCACCATTTCCTTGGCGACAGTCCGCGCCTGACGGAAACCAAGGCGATCAGCGAATATGCAAAGACCTGTGTCCAGCCGTCGCTGACGGTCATGCAGATCGCCTATGCGCTTTGCGCCCGCATCAACAAGGATTTCACCTACGATCCGGAAGCGACGACCGTCGACACGACGCCGCTGGAGTCCTTCAAACTGAGGCGCGGCGTCTGCCAGGACTTCACCCATGTCATGATCCTCGCGCTGCGCAGCCTCGGCATTCCCGCCGGTTACGTTTCCGGCTTCCTGCGCACCATCCCGCCGCCGGGCAAGGAACGGCTGGAAGGGGCTGACGCCATGCATGCCTGGGTCCGCGTCTGGTGCGGCGAAACGGCCGGCTGGATCGAGCTCGATCCGACCAACAATATCCCTGCCGGAACCGACCATATCGTCGTCGCATACGGCCGCGACTACGCCGATGTCGCTCCCGTCATCGGTGTACTCAAGAGTTACGGCAGCCAGCGTTCTGTGCAGGCAGTGGACGTAGTTCCGCTCAAATAATCCCGAAATTGGAAAAAACAGCCAGTTGCCTGCAATTTTAGAGACTGGCTTTAGCGCCCATTAAAGTCATCTGGTCCATCAAGAGCCCAATAGCGCTCCTTTGAACCGGTGGACATGATGAACACCCTGCATTCGCTTCTTGATCGGCTGCGGCGCGACCGTGGCGGCAATTTCGGTATCATGACGGCCATTTTGCTGCCTGTGCTTATTGGCGCCGCAGGTATCTCCATTCAGGTAACAGACATGTTGCTTTCGCAGCGACAGCTGCAGGAAGCGGCCGACGCGGCCGCGCTCGCAACCGCCACCGCGCTTGCAAACAAGACTATTCAGCCCGCCGACGCCCAGGCCTTTGCCCGCGATTTCGTCGCCGGCCAGATGGCTAACTATCTTCAGGACACGGATCCGTCGACGACCGATATCAAGAACAGTACCGCGGTGAACGTCTCGACTACGACCTCCGGCAAGTCTGTCTCGTATCAAGTCACCGTAGCGCCGAACTACACGATCAACGTAAACCCGATGATGCGCGTGATCGGCTTCAAAACGCAGAACATCGCCGCATCAGGTACAACCGTCAGCGGCCATTCGGAAACCCAAGGCTCAGTCTCCATGTATCTCGTCCTCGACCGTTCCGGCTCCATGGCTGAATATACTACGACGGTCAACGCCTCGGAACCAACCAGGGACGAGACGGAGGATTGCAGCTACTACGACAGCAATGCCCGCAAGTGGGTTAGCAAGACCTGCACAAACACCGTTGCAAACTACTACACCAAGATCGAGGCGCTGAAGCTTGCTGTCTCCAGCCTGGCAGGCCAGCTCACTACCGCCGACCCCGATAATACCTATGTTCGCACCGGCGCCGTCTCCTACAATGACTCGATGCAGACGCCCCAGGCGCTCAACTGGGGCACAGCCAAGGTTGTGAAATATGTCAACGCACTGACTGCAACGAGCGGGACGGACTCCGGCGCAGCCTTCAAGAAGGCATATGACAGCCTGATAGATGCAAAGGAAGACAAGGCTCATCAGGATGAGACCGGTCAGACGCCAACCAAATACATTGTCTTCATGACCGACGGCGACAACAATGCCACCTCGGCAGACACTGAAACCAAGAAATGGTGCGATGCTGCCCGCGACAAGAAGATTCAGGTCTATACGATCGCCTTCATGGCGCCGGCTCGCGGAAAAGCTTTGCTGAATTACTGCGCAACGACCTCAGCTCACTACTTCGCGGCAGAGAACATGACCGCCCTTCTGAATGCTTTTAAGTCGATCGGCGCCAAAGCAGCGAGCCAGGTAACACGCCTGACCAATTAAAAAACCTCAGTTTTTCATCGCAGCAAAAAGCCGCTCCGGAACAAACGGCGCGGCTTTTTGTTTAAACTTAATTCGGCCCACCAGATCGGGAAAACCGATTGAAATCAAGTCCCTTGGGCCTGTCGAATATGAAGGTTCCGCAAATTTTTCGTTTGCCCAATTCCTTTGTTGCAAGTGCGTGATAACGGTGCATAAACTGCCCTGTCCGTGCAAGCGACAAATCGATTGAATCAGGCGTAAGATACTGTAACAAAATCAAAATTGGCGAGACCTGACATGAATACTGTTTCGAAGCCGATCATCCCCTCACCAGCTCCGCGCAGTTCCCGGCCAGAAATCCTCGCTGAGGAAATCATCGAGCGTCTGACCTACCGCATCGGCAAGGATGCCAAAGTCGCCAAGCCGCATGACTGGCTGACGGCGACCATTCTCGTGGTGCGTGACCGCATCATCGACAAGTGGATGGAGTCCACCCGCAAGGTTTATGAAACAGGCGCCAAGCGCGTCTACTACATGTCTCTCGAATTCCTGATCGGCCGCCTGATGCGCGATGCCGTGTCCAACCTCAACCTGATGGAAGAGGTTCGGGATGCGCTCGCTTCGCTCGGCGTCGATATCAACGTCATTGCCGGCCTCGAACCGGATGCCGCCCTCGGCAACGGCGGTCTCGGTCGTCTCGCGGCCTGTTTCATGGAGTCGATGGCAACTGTCGATGTCCCGGCTTATGGCTACGGCATTCGTTACGTCCACGGCCTCTTCCGCCAGCAGATGGCGGATGGCTGGCAGGTCGAGTTGCCGGAAAACTGGCTTGCGCACGGCAACCCCTGGGAATTCGAGCGCCGCGAAAGCGCCTACGAAATCGGCTTCGGCGGCTCGATCGAGGTCATCAACAGCCATGACGAGCAGCCACGATACGTGTGGAAGCCCGCCGAGCGCGTCATTGCCGCCGCTTTCGATACTCCTGTCGTTGGCTGGCGCGGCAAGCGCGTCAACACGCTTCGCCTCTGGTCCGCACAGCCGATCGACCCGATCCTGCTGGACGCGTTCAACGCCGGCGACCATATCGGCGCGCTGCGCGAGAGCAACAGAGCTGAAAGCCTGACCCGCGTTCTCTATCCGGCAGACGCAACGCCTGCCGGTCAGGAACTGCGCCTGCGCCAGGAATATTTCTTCTCGTCGGCCTCTTTGCAGGATATCCTGCGCCGTCACCTGCAGCAATATGACGACTTCACCTCCCTGCCGGACAAGGTGGCGATCCAGCTCAACGATACCCATCCGGCCGTTTCGGTCGCCGAACTGACGCGCCTGCTCTGCGATGTGCACGGCATGGATTTCGAACAGGCGTGGGATATTACTCGCCGCACCTTCTCTTACACCAACCACACGCTTCTTCCCGAAGCGCTGGAAAGCTGGCCGGTTCCGCTCTTCGAGCGCCTGCTGCCGCGCCACATGCAGATCATCTATGCGATCAACGCCAAGATCCTGATCGAGGCGCGCAGGACCCGCAATTTCTCCGACACGGAAATCCGGTCGATCTCGCTGATCGATGAAAGCGGCGACCGCCGCGTGCGCATGGGCAACCTCGCCTTCGTCGGCTCGCACTCGATCAACGGTGTTTCGGCGCTGCACACTGACCTGATGAAGGTCACGGTCTTTGCGGACCTGCACAAGCTCTATCCTGATCGCATCAACAACAAGACCAACGGCATCACCCCCCGCCGCTGGCTGCAGCAGTGCAACCCCGGCCTGACCAGCCTGGTGCGTGAAGCGATCGGCGATGAATTCCTTGACGACGCCGAAAAGCTGCGTGCACTCGACAAATTTGCCACGGACCCGAGCTTCCAACAGAAGTTCGCGGCCGTGAAGCGCGCCAACAAGGTGGCACTTTCCAATCTCGTCGCCAGCCGCATGGGCGTGAAGCTCGATCCGTCGGCCATGTTCGACATCCAGATCAAGCGCATCCACGAATATAAGCGCCAGCTCCTTAATATCGTCGAAGCCGTTGCGCTCTACGATCAGATCCGCTCGCACCCGGAACTGGACTGGGTGCCGCGTGTAAAACTTTTCGCCGGCAAGGCGGCGCCGAGCTATTATAACGCCAAGCTCATCATCAAGCTCATCAACGATGTCGCACGCACTATCAACAACGACCCGTCGGTCCGCGGCCTGCTGAAGGTCGTTTTCGTGCCGAACTACAATGTCTCGCTTGCGGAAGTCATGGTCCCGGCCGCCGACCTTTCCGAGCAGATCTCGACGGCCGGCATGGAAGCATCGGGCACCGGCAACATGAAGTTCGGCCTGAACGGCGCACTGACGATCGGCACGCTCGACGGCGCTAATGTCGAAATGCGCGACAATGTCGGCGAGGACAATATCGTCATCTTCGGCTTGCAGGCCGATGAAGTCGCCAAGATCCGCAGCGAGGGCCACAATCCCCGTGCGATCATCGAGGGTTCGCGTGAGCTGTCGCAGGCGCTTGCCGCGATCAGCTCGGGCGTCTTCTCTCCAGACGACCGCAACCGCTACACTGGCCTCATCGACGGCATCTATTCCCACGACTGGTTCATGGTCGCCGGCGATTTCGACGCCTATGCTGCCGCCCAGCGTGAGGTCGACCAGATCTGGACCAACCAGTCCTCCTGGTATGAGAAGACGATCAACAATACGGCGCGGATGGGTTGGTTCTCGTCCGACCGCACGATCCGGCAATATGCAGACGAGATCTGGAGAGCTTGATGAAGCCGCCGAAAGCTGCCCCTGAAGTGAAGCTTCCCTGGGAAATTTCGGCAGACGAAATCGCGGCAATCCTCAGTGGCTCGCATGCCAATCCCTTTGCCGTCCTGGGCGTGCACCAGGCCGGCGGGACCTTCATCACCAGGTGTTTCCTTCCAGGCGCCGAGGCAGTCACGGCAATGACGCTGGATGGAACACCGATTGGCGAGCTTCAGCCGCTCCATCCGGACGGTCTTTTCGGCGGCGAGGTCTCCGTTACGAAACTGCAGCCGGTTCGCTATCGCGCCCGGCGCGCCGACGCCGAATGGGCGGTGACGGATCCCTATAGTTTCGGCCCTGTGCTCGGCCCAATGGACGATTATTACGCCAGGCAGGGATCGCATCTGCGGCTCTTCGACAAGATGGGCGCCCATCGCATCAAGCACGAAGGCGCGACCGGCATCCATTTCGCCGTCTGGGCGCCGAATGCTCAGCGCGTTTCCGTCGTCGGCGATTTCAATAACTGGGACGGACGGCGTCATGTCATGCGTTTCCGTTCCGACAGCGGCATCTGGGAAATCTTCGCTCCCGACGTGCCGCTCGGTGTTCCCTACAAATTCGAGATCCGCGGCCATGACGGCGTGCTGCTGCCGTTGAAGGCTGATCCCTTCGCTCGCCGCAGCGAACTGCGCCCAAAAACGGCCTCCGTGACGGCTGCCGAACTGCTGCAGGACTGGCAGGACGAGGAGCATCTGAAACACTGGCGCGAAGCCGACAAGCGTCGGCAACCGATCAGTATATATGAGGTGCATGCGGGCTCCTGGCAGCGTCGACAGGACGGCTCCATGCTGTCCTGGGACGAGCTCGCCTCAAGCCTCATCCCTTACTGCGTCGATATGGGCTTCACCCATATCGAATTCCTGCCGATCACCGAACACCCCTATGATCCCTCCTGGGGCTACCAGACGACCGGGCTCTACGCGCCAACCGCTCGCTTCGGTGAGCCGGAAGGTTTCGCCCGTTTCGTCAATGGCTGCCACAAGGTTGGCATCGGCGTCATTCTCGACTGGGTGCCCGCACATTTCCCGACAGACGAACATGGTCTCGGCTGGTTCGACGGCACCGCGCTTTACGAGCACGAAGACCCGCGCAAGGGTTTTCACCCGGACTGGAACACGGCGATCTACAATTTCGGCCGCACCGAAGTCGTATCCTACCTCGTCAACAACGCGCTCTACTGGGCCGAGAAATTCCATCTCGACGGCCTGCGCGTCGATGCGGTCGCATCGATGCTCTACCTCGACTATTCGCGCAAGCACGGCGAATGGATCCCGAACGAGTATGGCGGCAATGAAAACCTGGAAGCCGTCCGCTTCCTGCAGAACCTCAACACCCGCATCTATGGTGAACATCCCGGCGTCATGACCATCGCCGAGGAGTCGACCTCCTGGCCGAAAGTTTCCCAGCCGGTCCATGAAGGCGGCCTTGGCTTCGGCTTCAAGTGGAACATGGGCTTCATGCACGACACGCTGAGCTACATGAGCCGCGAACCGGTGCATCGCAAGCATCATCACAATGAGCTGACCTTCGGGCTTCTCTACGCCTATTCGGAAAACTTTGTCCTGCCGCTGTCTCATGACGAAGTCGTGCACGGCAAGGGTTCGCTGATTGCCAAGATGCCGGGTGACGATTGGCAGAAATTCGCCAATCTGCGTGCCTATTACGCCTTCATGTGGGGCTATCCGGGCAAGAAGCTGCTCTTCATGGGCCAGGAATTTGCCCAATGGGCAGAATGGAGTGAAAACAAGTCGCTCGACTGGAATCTGCTCCAATACCGCATGCACGAAGGCATGCGCCGCCTGGTGCGCGACCTCAACTTCACCTACCGCAGCAAGGCGGCGCTCCATGCGCGCGACTGCGAAGGCGACGGCTTCGAATGGCTGATCGCAGATGATTACGAGAACTCGGTCTTCGCCTGGCTGCGCAAGGCGCCCGGCCAGAAGCCGATCGTCGTCATCAGCAACTTTACGCCTGTCTATCGCGAGAACTACTCGATCCGGCTGCCTTCGCCGGGGCGCTGGCGGGAAATCCTCAATACCGATGCCGATATCTATGGCGGCAGCGGAAAAGGCAATGGCGGGCGCGTGCAGGCCGTCGATGCCGGCGGCGAGATAAGCTGCTCGATAACCCTGCCGCCGCTGGCGACGATCATGCTTGAACCCGAGAATTAGTGACTGGTGGGAGGAGAAAATGGTAGAAAAACGTATTCAGCCACTTGCCCGCGATGCAATGGCCTATGTTCTTGCCGGCGGCAGGGGAAGCCGCCTTAAGGAACTGACCGACCGACGCGCCAAACCGGCCGTCTATTTCGGCGGCAAGGCGCGCATCATCGACTTCGCATTGTCCAATGCCTTGAATTCCGGCATCCGCCGTATCGGCGTCGCCACCCAGTACAAGGCGCATTCGCTGATCCGCCATATGCAGCGCGGCTGGAACTTCTTCCGTCCGGAACGGAACGAGAGCTTCGACATTCTGCCCGCATCACAGCGCGTCTCCGAAACGCAGTGGTATGAAGGCACCGCCGACGCCGTCTATCAGAATATCGATATCATCGAGGATTACGGCGTCGAATACATGGTCATCCTCGCCGGCGACCATGTCTACAAGATGGACTACGAATACATGCTCCAGCAGCATGTTGATTCCGGCGCGGACGTGACGATCGGCTGCCTGGAAGTGCCGCGCATGGAAGCGGTCGGTTTCGGCGTCATGCATGTCAACGAGAAGGACGAGATCTTCGCCTTCATCGAAAAGCCGGCCGATCCGCCTGGTATTCCGGACAAGCCGGATTTCGCTCTTGCCTCCATGGGCATCTACGTCTTCCGCACGAAGTTCCTCATCGAGGCACTGCGCCGTGATGCCGCCGATCCGACTTCCAGCCGCGATTTCGGCAAGGATATCATCCCCCATATCGTCGAGCATGGTAAGGCAGTCGCGCACCGTTTCGCCAAGTCCTGCGTGCGTTCGGATTTCGAACACGAGCCTTACTGGCGCGACGTCGGTACGATCGACGCCTACTGGCAGGCCAATATCGACCTGACGGCGATCGTCCCTGCCCTTGATATATACGACAAGTCCTGGCCAATCTGGACCTATGCCGAGATCACGCCACCGGCGAAATTCGTCCATGATGACGAAGATCGCCGCGGTTCGGCAACATCATCCGTCGTTGCCGGCGACTGCATCATCTCGGGTGCAAGCCTCAACCGAAGCCTTCTCTTCACTGGTGTTAGAGCCAACTCCTTCTCCAAGCTCGATGGAGCAGTCATCCTGCCGAACGTAAAAATCGGTCGGCGTGCGCAGCTCAAGGATGTTGTGATCGACCATGGCGTTGTCATCCCCGAAGGTCTTGTGGTCGGCGAAGATCCGGAACTTGACGCGCGGCGCTTCAGACGGACCGAAAGCGGCATTTGCCTGATCACGCAACCGATGATCGACAAGCTGGATATCTGACTTATGAAAGTTCTTTCGGTTTCGTCCGAAGTCTTCCCTTTGATCAAGACAGGGGGCCTTGCCGATGTGGCAGGCGCCCTGCCAATAGCCCTCAAATCCTTCGGCGTTGAAACCAAGACCCTCATGCCCGGATATTCCAGCGTCATGAGGATGCTGCAGAATCCGGTGGTCCGGCTGGAGTTTCCGGATTTGCTCGGCCAGCCGGCAAGAGTGCTGGAGGTGGAGCATCAGGGTCTCGATATCCTCGTGCTCGACGCTCCCGCCTATTACGACCGCCCGGGTGGTCCCTATCTCGATACGACCGGCAAGGATCACCCGGATAACTGGCGCCGTTTTGCCGCTCTTTCGCTGGCTGGCTCCGAAATCGCCGCGGGCCTGTTGCCTGGCTGGTGGCCGGATCTCGTGCATGCCCATGACTGGCAGGCCGCCATGGTGCCGGTCTATATGCGCTATTATCCGACGCCTGAACTGCCGAGCATCCTGACGATCCACAACATCGCCTTCCAGGGCCAGTTCGGCGCCGATATCTTCCCCGGCCTGCGTCTGCCGCCCCATGCCTTTGCCACCGAAAGCATCGAATATTACGGCACTGTCGGCTTCCTGAAGGGCGGCCTGCAGACCGCCTCCGCCATCACCACCGTCAGTCCCTCCTATGCCGACGAGATTCTCACTCCCGAATTTGGCATGGGTCTCGAAGGCGTCATCGCCAGCCGCCGCGACGTGCTGCATGGCATCGTCAATGGCATCGATGCTGACATCTGGAACCCGGCGACTGATCCGGTCGTCCACACGCATTACGGCCCGACGACGCTGAAAAACCGTCTGGAGAACCGCAGGTCGATCGAGGAATTCTTCCATCTCGACCATGACGACGCGCCGATCTTCTGTGTCATCAGCCGGCTGACCTGGCAAAAAGGCATGGACCTTGTCGCAAGCACTGCAGATAGGATCGTCGCGCTCGGCGGCAAGCTCGTCGTGCTCGGATCCGGCGAGGCGGCACTCGAAGGCGCGCTGCTGGCAGCCGCCAACCGCAACCCCGGCCGCATCGGCGTTTCCATCGGCTACAACGAGCCGATGTCGCACCTCATGCAGGCGGGCTGCGACGCCATCATCATTCCGTCGCGGTTCGAGCCTTGCGGTCTCACCCAGCTCTATGGCCTGCGTTACGGCTGCGTCCCGATCGTGGCGCGCACCGGCGGTCTCAACGATACCGTGATCGATGCCAATCATGCCGCACTTGCGGCAAAGGTGGCGACAGGCATACAATTCGCGCCTGTAAACGAAGAAAGCATGCTACAGGCACTGCGCCGCGCCATGCACCTTTACGCGGATCAAAAAGTCTGGACCCAGTTGCAAAAGCAGGGCATGAAGTCGGATGTCTCTTGGGAGAAGAGCGCCGAACGTTATGTTGCCCTGTATTCAAGCCTCGTCTCGAAAGGCATGTGAACTAAAATGATCAAGTCCGTTCCCTCCACGCCCTATCAGGACCAGAAACCCGGCACTTCGGGTCTGCGCAAGAAGGTTCCCGTCTTCCAGCAGCCGAACTATGCGGAGAACTTCATCCAGTCGATCTTCGATTCGCTGGAAGGCTATCAGGGCAAGTGCCTGGTCATCGGCGGCGACGGACGCTACTACAATCGCGAAGTCATCCAGAAGGCGATCAAGATGGCCGCTGCCAATGGCTTCGGCAAGGTCATGGTCGGCAAGGGCGGTATTCTTTCGACGCCGGCAGCCTCTCACGTCATCCGCAAGTACAAGGCCTTTGGCGGCATCATTCTCTCGGCCAGCCATAACCCCGGCGGCCCGACCGAAGATTTCGGCATCAAGTACAATGTCAACAATGGCGGTCCGGCACCGGAAAAGATTACCGACGCGATCTTTGCCCGCTCCAGGGCGATTGAGAGCTACAAGATCGCCGACTTCGCCGACGTCAATATCGACCGCATCGGCAAGGAAGAGCTGCCGGGTGGCATGATCCTCTCGGTCATCGACCCGGTCGAGGACTATGCCGCGCTGATGGAAGAACTCTTCGATTTCGGCGCGATCCGCAATCTCATCAGCCTTGGTTTTCGCATCGCCTTCGATGCCATGAGCGCCGTGACCGGCCCCTATGCCAAGGAAATCTTCGAGAACCGTCTCGGCGCCCCCTCGGGCTCCGTTCGCAATTTCATGCCGCTGCCGGATTTCGGCGGCCATCATCCGGATCCGAACCTCGTTCATGCCAAGGAGCTCTACGACGAGATGATGGGTGAGGATGCGCCCGATTTCGGCGCTGCATCCGACGGCGACGGCGATCGCAATCTCATCATCGGCCGCGGCATTTTCGTCACCCCGTCCGACAGCCTTGCAATCCTCGCGGCCAACGCCAACCTGGCGCCCGGCTATTCCGGCGGCCTCGCCGGCATTGCCCGCTCCATGCCGACATCGGGCGCCGCTGACCGGGTGGCTGAAAAGCGCGGCATCGGTATTTACGAGACCCCAACCGGCTGGAAATTCTTCGGCAACTTGCTCGACGCAGGCATGGCGACGATCTGCGGTGAAGAGAGCGCCGGTACCGGATCCAACCATGTCCGCGAAAAGGATGGCCTCTGGGCCGTGCTGTTGTGGCTGAACGTCCTTGCCGTACGTGGCGAAAGCGTGCAGGAAATCGTTACCCAGCACTGGCAGACCTATGGCCGCAACTACTATTCCCGCCATGACTATGAAGGCGTCGACAGCGATGCCGCAAACGGCCTGGTCGACAATCTGCGCAGCCAGCTTTCCACCCTGCCCGGCAAGACGTTTGGCGATCTGACCGTCGAGAAGGCTGACGATTTCGCCTATCACGATCCGGTCGACAAGTCGGTCAGCGAACATCAGGGTATTCGCGTCCTTTTCCAGGGCGGCTCCCGCGTCGTCTTCCGACTTTCCGGCACCGGCACGTCTGGCGCAACCCTGCGCGTCTATATCGAGCGCTATGAGCCGGATTCGACTCGTCATAATATCGAAACGCAGGAAGCGCTCGCCGATCTGATCGCGGCCGCAGAAAGCATCGCCAACATTCGTGAGCGCACGGGACGCAACGAGCCGACCGTGATCACCTGATCCGGGGGGCATATGGGGGGCAACAGTTCCGCACAGGGCGGCGCCATCGTTTTTGAAACAGGCGTTGAATTTTCTGTCTGGTCGCATCATGCAGCGCAGATTGATCTCTGCCTCTTCGACGATGACGGCAAGGAATATGCGAGGCTCCCCATGGCCCGCGACAGCGATCATGTCTTCCGTCTCTTCGTCGATGGAGTGAAGGAAGGCGCCCGTTACGGCTACCGCGCGGATGGTATCTATGCCCCGGACAACGGCCTCTGGTTCGATCCCTCGAAACTGCTGATCGATCCCTATGCCAAAGCGGTCGACGGACCATTCCGTTACGATCTGCGCCTTGGCATCTTCGGTGAGGATACGCAGCACCTGATGCCGAAGTCGGTCGTCACCAAAGACGCGCCTGTCAAAATCCGAAAGCCGCTCTTCAAACCGGGCGGCTTTATTTACGAGGTCGCCGTCAAGCCCTTCACCATCCTGCATCCGGATGTGCCGGAAGCTCAGCGCGGCACGGTCGCCGCCCTTGCCCATCCCTCCGTCGTCGCTCACCTGAAGCGCATCGGCGTCGATGCCGTCGAGTTGATGCCCATCACCGCCTGGATCGACGAGCGGCATCTGCCGCCGCTCGGCCTGACGAATGGCTGGGGTTACAATCCCGTTGCCTTCATGGCACTCGATCCGCGTATCGTGCCCGGGGGCATCGCCGAGCTCAACGAAACAGTGGCGAAGCTGCATGAGGAAGGCATCGCCGTCATCCTCGACCTCGTTTTCAACCATACGGGCGAAAGCGACCGCTATGGCACGACGCTGTCGCTGCGCGGTATCGACAATCTCAGCTACTACCGCCACGTAGTGGACCGGCCATCCGTGCTCGTCAACGATACTGGCACGGGCAATACGGTTGCCTGCGACCATCCTTACGTCCAGCGGCTCATTATCGACAGCCTGCGCCATTTCGTCCGTAGTGCCGGCGTCGACGGCTTCCGTTTCGACCTCGCGCCGGTTCTTGGTCGCACAGCAAATGGCTTCGATCGGAACGGAACGCTGGCCGCGATTCTCGCCGACGATCTGCTCGGCGATCGCATCATGATCGCCGAACCATGGGATATCGGCCCAAGCGGCTATCAGCTCGGCAATTTCCCGACGCCCTTCCTGGAATGGAACGACCGTGCCCGAGATGACATCAGGTGCTACTGGCGTGGCGATGGCTGGAAGACGGGTTCGCTCGCAACTGTCCTGGCCGGCTCTTCGAACATCTTCTCAGCCAATGGCCAAACAGAGACCCGCAGCGTCAATTTCCTCGCCGCCCATGACGGTTTCACGCTCATGGACCTCGTGTCGTACAACGATAAGCACAACGAGGCGAATGGCGAGAACAACCGCGACGGCCACAACGAGAACCATTCCTGGAACAACGGCGTCGAAGGTGAAACCGCCTATCCCGTCATCCGGGAACGTCGCAAGGCTGATGTCATGGCGCTCATCTCCACCCTCTTTGCCAGCCGCGGCAGCGTCATGCTGACGGCAGGCGACGAGGGCGGCCGCACGCAGCACGGCAACAACAATGCCTATTGCCAGGACAACGAGATCACCTGGGTCGACTGGAAGCTTCTGGACGAAGACCTTATCGCCCATACCGCCTTCGTCGCCACGCTTCGCCGCCGCTTTTCGGTCTTCTCCGACCTGACCTTCTTCTCCGGCAATGGGGATGTGGAATGGATCTCGCTCTCAGGCGAACCGATGACAATAGACGAATGGGAAACGCCCTCGTTCTCCACCCTTGGCATGGTACTTGCGACCGGCGATCGTTCCAACCGCAAGCAGACCCGCCTTGCCGTGCTCTTCAACCGCTCCGAACAGCATCAACTCTTCACGCTTCCCTCAGCCGGCGAAACAAACTGGCGTCAGCTTTTGCCGGATGGCGCACGGAAAGTCGGCGGCCGCGCCACCATTGAGCCACGTTCGGTCGCCTTTTTCGTGGAAAATTGATCCACGAAACCCGCCAGCGCGAATCATTATCGCAATCGTCACGAATGCGCGATAAGGCTTGCGGCTGCGGCTTTTTACGAGGAATGCATGGTGATGGAAATTTCGCTCTCGGAGATCCGGGGGCTGGTTGGCACGGAAACAGGATTGTCTGACTGGATCCTCGTCGATCAGAAGATGATTGATGCCTTCGCAGAGGCGACCGGCGACCATCAGTTCATTCACGTCGATCCTGTTCGTGCAGCAGCCGAAAGCCCCTTCGGCGGAACTATCGCCCATGGCTTCCTGACACTCTCTCTATTGTCGACGATGAACTACAATTGCCTGCCCAAAGTGCGCGAGCAGACGTTGGGCATCAATTACGGTTTCGATAAGGTCCGCTTCATGTCGCCGGTCAGGAGTGGCACGCGCATTCGTGGCCACTTCGTACTCTCGGACGCCCGCTTTCGCGGCGCCGGCATGCTGATGACGACCTATGATGTCTCGATCGAAATCGAGAACGAAAAGAAGCCAGCACTGACCGCCCGCTGGATCACCATCATCCAGTTCGACCCGAAAGATCGGCCGGAAGACGCTTAGGTTCTTTGCGGGCCTTAGTGACTCGCATCCTCGGCGCCTTCGGCGAGCAGCCCGAAGACATAATCCGAAAACGACCGCCAGCACTCCACCCGGAACGTATCGTCCTCGGTGCGGAAGAGCACGATCTCGGCCTTGCCGAAGATTGTCCGCGAGCAGGCCCCCACGGGGAAAATCTCCAGAGAGAGGTTCTGAGGGCAGCCAGCGGACAGTGTCACCTCCGCACCCGGTCCGGAAACAATGATACCCACATTGCGGTGAGAAACATCGACCGCCGAATGAAGAGCGTCCGCGCCGGGGAGAAGCGACAGAAGATCCGAGCCGGCCTCGTCAATTACGAGCCACTCGTCCGGTCCCAGCCAGAGCGCCGAACGTCCCCCGGCACTGCCGGAGGTCTTGGGTGATGTAGGCAAAGTCACCCCTAGCGCGGAAGAGAGCGCGGATACGGATTCAGCCGGCGCACGCAGCGAAAGGCGGCTTGCGACCGGCGCCACCGTCAGGCGCACCGTCGCCGACCCGGCGAGGAGACCGGAGAGAGCCGGTTTGCGAATTGCGACCTCAGCCATGGATACGGCCTCCTTCCTTGTCAAAGAACACCAGATCCGTCACCTCGACCGGAATGGTCCGGTCCGGCATCGGCACATAGAGCGTTTCGCCCAGCAGATTGCGGCCACCTTCAACCAGTGCAAAGGCGATCGAGCGGCCACAATTTTCAGACCAGTAGGCCGATGTCACGTGACCGAGCATCGTCATCGGCTTAGGCTGGTTCGGGTTGGCGACGATCTGCGCGCCCTCTTCGAGCACCAGCTTCGCATCCTTCGTCGCAAGACCGACGAGTTGCTTGCGGCCTTCCTTGACGAGATCGGGCCGCTTCAGGCCGCGAATGCCGACGAAATCCGCCTTCTTCTTCGAAACAGCCCAGGAGAGCCCGGCATCATCGGGCGTCACCGTACCGTCAGTATCCTGGCCGACGATGATGTAGCCCTTTTCGGCGCGCAGCACATGCATGGTCTCGGTGCCGTAGACGCAGGCGCCGACTGGCTCGGCATTGGCCCAGACTGCCTCCAGCACCGACTGGCCATAGTCGGCTGGCACATTGATTTCGAAGCCTGTTTCACCGGTGAAGGAGACGCGGAAGAGACGCGCCGGAACGCCCGCCACCTTGCACTCGGCCACACTCATGTGCGGGAAGGCCTCGTTGGAAATATCAAGCCCTTCGACCAGAGGCGCGACGATCTCACGTGCTTTCGGTCCTTGCACCGCGATAACAGCCCATTGCTCGGTGACAGAGGTCAGCCAAACTTTCAGATGCGGGAATTCCGTCTGCAGATAGTCTTCCATGTGGTTGAGAACACGCGGCGCCCCACCGGTCGTGGTCGTTACATGGAAACGGTCATCGGCGAGACGACCGACGACGCCGTCATCATAAACGAAACCATCCTCGCGCAGCATGATGCCATAGCGGCATTTGCCTGGTTTCAGCGTATCCCAGGCGTTGGTGTACATGAGGTTCATGAATTCGGCCGCATCCGGCCCGACAACCTCGATCTTGCCGAGCGTCGAGGCATCAAAGATCCCGGCGACCTCACGCGCCGTGCGGCACTCGCGGGCAACCGCCTGATGCATCGTTTCACCGGCGCGCGGATAAAACCAGGCGCGCTTCCAGTTGCCGACATCCTCGAAGACTGCGCCCTTGGCTTCTTCCCAGCCATGCAGCGGAGTCTTGCGCGTAGGGTCAAACAGCGGCCCACGCGAATGCGAAATCAGTGCACCATAAGTCACCGGCGTATAGGGCGCGCGGAAGGTAGTGAGACCAACCTGCGGAATATCCTTGCCGAGCGTTTCTGCGGCAATCGCCAGACCATGCATGTTGGAGAGCTTGCCCTGGTCGGAGGCCATGCCGTTCGTCGTAAAGCGCTTGATGTGCTCGATCGAATGCATGCCTTCGCGTACGGCAAGGCGGATATCCTTGGCGCAGACATCATGCTGGAAGTCGATGAACGCCTTGGCATTCGTCTCCGGTCCGGCGCCTTCGGCAGCACCAATCATGCCGCCCGTCCAGTCGAAGGCCTGCTCGACGGAAATGCCGATCTTGCTGCCCGCCTGCCTGCCGACGGCCTGTGCCATCAGCTCGCCGGCGGCAAGCGATTCCTCGACGGTCTGCTGCAGTCCATCCGTGCCATTGCAGGCCCCGACGGAAAGGCAGTCCTGCGCATAGGTGCCGGGCAGGAAACGCTGCGTCTCGGCATCGAAGGCGACCTTGCCCCGCGACTGGGAGAAGAGATGCACGGAGGGTGTCCATCCAGCGCAGACGAGAAGCGCATCGACCGCAATCTTGCGCGGCGAACCGCCACCGTTGCGTGCAACCGTCATCGAGGAAATGCGCAGCGCACCCGACGTATTGACGACCGACTGACCGGTCAGCACATCGATGCCGAGCGAACGGGCTTCGGCCAATACAGCTGCACCCGGCGCCTGCCTACTATCGACGATCGCGGCGATCGAAACACCCGCCCGCTTCAGGTCGAAGGCAGCCTCGTAGGCAGAATCATGGGCCGTATAGATGCCGACCTTCTGGCCGACCGCGACACCATAATGGTTGAGATACATCCGCCCGGCCGAAGCGAGCATGATGCCCGGCCGGTCGTTGTTCGGAAACACCATGTGCCGCTCGATGCCGCCCGTGGCCAGGATGACGCGCTTGGCGCGGACCTGCCACAGCCGTTCGCGGGGCAGATCGCGGTCGGGGCGGGCAATATGATCCGTGACGCGTTCGACGAGGCCGATGAAATTATGGTTATAGTAGCCGAATGCCGTGGTGCGGGTCAGGACCTCCACGTTCTCCATGGCCTTCAGACGTGCAAGGGTCTTCTGCACCCAGGCATAACCATCAAGCCCATCCACTTTCACGCCGGCATCGAAGCGCAACGCGCCGCCAGCTTCCGCCTGCTCGTCGCAGAGGATGATTTTTGCTCCGGCTTCCGCAGCAGCCAATGCCGCCGAAAGACCGGCAATACCGGCACCGACGACCAGCACGTCGCAATGAGCGTAACGGCTGGCATAATGGTCGGGATCGTCTTCCGTCGGCGCGACACCGAGACCGGCAGCACGGCGGATCATCGGCTCATATACGTGCTTCCACGCAGCCCGCGGCCACATGAAAGTCTTATAATAGAAGCCCGCTGCGAAGAAAGGCGAGAACAGGTTGTTGACCGCACCGACATCGAAGGAAAGAGACGGCCAACGGTTCTGCGACTTCACGATCATCCCGTCGAAGACTTCCTGCACGGTTGCCCGCACATTCGGCTGCTTGCGGGCGCTGTCGCGGGCGACGTCGATCAACGCGTTCGGCTCCTCGGCACCCGCCGAAAGAATGCCGCGCGGGCGATGATATTTGAACGACCGGCCGACGAGGTGCACGCCATGGGCAATCAAGGCCGAGGCGACGGTATCGCCTTCGAGCGCCGTATAGCTCTTGCCATCGAAGGTGAAGCGCGCGGTCCTTGCGGGCGTCAGCCGGCCCTTGCCGACAATACGGTTCGCGCCGCTCATTGCGCCTCTCCTTCAACAGCTTCATAGGTCTCGACGGGTGCATGCGGTTCCGCCGCAGCGCCGATATCAGGCTTCGGTTCGCCGGCCTTGTAGGTCATGATGAACTTGTCGCTCACAGTATCGCGCGCTGCATTGAAGAAGCGCCCGCAGCCGTGCATGTGCCGCCAGCGCTCGAAGATCAGGCCTTTCGGATTGTCGCGCAGGAAGAAATATTCCTCAAACTCTTCATCCGAAATCGAAGCGATATTGGCCGGCCGAACGATGTGGGCGTCACCGGCACCACGGAACTCGAGCTCGGAGCGCTCTTCCTGACAGTAAGGGCAATAGATCAGCAGCATGTTGTCCTCCTGTCAGTGCGCGACGGCGGCAGCAGCCGCCTCGTCAATCAGCCGACCGGAGCGGAACCGCTCCAAAGTCAGCCCGGCATTGAACTTGTGCGCCTCGTCGCGCGCGATCAGATGGGCGAAGAGATTGGCCGAACCCGGTGTCGCCTTGAAGCCACCGGTACCCCAGCCGCAATTCACGTAGAGCCCGGGAACGGGCGTCTTCGACTGGATTGCCGAACGGTCCGGCGTATTGTCGACGATACCGCCCCACTGGCGCATCATCTTCACGCGGCGGAACATCGGAAAGAGCTCGCAGATGGCGTCGAGCGTATGCGTGATGATCTGCAGACCACCGGTCTGTGAGTAGGAATTATACTGGTCCGTACCCGCGCCGATGACGAGCTCGCCCTTGTCGGACTGCGAGATGTAGGCATGGACCGTGTTCGACATGACGACGCAGGGGAAGATCGGTTTCAGCGGCTCGGAAACCAGGGCCTGCAACGGACTCGATTGCAGTGGCACGCGCACATCCGCCATCTTCATGACTGTCGTCGTATGGCCGGCAGCCGAGACACCGACCTTCTTTGCGCCGATGAAGCCCCTGTTGGTCTCCACGCCGGTCACGCGACCGTCCGGACCGCGGCGGATGCCGGTAACTTCGCAATTCTGGATGATGTGCACGCCGCGGTCCGATGCCGCACGTGCATAACCCCAGGCAACCGCATCGTGACGCGCAGTGCCGCCGCGGCGCTGCAAGGCAGCCCCATTGATCGGGTAGCGAGCAGTCGCCGAAATATCGAGCGGCGGACAATAGGCCTTGGCCTGCTCCGGTGTCAGCCATTCATTGTCGATGCCGTAGAGCCGGTTGGCATGGATATGCCGTTTGAAACTCTGCATATCGTGCACATTGTGCGACAGCATCATCACGCCGCGCGGCGAATACATGACATTGTAATTCAGCTCCAGCGACAGCCCTTCCCAGAGCTTCATCGAATGCTCGTAAATGTGCATGCTCTCTTCATAGAGATAGTTGGAGCGGATGATCGTCGTGTTGCGGCCGGTATTGCCGCCGCCGAGCCAGCCCTTTTCCAGCACCGCCACATTGGTGATGCCGTGCTCCTTGGCGAGGTAATAAGCTGCGCCCAGCCCATGGCCGCCACCGCCGATGATGATCACGTCGTACTCGGATCGCGGCTCCGGCGAAGTCCACTGCTTTTCCCAGCCCCTGTGCCCGCGCAGAGCCTCCCGCGCTACGGCAAAAACCGAATATTTCCGCATCCGCCATCATCTCCTTCAGGCAAAGGCATTTTCGTCGTGGCCATACAAATCGCAAATCGAATTGCGGCACAACGGTTCTTTTGCGACGTGAAAGAGCTTTTGTTTTGACACGGAGACAGCTGCATCGCCCCGCTTGGCAGTGATCGGCCTTCGCAGATGCGGCATAACCCTTTTCTCACCCAACAGGGCAGGGAGAACGGGCCTGTTGTAAATGTTAGTATCCCCTTATGTGGGGTGTAAGATGTTTGGTTGGCGTAGCATATGGATCGCGAGCATCTGCTTAGCGCTGTCGGGCGCGTGGCCGGCGTTCGCCGCTGAACCCGTCGGCCAGGCGACTCTCATCAAAACAGAAGTGACGGGACAGGGCGGGCCGATCATCGTCAATGACGAAGTCCACCGCAACGAGCGTATCCGCACCTCCCAATCAGGGCTCGGCCAGTTCATCTTCCACGACGGCACCAAGCTTGCGGTCGGCTGGGGCTCGTCCGTCGTTATCGACAAATATGTCTACGACGATTCCGACTCCGTCAAACGCCTCTCCATCAAGGCGGCCAAGGGCACGTTCCGCTGGGTCAGCGGCAATTCAAAATCCTCCGCCTATCAGATCCAGACGCCCGCCGGCACGATCGGCGTGCGCGGTACCGCTTTCGATTTCTATGTCGGTCCTGATGGTACGACTGCCGTGGTGCTGTTGAACGGCGCGGCGACCTTCTGCGGCCCTGGCGGCTGTCGGCAATTGCAGCAGCGTTGCGATTGCGTCATTGCGCGGCCGAACGGCAACATGACGGATGCTCAGCCTGTCAACCGCAGTGTGCTGCAGAGGCTGGGCAACCAGCGCGCCCTTCCCTTCCTCTCCGGCAATCAGAGTTTAACGGGCGGCCTCGGCCTGCTTGGCGGCTGCCGGATGGCCTCGGTTGACCCTGAACGCAAAGACCGGCTTCGCCAGACACCGGAGCAGCGAGATCCGGATCCACAGCCCCAGCAGCAACCACAGAAGCAGGATGCTCCGCCGACACAGCGGCCGGAAAAACCGCATCACGACAAGCCGCATCATGACAGGCCCCACCATGATAAGCCCCACCACGATAAGCCGGAGCGCGACTGGCATGATAAACACGACAGGCATGGCTGGAAGGACAAGCACGATAGAGACGATCACCATGGCGACCATGGAAGACCGAACCGGCACGAAGGGTTCGATCGCCCGGACAGGCACGACGCACCTCACCAGGATCGCAGCCATCAGGACAGACCGAGCACGCAGGAAAGAAGCGGAGGCGAAAACCAGACTGCCGGCAACGACCAGAGCGCGGGAAGAGATCGGGATCGTGACCGTAGCCACCATCGGGATGAGAACCGGGATCGTGGCTGGGGCGGAAACGGAAACCGGGACTGGAACCGCAACCGCTGACTGACTATTCGACGGCCTGTTGTTCCGGCAGGCCGATATCCTCCCGAAAATGGTCGTTCCTGGCCGATATCCGCTCGTAGAATTCCGTGAGGCCGGCCAGGACCTGTACGCCGGCGAGTTTTGCCGCGCCGATCAGCTTGCGGCTGTTCCTTGAGCGCTCGCGTAAGGCGCCTATTACCTCCTCGTGGGCGAGATGCAGCGCGCCGAATTCCGGCGAGACAGCGACCTTCTCATCGCCGATCACAGCAAAGATCTGCGTCCGGCTGCTCTTTCCTTTGAGCGGAATAGCTCCTGCCTCCAAGAGCGCCGCCCCGCTTTGCGCCCGTGCCGTGCTGTCGGAAATCAGGATATCAAAACCAACGTCCTTGCAGCAGGATTCGATGCGCGCCGCCACATTCACTGCGTCGCCCACCGCCGAATAGTTGAAGCGTGTCTTCGCACCCATGTTGCCGACACAGGCCAGACCGGTATGGATGCCGATGCCGATCCTCACCTGCTGAGCGCTGCCGAAACCGAAAGCGTCACGGGCATTGAGCTCGGCTAGCGTCTCCCGCATGGCGAGCGCCGCTCGCAGCGCCTTTGCCGCATGATCCGAAACATCGACCGGTGCATTCCAGAATGCCATAATGGAATCGCCGATGAACTTGTCGAGCGTTCCCTCATTCCCGACAACATGACGGCTCAGCGCATCGAGCAGCGTATTGAGAAACTGGACGACGGCGGTCGGCGTCAACCTTTCACTGATCTCTGTGAAATTGCGCACATCGACGAACATCATGGTGAGCTCGCGCTCGTCCCCGCCAAGCTTCAGAGCATCAGGCGTATGCTCGATCCTGTGGAGCAGCGAGGGCGAGAGGTAATGGCCGAAGGCGCGCCGCACCTCCCGCCGCTCCCTGTCGATGACGAGGATGCGGAACGATGTTGCCGCAAAATGCGTGATGGAGCCGCTGATAATAGGCGCCAGAGGGTCGAACAGCAGACCGGCATAAAGAAAGCTGAACCACGAAGCAGCAAGCGCCATCGCGGTGATCGCCAGGCCGCAGATCAGCGCTACGGCCGGACTGACGAAGGTCGTTATGATGACGAGCAGGGAGCCGAGCACCGCGATAGACAGGATCTCCAGCCCGTCGGCCCAGTCCGGCCGTGACAGGTAGCGGCCCGAAAGGATCTGCTCGACAGTCTGCGCCTGCAGCGAAACACCCGGCACATTTTCTCCAAGCGCGGTGGTGCGAATGTCCTGCAGCCCGACAGCCGAGGTGCCGATGAAGATGATGCTGCCGTCGATTTGGGCCGCGACATCGGGGGCCACTCCGCCGGCAGCGAGGACCTTTCCGGCTGAGACATAACGCTCTGCCCGGTTCGGCGTCACATAAAGCCAGATCTCTCCGGCAGCCGTCAGCGGAACGATGAAATCGCCGATCTTCGCCGAGGTGATAATCCCTGCCCGGTCGGGCGCGCCGGCCAGCACATAGGTCGAGGCGCCCTGCGCGACCCGCAACGCTTCGATCGCAAGATTGGGATAAAACTGCTCGCCGTCACTGAGGAACAGCGGCACGGCGCGCACGACCGATGAAGGGCTGCCGGGATTGAGACTGACGTGGCCAAGCCCCGCAGCATTCGCCTCCAGCCCCGGCCGGAGCGGTGTCGAAGCGCCAAGATGCGGAGGTGCCGACAGTGGACTTTCACCGGTAAAGGCAAAGCCGGCCTTTACCGGCGGCTTATAATTGCCTTCGTTGGAAAGCCCGAAGCCAAGAACGACAGGCTTTCCTTCTATCGACTGCGCGAATATCTCATCATTGTCAGGCAACTGCGCCGCAAGCGACGGATCGACGCCCTCCACCTCCTGGATGACATTGCGCGGCGACATCCGGTCGGGCTCGGCAAAGATAACGTCGAAGGCGATGGCCGCCGCTCCCATATCCGAGAGACGCTGGACCAGCATTGCCAGCCTGTCGCGAGGCCAAGGCCACTGGCCAAACGCTCGCAGGGAAGCCTCGTCGATATCGACGACTCTGACCGGCATGGCCTCAAAGCTGCGCGGCACAAGGCGCTGATATTCGTCGAAGGTAACGTCGCGGACCTGCTTGAGCACCGGCGGATCGCTTGCCCGGAACATCGTGAGCGCAGCTACGATGACGAGGCCGATCAGGACACCGATCTGCTGCAAACGCGTCATGCTTCCGTCGATATCCCCTACAAGCGCTCCAAAGCTATCCTGTCTGCCGGCAGGCTACGCTTGTTTGACGCCAAAGACTATTCGTTCATGCTCAGAAGCTGAAAAACCAAGTGAAATATGGCCGTCGGTACCGCCCAAGTATTTTCGCTCCGGTGTAACAGCAGCACAGTGGGTAATTACTTCCAGATTTGGCCCGCGGTTGCAGCCAGACTCTCCAGCTTCGGCCTTGCCGCGCATGCGACGAAATGTTTTTCTCCTCAGGGGATTTAACAATTCGATCATTGTCGAGGGGATGAGCCATGGCAGATCCGCAAGGAGCGACCACGGCAAGAACTGCGGAAAATTCAACTTCTGCCGCCCGCAGAAGCAGCTATTGGCTGATCGCCGTCGTTCTGGCGATGCTGGCGGGGCTGCCCCTTGCCGTCTGGCTTGATATCAGCGACCTCTCCGAAAATGCGCTGCGCCGGCAGGCGCGGGACATGAGTTCGCTCGTCACCAGCATACGCTCCTATTATTCAGCGAATGTCGTCGGCAGGGTGCTCGCCGCCCACCAGGCGGGCGATGTCAGCGGTACGGTCGTCTCACACAACTATGCCAATATTCCAGGCGCCATTCCGCTGCCCGCCACGCTTTCGCTGGAACTCGGCGACGTCATCAGGGAGCAGCAAGCCAACATCACCTATCGCTTCCTCTCCGACTTGCCCTTCAAGAATCGCGCGCCTCACGGTCTCGACAATTTCGAAACGGCATCACTCGCATCCTTGCGCGCCAATTCCAGCCAGACACTGACTGATCTCACCCGCGTCGGATTTACCGATACGCTGCGGCTCATCACGCCTGTGATCATGGGCCAGGCTTGTGTCGCTTGCCATAACACGCATCCTGAAAGTCCGAAGAAGGATTGGAAGGTAGGCGATGTGCGCGGCATTCAGGAGGTCATCATCCGCCAACCCTATGCGAGCAACGTTCTCGCCTTCAAATATCTGCTCTGCTATTTCTTCTTCGTCGCCATCATCGGCATCAGCTTCATTGTTCTGCAGCGCCAGCAGACGCGCGTCATCCACAGTGCCAACCGCGACCTCGAAGCGGCCAACGAATTCCTCGCCAGCGTTTCCCTGAAGATTTCCCGCTATCTATCGCCGCAGATCTACAAGAGCATCTTCAGCGGCCAGAAGGATGTGGTCGTCCATACCGAGCGAAAGCGCCTGACGATCTTCTTCTCCGACATCAAGGATTTCACCGCCACCACCGAGCGCCTGCAGCCGGAAGCGCTGACGGAAATGCTGAATGAATATCTGACCGAGATGTCCACGATCGCGCTCAAACATGGCGGCACGGTGGACAAGTTCATCGGCGATGCCATGCTGGTCTTCTTCGGCGATCCGGAAACCAAGGGAGCGGAGGAAGATGCCAAAGCTTGCCTGCGCATGGCAGTCGACATGCAACGCCGGCTCGGCGAATTGAAGGAGAGATGGCGCCGGAACGGCACGGAAGAGCCCTTCGTCGTACGTATGGGAATCAATAGCGGCTATTGCAACGTCGGCAATTTCGGCAGCAGTGACCGCATGGACTATACGATCATCGGTGCCGAAGCGAACCTCGCCGCACGCCTGCAATCAATCGCCCAGGGCGGGGAGATTGTCGTCAGCTATGAAACCTATGCGCTAGTGAAGGATATCGTCGACGCCCATCCTTTGCCACCGATCACCATGAAGGGCATCCAGCGGGAGATTGTACCCTACGCCGTGGACGGGCTGATGCTCGGCGCCGATCACAAGAGCCGCGTTCTCAGCGAACATCTCGCGGGACTGGACCTGCATCTGGACACGGCTCGGCTTGAGCCGGCGGACCGCGCCCGTGTTGTCGCCGCGCTGAAGGAAGCGATCGCTGCTCTGGACGAAACGAAACCCGAGAAGGCGCGCTCCTAGCTCCGTATAGGCACGGGCGGGATTTTTCCGCGCGATCGCATATCCCGTCTGGACTTCATTTCGTCGATCTGATATCTCGCAACACCAATCGCAAGGCCGCGGCCGCGCGAACGTTATATTTTTGCCCCAGGCGCTGCGCCGCCTTTCGGCATCAACCAAACCAAAGGAACGTGATTCTCGTGCAGGTACTTGTCCGCGATAACAATGTTGACCAGGCTCTCCGCGCTCTCAAGAAGAAGATGCAGCGCGAAGGCATTTTCCGCGAAATGAAGATGCGCGACTACTACGAAAAGCCGTCGCAGAAGCGTGCTCGCGAAAAGGCCGAGGCTGTTCGTCGTGTTCGCAAGCTGGCCCGCAAGCGCGCTCAGCGCGAAGGTCTGGTTGCACGCTAAGGCGGTGCCGTCGTTTTTTCGACGTTTTCAGATGCATGTGTGGCGGGGGCGATAGGTTTCGCCGCCGCCTTTTTTAATTTGCTGCTGAAGATTGCATATCCGCCTTGCCGGATATGATGCAGGGGGAAGCGAGCCCGAATGGCTGTCATAACGTTCAATCCGTCCCGCTCGTTGCGTTCGCATAAATCGGTCGCATTCGCCTCGCTGGCACTTGCCGCGGCGCTCGGCCTTGCCGGTTGCGAAACGACCAACACGTCGGATGCTGTGATCCGCATCGACAAGGCGCAGGGCTCACAGGAAAACATCGCGTCGCTCACGGCCGTCATCAACGCCAATCCACGCGATCCAGAAGGCTACAATGTTCGCGGTTCCGCCTATGGCCGCGCCGGCGAATTCCGCAAAGCGCTCGACGACTTCAACACCGCGCTGCAGATCAACCCGCGCTTCTTCCAGGCCTATGCCAACCGCGCGCTTGTATACCGCAACATGGGTCAGCAGCCGCAGGCGATCGCCGATTACAATGCTGCCCTGCAGATCAATCCGAGCTATGACGTCGCCTATATCGGCCGCGGGAATGTCTACCGCATGGCCGGCCAGGATGATCAGGCCTTCAATGATTTCTCCCGCGCCATCCAGCTCGGCACCACCGATGGCCGCGCCTATCACAATCGCGGCCTGATCTACCAGAAGCGTAACCAGCAGGATAAGGCGATCGACGACTTCTCGAAGGCGATCTCGCTCTCGCCGAACTCGCCCGAGCCCTATAATGGCCGCGGCATTTCCTATATCGCGCTGAACGATAACGACAACGCCTTCGCCGACTTCAACCACGCGATCGAGCTCAACGGCAACCTCGCCGAATCCTGGGCAAACCAGGCTCTCGTCTACGAGCGCCGCGGCGAAAAGGACAAGGCAATCCGCTCCTATCGCCACGCTGTCGGTCTCGATCCGAAATACCAGCCGGCCCGGGATGGACTTGCCCGCGTCGGCGGCACCACGGGCTGACGGATAAGGGAAGAGGTGGCGACGATGACAGCGAAACCGCATGTGATCGTCGTCGGTGCCGGCATCATCGGTGCCTCGATCGCCTGGCATCTCACACACAAGGGTGCAGCGGTCACCGTCGTCGGCGAAGAACTCGGAGGCGTGGCGACGCCCTGTTCGTTTGCCTGGATCAATGCAAGCTGGGGCAATCCCGAATTCTATTTCCATTTTCGCCGCAGAGCGATGGCCGAATGGAAGCGGCTGGCACGGGAACTGCCTGGCCTGCCACTCGCCTGGTGCGGCGGCCTCTGCTGGGATAGGCCGGCGACCGATCTCGAAGCCTATGCCGATGAACATGGCGGTTGGGGCTACGGTATCAGCCGGCTAAACCGGGAAGAAAGCGCGCTGCTCGAACCCGGCCTTGGCGAATATCCGGATTTCGCCCTCTATATCGCAGAAGAGGGTGCGGTGGAGCCTGTTGCCGCCGCACGTTTGCTGCTTGCTGATGCCGAAGCGCATGGTGCGACATTCGTTCATGCGACTGTCAATGGTCTGCTGCAGAGTGCCGGACGAATCGTCGGGGTTGTCACGTCGGAAGGCATTCTCGAAGCCGATCATGTCGTGCTGGCCGCAGGTGCAGGCTCAGTTCCGATCGCCGCCTCGGCGGGGATCACATTGCCGCTGTCCGCACCAGCCGGCCTGATCGTGCACTCCCGCTCCATCTCGAAACGCTTGAACGGCCTTGTCATGACACCGCAGCTGCATATGCGCCAGACGGTGGACGGCCGTATCATCGCCGGCTCGGATTTCGGTGGCGGCGATCCTGGAGAAGATCATCAGGCAAGTGCAGCCGAACTCTTCGCACGCGTAAGAGCGATGATCATGGACAATGCCGATCTGAAGCTCGATTTCTTCACGGTCGGCTATCGCCCGACACCGGCTGATGGTTTTCCCATCATCGGCAATGCCGGCCTGCCGGGCCTCTATGTCACGGTGATGCACTCCGGCGTCACGCTTGCTCCGCTTGCGGGCCTGCTTGCTGCCGAAGAGCTTCTGTCAGGCAAGGGTGACGAAGGCCTCATGCCCTTTCGGTTGCAGCGCTTCACCAACGAAAAATAGTCCTTAAGAAATTGACGATTTTGCACCTGACTATTTTAGTAGGTTGCAACCAAATGCCCCGCCCCCTAACATGACCCCGCTTTGATAGCGGGCTATTGGGCGGTATGAAATGTAAGGGGCGTTTGCGAGCGATGCGGATTCTTGCTTTCGTTAGACTCTGCGAAACCGAGCTTCCCCAGCATCCAGCCCCGGCAGTTCGGGGGCGGCATCGATGAGGTTTGCCGTACGTCTTTTTCCGAAAGCTTCGATCGGAACATATCTCATCGCCATGGCAGTGGCGATTGCACTGCCCATCTTCGCCTTCGTTGCCCTTCTTCTCATGCAGCTGGAAGACAACCAGCGGTCTACGCTCAAGCGCGAAACCGCACAGGATGCACTCGCCCTCTCACGCACCATCGACCGCCAGCTTCAAGATATGGCAACGACGCTGCGGCTGCTGTCCTCCTCGCCGGAGCTGGAGAGCGGCGACTATGAGTCTTTCTACAATCGTACGGAAACAGCACTGCGTGGCGATACGCTCTATGTGATCGCCGTCGACAGAGCCGGGCAGCAATTTCTGAATACCCGTCGCACCTTCGGCACGCCGCTTGGCAAGACGACGAACATCGCGGCCTTGGAAGCCGCGATGAAGTCCGGCCGGATCGAAGCCTCCGATGTCTTCATGGGCGGAACGAGCGGCATGTGGGTCTACAACGTCACCCTACCGCGCGACGAGGATCCTGTCGCCGCATTGATCATCACCCAGAATGCCAACGATCTTGCAAAACTCGTCACGACCGAGGGACTTGCCTCCGGCTGGTCGGCGGCGGTCATCGATCAGGGTGGTCATGTCGTAGCGAGCCGCGGTCCTGCCAATCTGCAGCCCGGCGAACCCTTCGACCCTCGCATCCTGCCTTCGCTCGTCGCATCCAGCGGCGTTTTCGAAGACAGCGATATCCTCCCGCATGCCCTGTTGGGCTATGCGCAAATTCCCGGCTGGTCCTGGAAGACTGTGGTATGGGGCCCGATCGCCACCGCCCAGGCACCGATCCTCAGCACTTGGCGCTTCCTGCTGATCGGCGGCCTCGTGCTGCTGCTCGTTGCCGTGCTTGCCACCTATGCCGTCGCCCGGCAGGTCCGCTCGACAATCCGCGAAATTGCCGACATGGCGAACCGGCTCGGCGAAGGCCATATCGTCTCTCCCGTCGAAACCAGCGTCATTGAGGCCAACCAGGTGGCGATTGCGCTTTCCAATGCCTCTTTCGACCGTAGCCAGAGCGAAGACCGGCTGCGCTTCGTCATGCATGAGCTGGTTCATCGCACCAAGAACCTGCTGACGCTTGTTCTCGCAATGATGCGCCAACTCTCCAAGCAGGCCGACAGCGTCGAGACATTCAGGCTGGCCGTCGCTCACCGCCTTGAGGGGCTCGTGCGCTCGATTGAACTTCTGACGGGCGAGCAATGGTCCGGCGTCTCGCTGCATCGCGTCATCGATATTCATCTCCAGGCCTTTCCACAGGCGCGCGAGCAGGTGGAAATCGTGGGCAAGGATTTCATCCTCAAGCCAGATGCCGTGCAAAATCTCGGCCTGGCGCTGCATGAACTCGCCACCAATTCGGTGAAATACGGGGCGCTCTCCATGCCGCAGGGCCGTGTGCGCTTCGAATGGCAGCCGGCGGAGGACAACATGTTACGGTTCACCTGGACTGAAAGCGGCGGCCCGCTAGTCAGTCCGCCGTCGCGCACCGGTTTCGGCACCACCGTCATCAAGGCACATGCCGCCTCCGCTTTCCGGGGCAAGGTCGATGTCGACTTCCGCCCTGAAGGTCTCGTCTGGATCCTCACCGCCCTGCGTGGGACGATGGAGCGCGAGTAACGGCAACCGGAACAATCACTGCAACTACCCGTTTGGAACAGGTCATTCAAAGGAGAAGGACCATGTTCAAGCAAACCATGATTGCCGCAGCAGTCCTTTCGGCAGCAGCCTGGGCCAGTTCGGCCGCAGCAGCCGACTATATGTCGCTTGGCCGGCTCGTCTGCGGATCAGATGGCGGCCAGGGACTGATCGTCACTTCAGAGAAGAACCTGATCTGCACCTATACGCCCGCTTCCGGAGGCCCCAAGGCGGTCTATGCCGGCAAGATCGAGAAATTCGGCATCGATATCGGCCAGACCGGCAAGAGCGTGATGATCTGGCAGGTGCTCGCCAAGACCGGCACCAACATGCCAGATTTCGCACTCGCCGGCGAATATTACGGCATCGGCGCTGACGCCAGCCTCGGCGCCGGCGGAGGTGCCAAAGTCATTGCCGGCGGCACGGACAAGGCCTTCATGCTGCAGCCGCTGAACCTGCAGGCCCAGGAAGGTCTCAATCTCGCCGTCGGTGTCGAGAAGATGACGCTGGTGCCGGGCGAAATCTGACGGTTCGCCGACGATAAAAGAAAAGCCTGCCGAAGCGGGCTTTTCGGTTAGTGGGCGATTGCCTTGTTGATCTCTTCGGTCACCTTCTTGGCGTCCCCGAGCAGCATCATCGTGCCGTCCTTGTAGAACAGCGTGTTGTCGATGCCGGCGTAACCCGAGCCGAGCGAACGCTTGACGAAGAGGCAGGTTTTGGCCTTGTCGACGTCAAGGATCGGCATGCCGTAGATCGGCGAGGACTTGTCGTCGCGCGCAGCCGGATTAGTGACGTCATTGGCACCGATGACATAGGCGACATCGGCCTGAGCGAATTCGGAGTTGATGTCCTCAAGCTCGAAAACTTCGTCATAGGATACATTGGCCTCGGCAAGCAGCACGTTCATATGACCCGGCATGCGGCCGGCAACCGGATGGATGGCATATTTTACCTCCACGCCGTTCTTCTTGAGATTGTCGGCAAGCTCGCGCAACGCATGCTGTGCCTGCGCCACCGCCATGCCGTAGCCTGGTACGATGATGACCTTGGAGGCATTCGCCATCAGATACGCCGCATCCTCGGCCGAACCGAGCTTGACGATCTTCTCCGACGTATCCGCCGCACCGCCTGCCGTCTCGCCGCCGAAGCCGCCGAGGATGACGGAGAGGAAAGAGCGGTTCATGCCTTTGCACATGATGTAGGATAGGATCGCACCCGATGAGCCAACCAGCGCACCGGTAATGATGAGCGCCAGATTGCCGAGCGTGAAGCCGATGCCGGCGGCAGCCCAGCCCGAATAGGAATTCAGCATCGACACAACGACAGGCATATCCGCCCCGCCGATCGGCACGATCAGCAGCACGCCGAGTAACAACGAAAGCGCAACGACCGCCCAGAAATCCAGGTGGCTCTCAGTCACCGCCAGACCGATGATGAAAAGCACGATCAGCGCAGCGAGGCCGATGTTGATCAGATGGCGGAAGGGTAAAAGGATCGGCTTGCCGGACATGCGCCCATCGAGCTTCAGGAAGGCGATGATCGAACCGGTGAAGGTCAGCGCGCCAATCGCCACACCGATCGCCATTTCGATGCGTGCTTCCGTATGAATCTGGCCGATCTCGCCGATACCGAAAGCATCAGGCGTATAGAGCGCCGATGCCGCGACCAGAACCGCGGCGAGACCAACCAGCGAATGGAAGCCGGCAACGAGCTGCGGCATCGAGGTCATAGCAATGGTGCGCGCAATATAGGCGCCGGCGCTGCCGCCGATGGCGAGTCCGAGGATAATGAGAACGAAGCCGCCGAAGTCAGGCGTCGCCAGCACCAGCGTCGTGAGGATGGCAATCCCCATGCCGATCATGCCGTAGAGATTGCCCTTGCGGCTGGTGGCCGGATGCGAGAGGCCGCGGAGCGCCAGGATGAAGAGAACGCCGGAGACGAGATAGAGGAAGGCTGCAAGACTGGTCATCGGCCCCTCACCTGTCCTTCTTGCGGTACATCGCCAGCATGCGCTGGGTGACAAGGAAGCCGCCGAAGATATTCACCGAGACGAGCACGAGCGCCACGAAACCGAAGCCGGTCGCAAGGCCACTGGTCGAAATCCCGACGGCGAGCAGCGCACCGACCACAATGACCGAGGAGATCGCGTTGGTAACGGCCATCAGCGGCGTATGCAGCGCCGGCGTTACCGACCAGACGACGTAGTAGCCGACGAAGATAGACAGCACGAAGATCGCGAACTGGAAGACGAAGGGATCGATCGCCCCGCCGGTGGCGGCGCTTGCCGCTTCAGGCGCTTGGGCAGCAGCGGTGATGACCGCGGTGACGGCCTGGTCGAGCTGCTCCAGCGCCTTGTCCATTGCTTCACTGGCCATCAATTATCCCCCTTCTTGGCGCCGCCGAATGCCGGATGCACGACGTCCCCCGCATAGGTCAGCATCGTCGCCTTGATGAGCTCGTCCTCGAGGTTGAGCACGACCGACTTCGTTTCCTTGTTCACCATCGTCTCCAGGAAGGTGACGAGGTTCTTGGCGTAAAGCACCGAGGCACTGGCCGCCACACGGCCCGCCATGTTCGGAAAGCCGATCACCTTCACACCTTCGACATCGGCGACCTGCCCCGTTACCACACCTTCAATATTGCCGCCGCGCTCGACTGCGAGATCGACAGCGACCGCCCCCGGCTTCATAGAAGCCAGCATGGTGCGCGAGACGAGCCGCGGCGCTGGACGGCCGGGAATGAGTGCCGTCGTAATGACGATGTCCTGCTTGGCAATGTGTTCGGCGACGAGTGCCGCCTGCTTCGCCTGATAGTCGGCCGACATTTCCTTGGCGTATCCGCCGGCCGTTTCCGCCGCCTTGAACTCGTCATCCTCGACGGCGATGAACTTCGCGCCGAGCGAGGCGACCTGCTCCTTCGCCGCGGGGCGAACATCGGTTGCAGAGACGGCCGCACCGAGACGGCGCGCCGTCGCAATCGCCTGGAGGCCGGCAACGCCCGCACCCATGACGAAAACCTTGGCGGCAGGAATCGTCCCCGCTGCCGTCATCATCATCGGCATGGCGCGGTCATAAACGACAGCTGCCTCGATGACTGCTTGATAGCCTGCAAGATTAGCTTGCGATGAAAGCACATCCATCGACTGCGCACGGGTGATGCGCGGCATCAGCTCCATGGCGAAGGCGGAAAGACCGGCGCGGGCCATCGCGGCGACCGCCTCGTCATTGCCGTAGGGATCCATGATGGCAATGACGACGGCACCGGTCTTATAGCCGGAAATTTCGCTTTCGCTCGGCCGGCGGACCTTGAGGATCACATCTGCGGACGCTGCATCCGCGAACGTGCCGATTACGGCGCCCACGGCCTCGAACTCACTATCGGGAATGCGAGAAAAGGCTCCGGCACCCGCTTCGACAGTGACATCAAAGCCGAGCGACTTTATCTTTTTCACAGTTTCGACAGATGCGGCAACGCGCGTCTCATCGCCCGTGATTTCCTTTGCTACGAAAACGATATTGGCCAACTGCCCCCTCCTCCGGGTCAGCTGGGCCGTGGCAGGCTGCTTGCCTGCACGGGCCAAGCATCTACATCACAAAGTTCGGAAGACCGTGCCTTCCCGCAGGCCGCGCTCAGCGGAGCAGGAAGATGCCGGCAACGAGGATGATGAGGAAGACAAGGATGCCACCGAGGAAACCGGCGCCACCGAAGAAACCGGCAGCCATGGCAAGCATCAGGGCGATCAGAAGCATCGTGCCGTATTTCGTGCCGGCAATGAACATGTTGTAGGTCTTTTCATGTTCCTTGTAGTCCATCGGCGCGCCGGTCTCGACCGGTCCGGTATGATGTTCGGCCATGAATATCGTCTCCCTGAAATGCCTTAGCGCTGCCTGATTCCCTCGCCTCAGCGAGCCAAATCCCCACCCGCAGGGATTACACAATGACGGGCGAAAGCGCAATGCATGAGAATGCCGCAGGGACGCCCTTCTCCTGATATGGAGAAGGCGTTCCCTATAGAAGAATCAAAGCGGCAGATCCGTTCCGAGCTGGCCTTCCGGCACGAAACGGGCGGTGGGAACGATGGTGAGCGAAGGCAGCGTGTTTTCCGGGCCGCGCGCGAACATCATCCGCTGCTCGCTGGCGCTGGAAATGAAGAACGGATAACGCGTAAGAAGCTTGCGGCCGACCTCGACGACGTTAGTTGCCATCAGCGTCATGTCGATCCCGTAATTTTTAGCCTTCTGGCCCGGCACGATGGTGTCTGCATAGAAGACACGCTTGTAGAATGCCGCATGTGGCGGGCGGACGAACTGCAGAACCCGATGTGCGCGGAAATGCGCGGCCGCTACTATGCTTGGCCGCAGCGTCAGGTAGGGAATCCAGGTTAGATCGGCGGTCAGATCGGGATCGGCAGCAAAACGCGCCGGATCGATTAAGCTCAGGCCTGCATCGAGAAGCGCATCGATCGCTTCTGGGAAGGCGCCGGCCGACTGGCTAACGCGATGCTCCGGCGTCACATGGTGGATACGGATCGTGCTGACGAGTTCGCCGTAATAATAGAGCCCGAAAACATGAGCATGGCTGTCGAAATCCGTGTCATCGAGCAGTCCCTTCGGGGCCAGCGCCAGCGTGTCGTGCGCCTTGTAGGCCTTGTAACGCAACCGCTCGACATCTTCCATGTCCTCAGTGCTTTCGACGCGGCGATATTCGACATTATCAAGAATTTCGAGAACCTTCTTCGAAAAGTCACTCGTACTCAAAGAGACAGACGCCATAATGGACCCCGTTGTTAACGGGTCATTAATCATATCTCATTCTTCAAAGCGCAAGATTTGATAAAAATTCGGGACATATTTGAATTATTAAGGTTAACAGCCGCGAACATGCCGGTGGTCACACCGTCATATAGCGCCCTGATCAGGCGACCTTGGCGCGGCGACGCGGTGCCGTGCGGCGGTTGAGAGCGTGGGAAAGGATGCCGATTTCCTTCGAGGGAACCGGTGGGGAAAAGACGTAACCCTGTATGAGATCCGTGCTGCGGTGCTTGTTGAGAAGCGCCAGCTGCTCCGGGGTTTCGACACCCTCGACGACGATCTTGAGACCGAGCTCGCGGGCAAGGTGGACCGTGCCGCGCAACAGTTTCAGGCGGCGCGTATCTTCGACGATGTTACGTACGAAGGAGCGGTCGATCTTGACGATATCGAGCGGCAGAGTGTCGAGATAGCTGAGGCTGGAGAAGCCGGTGCCGAAATCGTCGATGGCGATGGTGATGTCGCGGCTGCGCAATTCGGCAAGGATGGCGCGCACGACCGCCGGCTCGTCGATCAGGCTGCTTTCGGTGATTTCCAGATGCAGGCGCGATGCCTCAAGACCGGAATGCGCCAGCGCGTCCGAAACGACCGACAGGATGTCCGCGTCACGCAAGTCGCGCGCCGACAGGTTCACCGAAACGGCGATATGATCCGGCCAGCTCATGCATTCTTCGCAGGCCTTGAAGAGCACGAACCGCGTAATCTGCGAGATGATGCCCATCTCTTCGGCAAGGCGGATGAAGACGTCGGGCGGAATGTATCCCTTTTCCGGATGCACCCAGCGAGCCAGTGCTTCAGCACATTCGATGCGCAGGCCATCAGCCTTGAACATTGGCTGGAAGACGAGGTGAAGTGCATTTGCAGCCACGGCCTCGCGCAGATCCGCCTTGAGCTTCTGCTGCTCGATATAGCGACCATCCATTTCGCGCTCGAAACCGGCAATACCGCCCTTCAAGCGCGACTTGCTTTCGAACAGCGCAAGGTCAGCCTTGACACTCCATTCGTCCATGGCGAATGCGTCGCTCTCGAGGACGGCGTACCCGGCACTGAGCGAGACGAGGAAGGTTACCTCATCAACTTCATATTGACCCTGGATCGTAGCATGCAGCTTACGGATGTCGGCATCCAGCACCTGCCGGTCACGCGCATGCGGGAAGAAGAGGATGAACTGGTCGCCCATCAGGCGGCCGACGATGGCGTTGCCGGCCACCTCCTTGACCCGCATGGCGATGGCGCAGAGCAGGTGGTCGCCGGTCACGTGACCCCGCATGTCGTTGACATGCTTGAACTCGTCGATATCGAGGATCATGAAGCCGAGGGGACCGCGTTTCTTCGAATGCCTGGCGAGATAATCCTGCACGAGATGGCCGAAATACTCGCGGTTCGGCAGGCCGGTCAGTGCGTCGAAGCGCACCATGTGCAGGATCTTCTGCTCGGCCTTCACACGGCTCGAAACGTCTTCGAAGATCAATACCGCACCGCCATCTGCGCGTCGGCTTGCTGAGAATTCCAGCGACAGTCCCTCGGGGAAATGGATGAGCGTCCGCGACAGGCTGCCTTCGGCCACCTGTGTCAGCTGCCGCAGGATCAGCTCCGGCTGCGAAGCGTCCATGAAGCTGTAACGTGCGCCATAACGCAACACAGCGCCGAGATCGCGATCCTTCAGCCGGTCCGGCACGCCAATTTTCAACAGCTCGCAAGCCTTGCGATTGATGACCTGGATCCTGTTCTCGTCATCGACCATGACCAAGCCGTGCGGCATATTATTCAGCGCCGTATCGAAGCGATCGGCAATCGAAGCGATCTCGCGTCGCGCGATCACGTTCTCATAGAGGAACTCACGCACGCCGGTCGCCATGGCCCGCGTCGTCAACCAGAACGGAATGAGGAAGACCGACAGGATGCCGCGGTAGAAATCGAGCGTCATCACGCTGCAGATGATCATCGGCAGACAGCAGGAGAAGGTCTGCAGGTCGACCGCCATGCGCGAGCCGTAGTTGCGGCCGACCACCGAAACCATCGTCGCCATGGTCACTGCAATACAGGCGAGCTCGGCAAAGGAATCACGCGTGAAAAAGATGGCATACCCGCTGCCGATGCCAAGAAGCGTGGTGATGCCGGCTGCGCCGACCACGAGAATCTTCTCCCAGCGCTCGATCTCGGCAAAGGAGAGCTTCTCCTTGTCTACCTTGTCGAACAGGCGGAAAATCGCCATGCGGGCGCAGAACACCACGATGACGGCGACAGCCAGAAATATATAGACGGGAGACTCGGTCTTGGCGGCGACAGCCAGGAAAGTGGCGGAGTGTACGATGACGCCAGCCAAAAGCGTCATGCGGTTCCCGGAGAGGGAACTCACAAACGACAGATACACATCCTTAGGGACCCTGTTCGGGTTATGTGGCTTCATCCATACTTTCCCTGTGCGCGGGAAATGTAAACCGAACCCTTTAAAAATTGATTTCAAACGGTTCAAACATTTGGTCAATTTTTCTAAAACCATAGGATGAACTACGCATCCTGGACGCGACAATGCAGCTTTATGGCGAGGTTTTTGAAAAAAATATCCGCGCCAGAGTTGCCGGAATTTTCAACGGGATCACGGGAGCCTCGCCGCATAAGACTATAATCCAAGGCGGGCCATTTATCCTTCCAATTTCAAAAACGCTGGTTTACACCGGCTAGAGGGGAGAACTGCCGAAAACGGCAAGATAATAAGGGGAGGCGAATGTCGGTATTCCTGGCCGTCAGTCGGCTGATCGACTCGATCAGCGAGTTCATTGGCAAACTATCCGAATACCTGGTGCTTTTCTGCTGCCTGATCAGCGCCGGCAATGCGATTGTGCGCTATGCATTCAACTATAGCTCTAACGGTTGGCTCGAGATCCAGTGGTATCTCTTCGCCTTCGTCGTGGTGCTCGGTGCCTCGCATGCGCTGCGCAACAACGAGCATGTCCGCGTCGATCTGATCTATGGGTCGGTTTCTGACAGGGGGAAGATCTGGATCGACATCGTTGGCCTCATCCTCTTCCTCATTCCCGTCTGCATCTTCCTCACCTGGGTCTCCTGGCCCTTTTTCGCGCTTTCCTACCGGCAGGGGGAAATATCGGGCAACGCCGGCGGGCTGATCCGCTGGCCCGTCAAGCTCGTCCTTGTCGCCGGTTTCGCGCTGCTCACCCTTCAGGGCGTTTCGGAGCTGATCAAGCGGATCGCAGCCGTTACCGGCCATATCAGCATCGATACGAAATACGAAAAGCCGCTGCAGTAACGCGCGCCTGGAGGAACAGATTTGTTTGATTTCGGCATCATTCCGCCGGCCATGTTCCTGGGCATGGTCATCTTCATGCTCTACGGCTTTCCGGTCGCCTTTTCGCTGGCCGCCGTCGGCCTGTTTTTCGGCATCATCGGCATCGTCACCGGCCATTTCGACGAGGCCCTGCTGCAGGCTCTGCCGCTGCGCTTCTTCGGCATCGTCTCCAACGACCTCTTGCTTGCCATTCCCTTTTTCACATTTATGGGCGCGGTGCTGGAGCGTTGTGGGCTGGCCGAAGACCTGCTCGAAGGTACCGGCAAGCTCTTCGGTGGCGTTCCCGGTGGCCTGGCCTATGCTGTCATCCTCGTCGGCGCCGTGCTTGGCGCGATCACCGGCACGGTGGCCGCCTCGGTCATCACCATGGGTGTGATTTCGCTGCCGATCATGCTGCGTTACGGCTACAATCCTCGCCTTGCCACCGGCGTTATCGCCGCTTCCGGCACAATCACCCAGGTGATCCCGCCCTCGCTGGTACTCGTCGTTCTCGCCGACCAGCTCGGCAAATCGGTCGGCGACATGTATCGCGGCGCGATCGGCCCGTCGATCCTGCAGGTGGTGATCTTCGTGCTCTTCATCCTGGTGTTGTCGATCATCCGACCAAAATCGATGCCGCCACTGCCAAAGGAAGTGCGCGGCGACTTCAATTGGGCGCTGCTCGTGAAGGTGCTGATGAGCATGGTGCCCTCGATCGTGCTGATCTTTCTGGTACTCGGCACGATCTTCATGGGTCTCGCTACGCCAACGGAAGCCGGCGCGCTCGGCGTCGTCGGCGCCATGGTGCTCGCCGCCATGAACCGGCGCCTCACCTGGCCGCTGATCCGCGAGGCGATGACATCGACCACACACATCACCTCCATGGTTGTGATGATCCTTATCGGCTCCACCTGTTTCAGCCTGGTCTTCCAGGGTATGGACGGCTCGCGCTGGATCGAGCACATGCTATCGGGCATTCCCGGCGGCCCGGTCGGCTTCCTGATCTTTGTCAACATCTTCATCTTCGTGCTCGCCTTCTTCCTCGATTTCTTCGAGATCGCCTTCATCGTCATCCCGATGCTCGCCCCCGTCGCCTCCAATCTCGGCATCGACCTGATCTGGTTCGGCGTGCTGATCTGCGTCAACATGCAGACGAGCTTCATGCACCCACCCTTCGGCTTCGCGCTCTTCTACCTGCGCTCGATCGCCGGCCGCGAGGTTAAGACCTCGGATATCTACATGGGCGCACTCCCTTGGGTCGGCATGCAGCTGATCCTGGTAGCGATCGTGATCTTCTGGCCGCAATCGGTGACCTACTGGCTGGACCATGGTCCGAAGATCGACCCGAACTCGATCAAGATTGAAGTCCCGGGCTTCGGCGGCCAGCTCGGCCTGCCGCCATTGGGAGCACCGGGCGGTGGCGGTTCCCCGCAGATTCCGGGCCTGACCTTGCCGGCCCTGCCGAGCGCGCCCCCGCCGCCACCTGCGCAATAGAGCAATTCCAGCAAAAGCGTGCAGCGGTTTTGCGTCCGGAATCGTATGAAACAAAGAAATAGAGGAATACAAAAGCCCCGGATTTTCATCCGGGGCTCCTTTATTGATAGCGCTTGAGAAAAGAAGATCTTTTAGATCTTACCCGCGCGCTGCTGGATCATCATGAACGTATCGAACGTGTATTCCGAGAGCTGCATCCAGAGATAGGCATCCCGCTTGAACGCAGTCTGGTCGTCGTAGATCTTCTTGAAATACTGGTTCGTGCCTGAGATTTCGCTGTAGATACCCATCGCGGCCTGGAAGCAGGCTTCCATGATCTCCTGGCTGAACGGCCGTAGCGTTGCGCCCTCAGCAACAAGCTGCTTCAGCGCGCTCGGGTTCTTCGTGTCGTATTTTGCCAGCATGTTGGTGTTGGCGAAAGCGCAGGCGTCGTTGAGCGCTGCCTGATAGTGCTTCGGCAGGCTGCTCCATTTATCGAGATTGAAGAAGGCATGCACCGTCGGGCCACCTTCCCACCAGCCCGGGTAGTAATAGTACTTCGCCACCTTGTGGAAGCCGAGCTTCAGGTCGTCATAGGGGCCGACGAATTCTGCCGCGTCGATCGTTCCCTTTTCCAGCGCCGGATAGATGTCGCCGCCGGCGATCTGCTGCGGGATGACGCCGACCTTCTCCATGACGCGGCCGGCGAGACCGGCAATGCGCATCTTGACGCCCTTGAGATCGTCGAGCGTATTGATTTCCTTGCGGAACCAGCCGCCCATCTGCGCACCGGTATTGCCGGCCGGCAAGGCATACATTCCCTGTGTGGCATAGAATTCGTTCATCAGCGTATTGCCGTTGCCCTGGTAAAACCAGGCATTGGTCAGGCGGCTGTTCAGTCCGAACGGAATAGCAGTTCCGATGGCGTAGGTCGGGTCCTTGCCGACAAAATAATAGGAGGTGGTGTGGGCTGCTTCGACAGTACCGGCCGCCACCGCATCGACGGCCTGCAGGCCGGGGACGATTTCGCCGGCTGCGAAAGGCTGGATCGTGAAATTACCATCAGTGGCAGCCGAAACATGCTTGGCAATATCTTCGGCGCCGCCGTAGATCGTGTCCAGGCTCTTCGGAAACGACGAGGTCATACGCCAGGCAATCTTCGGGTTTTCCTGCGCAATTGCAGGTGCCGCCAAGGCAGTCGCGGCAACGGCACCGGCGCCGGCTGTTCCCGCCTTCTTCATAAATGAACGACGATCCATCAAAAACCTCCCGTATAGATGGCACTGCGTGGTCAATCCTCACCCCTACCCGCAGTAATGGCAAAGCTAAGCATGGCGGAAGAAGCGTTTCAAGCTCTAGTCTATTAGTCTTTGGGATCACGACGCTTCTGTGGCACAAGCCACACATCCATCGGAATCAGCAGCTTAGCTGCATCGTGCCCGGCCCCACAGCAAGAACCGCCGCAATTTGGTCACCGCGTGCATCCAAGCGTTGACTTCACGGTCGATCTGGCCGCACAAACGTCCGATATTGTTTTCCTCGGGGCAAAAATGACGAAACCGATCGTTGCGATTCCCGCCGATATCCGCAGCCTTGATGGCGCAACCTGGCATGCCGTCCAGCATCAGTATCTGCGCGCAGCGCTGAATGCGGCCGGCGTAATGGCCTTCATCATTCCCGCCTTTGAGGAGGGCTATGACACAGATGCCATTCTCGATCGCGTGGACGGCGTGCTGGTTTCCGGCTCGGCAAGCAATGTGCATCCCTCGCTCTACGGCATCGAAGCCACCGAAGCTGATGGCCCTTTTGATCCGGCGCGCGACGCCACCAGCCTGCCGCTCATCCGCCGTGCCATCGACCGGGCTATCCCGCTTCTTGCCATCTGCCGCGGCATTCAGGAGCTGAACGTTGCGCTAGGCGGCTCGCTTGCGAGCGAAATCCAGGAACAGCCCGGCATCTGGGACCACCGGAAACCCGATGTGAAGGATCGCGACGGCATGTATGCAATCCGCCAGAGCGTCTTCGTTAAGGAGGGTTCGTGCATCGCTGGCATCATTGGCGCCGGCGAAATCCGCGTGAACTCGCTGCATCGCCAGGCTATTGCCAAGACCGCTCCCCGCCTGCAGGTTGAAGCCACGGCAGAGGACGGGACGATAGAAGCGGTCTCCGTCATCGACGCCAAGGCCTTCGCCGTCGGCGTGCAATGGCACCCGGAATACTGGGCCGAGACCGACAAGCCCTCCAACAAGATCTTCACCGCCTTCGGCGATGCCGTCAGAGACTACGCCGCCGGCAAGTTGCCTTCGCGCTCGGCGCAGGCAATCGGCTGAAACGAAAAGGCCGCCGGATCGCTCCGACGGCCCTTTTCTTGCTGATCGAATGGCTCAGCGACCACCTTCGATCTTGCGATGACGCTGGTTCGTACCGTTGACGCCATAGGGATATTGCCCCGGAGTTGGTGCGCTGACCTCATTGAGCTTTGCCGTCTCTTCAGCCGAGAGCACGAATTCCGCGGCAGCGAGATTGTCGGCAAGTTGTTCGGAGGTACGAGCACCGAGAATGACCGAAGTCACAGCCGGACGCGCGGCCACCCAGGAAAGCGCCACCTGCGCCATACTGACGCCGCGTGCCTTGGCGATCTCCTCGACGCAACTGATGATACTCCAGGTCCGCTCCTGCGCGTTGCGGCCAGCATAGGCCTCGCCGCCGCGATTGGGATTTTCGCCGAGGCGCGTCGCACCCGTCGGCATCTCGTCGCGCCGGTACTTGCCGGTCAGCCAGCCGCCACCAAGCGGTGACCAGGGCAAAAGGCCCATGCCGGCATCCTGGCAGGCATCGACGATCTCGAGTTCGATATCGCGCATCAGCAGGTTATATTGCGGCTGCAGGGTCACCGGGCGCGTGTAACCCTGTGCCTTAGCGATTTCAGAAGCCTTGGCAATGTGCCAGCCGACATAGTTGGAGAAGCCGTAATAGCCGATCTTGCCGGCACGGACGGCATCATCGAGGAAGCGAAGGGTTTCCTCGATCGGTGTCAGCGCATCCCACGCATGCATCTGGTAGAGATCGATATGCTCGACACCGAGACGACGCAGCGAGTCATTCAGCGCCTGGTTGAGATGGCGGCGGGAAAGGCCGATATCGTTCGGCCCGTCGCCCATAGGAAAACGGCCCTTGGTGGCGATGACAGCCTGCTTTGCCTGCGCGGGACGCGCCTTCAGCCAGCGACCGATGATCTCCTCCGATACACCGGCGCTATAGACGTCTGCCGTGTCGATGAAATTGCCGCCCCAAGCGAAGTAGTCGTCGAGCATCTTGAAGGATGCCGCCTCATCGGACTCCTTCCCGAATGTCATGGTACCCAGGCAATATGCGGTGACGACGGCCCCGCTGGGACCGAGCTTGCGATAATCCATTTCTGCCTCCTTCAGAAGTGCCGGCTGCCGGCGTCAAAATGCGCCGGGCGGAGCAGACGCTCCCCGATCAAATCGCTATGTGTGTGCTTGAGACGGCGAGATGCCGCCGATGATAATCGCGGTCGCTGGGAATGACGCGGCCGGGGCTAACCATAGCCAATCCTTCCCCGCTGACCAAGTAGGAAACTGGAAAAAGACCAAGGGCAAAATGGGAATAAGCGAAAACCCTCCTCCGCCTTCACGAAAAGGAGTGCGAAGAGGCCTATTGTTTAACCGGTGTTTCGGCGACCGGTGTCACCGGCTTCCCCTGCTCGAACCAGGAGATGAGGTTTTCCGCCACCAGATCCGCCATCGCATTGCGCGTCGGGATGGAGGCCGAGCCGACATGCGGCACCAGCACGGTATTCGGCGCGGAAAGCAGACCGGCCGGCACGTTCGGCTCGTCATAGAAGACATCGAGGCCGGCGCCACCGATGGTGCCTGCATTGAGCGCAGCAATCAACGCATCCTCATCCATCGTCCAGCCGCGGCCGATATTGATGACGATGCCGTCAGGGCCAAGCGCAGTAAATATCTCCGCGTTGATCGTTTTATGCGTCTGCGGGGTCTTCGGCACGATCGCAATCAGCGTGTCTACGGCCTCGGCAAGCCCTTTCAGCGTCGGGTGATAATCATATGGCGCATCGGCATGGCGGGAGCGGGTGTGATAGCTGATCTTCACCTTGAAGGGTTCCAGGCGCTTGGCAATCTCAAGACCGATGCGGCCAAGGCCATAGAGACCAACATGACGGCCCTTGAGCGAAAAGCGTGTCAGCGGATAGGCAGCACCCGGCTTCCAGTTGCTGTCTCGCAGCCAAGCCTCAGCCTTCGGCAGCTCGCGAATGGCGTTAAGCAGAAGCGCAACGGCTGTGTCGGCCACCTCGTCGTTCAACACGTCGGGCGTGTTGGTGACGATGATGCCCTTCGAACCTGCAAGCTTGGCATCGATGCCGTCGTAACCCACCCCGAAACTGGCGACGATCTCCACATTCGGCAATTGTTCGAACCAGGCGGCCGGGAAAACTCCGCTGAGCGCCACGCCGCGAATACGTTTCGCCGTCTCGGCATCAAGCTTCAGCGTCTCGTCGCGATCGACGGTTACTACCTCGAAACGATCCTTCAGCTGGGCGAGAACGCGATCATGCATCTTCCCGGGAACGAGAACGGCAATGCGGGACATGGCTTTTCCTCTTGGCTTCGGCGGTCAGGAACGCGGCCGATAAGGGCTTGTAGACTGGCGGATACGCATTTCCGGCTTGATGAGATGGATGCCATCGGGCTCATGGCTGCCGGCAAGTCGATCAAGTAGGGCGCGGGCGGCGAGACGTCCAACCTCCGTCTGGCCGTTCCAGACGGTGGTCAGTGCAGGTGTCGCGATCGAGGCCTCTTCCAGATCGTCATAGCCGGTCACCGAGATATCGCTGCCGGGCACGAGCCCCGCGCGGGCAATGCCGTTCATAAGGCCGATTGCGACCAGATCGTTCCAGCAGACGGCCGCCGTAGGCTTCTGCGGCAGGGACAGGAAATGCACTGCGGCCTCGAAACCGCCCTGCTTCGAGCGCGGGCCGGGAATGCGCAGGTTCGGATCGACCTCGATGCCGGCCTTGCGCAGAGCATTGACATAGCCCTGATAGCGGTCGCGCCCGGTCGAGGTCTGGTCAGTACCACCGATCATCGCGATCGTGCGATGGCCGAGGCCGATCAGGTGGTTGGTGGCAAGCGAAATGCCGTAGCTGTCGTCGCCGCGATAGGTCGGCACATCCTGGCTGTCCATGGAGCGGGCGACAAGGATCGCCGGCATGCCGTTTTCTTCCGCGAGTTGGATATCCTCCGGCGGCGTGCCGATCGCCGGCGACATGATGACCCCGTCGCCACCGAGCTGCAGCAGGGTTTCGATGAAGGTGCGCTGCTTCTCGACGGAATCGTAATGATTGGAGAGAATGAAGGTGTGGCGGCTGCGATCGAGTTCGCTTTCGATCGCCTTCAGGATTTCCCCGTAGAACGGGTTCATGATGTCGTGGACGACGACTCCGATAATGCCGGAGCGCGACGTGCGCAGGCTGGCGGCGCGGCGATTGTAAATGTAACCGAGCGCGCGGGCCTGTTCCTTGATCTTTTCGCGGGTATTGCCGGCAACCAGCGGACTGTCACGTAAGGCAAGGGAAACAGTCGCCGTTGATATGCCGAGCGTTTCGGCAATCGTCGAAAGCTTGATCTTCTGCGCCACGTCTCCTCCTCCAGGCAACGCGTGAAGCCGATAACGGACTGCCGCGGTGCAGCGACAGCCTTAAAAAATTTAATTAAAAGATTTAAGCGGCGCAGGCAATTCGCGTTTTGAGGAAAATTTCAATCTTCCTCATCTTCGTCGACATGTATGGCCTCCGCCTGCAGATTGGCATCGATCGCCTTCAGCAGTCGCACCAGATTGCGGATCTCCTTTTCGGAGAAATCGAGCGTCGCGAGCTTGTCGCAGGAGGAAGCCGCAAGCTCGATTGCCTGTACGCTGCCGCGACCGAGTTCAGTGAGATAGACCTTGGTAAGGCGAGCATCTTCGGCGTCGGGCTTGCGTTCGACAAAGCCCTGCGCCTCCATGCGGCCGATGGTGCGGGTCATGGTGGGCGCCTTCACGCCGAGCTTCTGGGCAAGCCCGCCGGCCGTCATGCCGTCACTTTCGGAAAGGGAAATGATGACGCCGTCCTGGCCGGCATAGAGACCGCTTTCGAGAAGATTGCGCGACAGGACCGTACGCATGGAGCGGGCAGCCTGCGTCAGAGCCGGCGAAAGATCGACAAGCGTATACTCGGTCTGGTCCTTCTTTTTCTTATGCTTCTTGCCGTCCTTATGCTTCTTGCCCATTGCCATCCCTTTGATCTTTAAGCACTGCCCAGGCTGCGTTATGACATTGCCCATCATCTCGTCATAAACAAGAGGCAACGCCCGATGTTGGTTCCGTCGTTCCGTTTCGAGGACAATGATCCCGCACTTGCTCCAGAGGCACGCCGCGGCTGGATTGCGGTTCTGCCACTCGGCGCACATGAACAGCACGGTCCTCATCTGCCCTTCGAAACCGACACATTGATCGCGCAGGGCATCGTCAACAGGCTGAAAACCGCCCTGCCGGCCGGTTTGCCCGTCACCGTACTCCCCATCGAATCGGTCGGCTACTCCTTAGAGCACATGGATGTTGAAGGAACGAAGACGCTCTCTTTTGATACAGCCGTAAAGCGCTGGCTCGATATCGCTGAAAACCTCTCGAAGCTCGGTATCCGCAAATTCGTGATGCTGAATGCCCACGGCGGCAACTCGCCGTTGATGACCATCGTCGCCACGGAAGCACGCGTGCGCTTCAATATGCTGGCGGTCGCCACCAGCTGGACCCGCTTCGGCCTGCCGGAAGATGTGATCTTGCCGGATGAAAAGGCTGTAGACATTCATGGCGGAGATATCGAAACATCCGTCATGCTGGCGCTCTATCCGGACAGGGTGGATATGGAGAAAGCTGCCGATTTCCCTTCCAGCCAGACAGAGTTCACCCGGCGCTTCAAGCACCTGCGTGCTTATGGCCCGCATGCCTTCGGCTGGAAGATGTCCGACCTCAACCCGCAAGGCGTTGCAGGCAATGCGAAAAAGGCGACTGCAAAAAAGGGTGAGACGCTGATAGCCCATGCCGTCGGCGGATTGGTGGAACTGCTGCAGGATGTCGATGCCTTCGACGCAGAAACACTGCGATGAAGGCGCGGCTTTGCATAGAAAGCAATGTGATCTTATAACATACAAAACCCTTTGAACTGCCGCTTCCAAGCGCCTATATGAAACCGACCCATTCAGGCCCCGCACTTTGCCCTCGGGGTCAATCCTACTTTCGAGGTTCTCATGACCGACGCGATCCAGACACAGCAGAAGCCCATCCCCGTCACCGTGCTAACCGGTTATCTCGGTGCCGGCAAGACGACGCTGCTCAACCGCATCCTTTCCGAAAACCACGGCAAGAAATATGCAGTCATCGTCAACGAGTTCGGCGAGATCGGCATCGACAACGACCTGATCGTCGAATCCGACGAAGAAATCTACGAAATGAACAATGGCTGTGTGTGCTGCACGGTCCGCGGCGACCTGATCCGTGTCGTCGAAGGCCTGATGCGCCGTCCCGGCCGCTTCGACGGCATCATCGTCGAAACCACCGGTCTTGCCGACCCGGTACCGGTTGCCCAGACCTTCTTCATGGATGACGACGTCCGCGCCAAGACCGAGCTCGATGCCGTCGTCGCCCTCGTCGATGCCAAGCACCTGCCGCTGCGTCTCAAGGACAGCCGCGAAGCCGAAGACCAGATCGCCTTCGCCGACGTCGTCATCATCAACAAGACAGACCTGGTAACCCCGGAAGAGCTCGCGCAGATCGAAGACATCGTGAACGCCATCAACCCGGCTGCCCGCGTCTACAAGACGAGCCGTTCCAGCGTTGACCTCGCCCGCGTTCTGGACCAGGGCGCCTTCAATCTCGAGCGCGCGCTGGAAAACGATCCGCACTTCCTCGAGCACGGCCATGACGATCATGTCTGCGGCCCGGACTGTGATCATGATCACCATGGTCACGACCACCATCATCACGATCATGACCACGACCATCACCACCATCATCATGGTGAGATGTCGGCCATCCATGACATAACGGTGCAGTCCGTTTCGTTGCGCGGCGGCGAGATGAACCCGGAGCGCTTCTTCCCCTGGATCCAGAAGATCACCCAGACACAAGGCCCGAATATCCTGCGCCTCAAGGGCATCATCGCCTTCAAGGATGATGCCGAGCGCTATGTCGTCCAGGGCGTGCATATGATCATCGAAGGCGATCACCAGCGTCCGTGGAAGGATGGCGAAAAGCATGAGAGCCGTCTCGTCTTCATCGGTCGTGATCTTGATCGCACCAAGCTCGAAGAAACCTTCAAGGCATGCGAGGCGACGGCCTGATGCCAACAGTTGCACCGCTTGATCTCGACGGCCACGTTCTGGCCGTCGAATTTTTAGGTGATGTCCCCTTCTTCGCGAATGCCGACGGTACCTTTCACCGGCTCGATGGCGGCGACAAGGTCATCGAAGCCCATCAGGGCATGCTGACAGCGATCCGCGATCCCTACAGCGAAAGCCTGATTTCGGGCGGCGAGGATGGCAAGGTGCTGCGCATTGCCGCTGACGGAAGCGTCAGCGAAATTGCCTCGGCTCCGCGCAAATGGATTTCGCAAGTCGCCGCCGGCCCGCAGGGTGCGATCGCTTATTCCTACGGCAAGAGCACGCTCGTGCGCCTCACCGATGGCACAACGAAGGAATTTCCCGAAGAGCGCACGGTCGAAGGCATCGCCTTCGCGCCCAAGGGCCTGCGCATCGCAGCCGCCCGTTATAACGGTGTATCGCTGCATTGGGTCGGCACAAGCGCCAAGCCTGTTGATCTCGAATGGAAGGGCGCCCATACCGGCGTCACCTTCTCGCCCGACGGCAATTTCCTCGTGACATCCATGCAGGAAAACGCGCTGCACGGCTGGAAGCTCGACGTCAAGTCGGGCACCGAAGCCCGCCACATGCGCATGACCGGCTATCCGGCCAAGGTAAAGTCGCTCTCCTGGTCCGCCAAGGGCAAGTGGCTTGCCTCCTCCGGTGCGCCGGCCGCCATCGTCTGGCCCTTCCAGGGCAAGGACGGCCCGATGGGCAAGGCGCCGCTGGAGCTCGGCACCCGCGCCAACATCATGGCAACCGCAGTGAAATTCCACCCGGTCGAGGATATACTCGCCATTGGCTTCATCGACGGCATGATCCTTGCCGTTCGCCTCGCCGACAGCAAGGAAGCCCTGCTGCGCCGCCCCGGCAAGGGCGCCATCACCGGTATGAGCTGGAGCAAGGACGGCAAGCTGCTCGCCTTTGCTTCCGAGACCGGTGATTGCGGTGTAGTAGATATTGCGGCCTGAGGAAAAGCGGATGCCGATGACAAAGATAGCAGCACCAGAAGAGCGGGCGGGAGGTAGCATGGGTTCTCCGTGGTCCACCATCCGTGCCGAAGCTATCGACCTGGCGGATCGCGAGCCCACGCTTCGTAAGCTGCTTTCGACAGAGGTCATCGACGCGGAAAACGAGGCGGCCATCACCGCACATGTAATCTCCGCGCGTCTTTCGGTGGCCGGTGTCGCCGCCGAAGACCTGTTCCGGCTGTTTTACGGCATATTGCGGGAACACCCCGATATCGGGGCCGCCATCGAAGCCGATCTTCTGGCCGTGCGTGAACGAGATCCCGCCTGCACCACCTATCTGCACGCATTGTTGAACCTGAAGGGCTTCCATGCCCTTCAGACACACCGTGTTGCCCATGCGCTCTGGATGGCTGGCCGTGTTGAGATTGCAAGCTGGCTTTCCAATCTCGCCTCGCTGGTCTTCGGCCCGGATATCCATCCGGCTGCTCGGATCGGCTCCTCCATCATGCTCGACCATGGGTCGGGCATCGTGATCGGCGAGACGGCCGTCATCGAAGATGAAGTCTCCATCCTGCAGAACGTTACGCTCGGCGGTACGGGCAAGGAGACAGGTGATCGCCACCCGAAGATCCGCCACGGCGTGATGATCGGCGCCGGAGCAAAGATCCTCGGCAATATCGAGATCGGCGCTTTCAGCAAGATCGCCGCCGGCAGTGTTGTCCTGAAGCCGGTGCCGGCTCATTGCACTGTCGCCGGCGTTCCGGCGGCTGTCGTGCGTATTCATCGCAATGATGAAATCCCGGCCGAAACGATGGATCAGAACATCTAGAAGGGATGGACCGGCTCAAGCGGCCTGCTGGTTTTCCCCTGCTGCTTCGACCCGGTCGCGGCCTTGGCGTTTCGAACGGTAAAGCGCCTCATCCGCCTTCTGCATGAGCCGCTCGAAGTCCCCGTTCCCTTCCGTACGTGTGGAAACGCCGATGCTGAGTGTCGGGAAGATTGCCAGATCTGGCATCTGCATGACGGCTGCTGCAAAGGAAAGGCGAATGCGGTTTGCGATCTCTATCGCTTCGTCCCGACCGACATTCTTGAGCACAGCCAGGAATTCATCCCCGCCTTGCCGGGCAAGCAGGTCGCAGGAGCGTATGATGCCCTTCGATATTTTGGAGAAAAGTCGCAGGACCTCGTCGCCGGCGGCATGACCATGCTGGTCATTCAATTGCTTGAAATTGTCGATATCGATGATGAGAAGCGATACCGGCTGGCCGGCAAGCAACGGCACGTGCTGGGCAAGGCCGCCGCGGTTGAGCGCTCCGGTCAGGGGATCGTGATGTGCAAGCTGGATGAGCTGGTTCCGGCTGCGTTCGGCCGCCATCAGCACCATTGCCATGCTGCGAAGCATGATGAAGGCCACGGCCGATACCGCCATCCAGCTATGGATTATGCTGCCGCCGAAGGGATCCGGCCCGCCGATGTCTCCGGTTGCGGCGAGGAAGCTGCGAACCGCGAAGATCGCCGCGGTGACGACGTAAAGCCCCAGAAGAAGGGCCGCCGAATAAAGTTTCTCGCGGCGGAGAATGCCCGCTGCTTCCCTGGCGATGGTGACATCGCAGAGACAGCAGATCACCGAGACATAAAGGAGACGCTCGGATATCGCTGCGGGATCGCTGATGAAAAGCGCCACAGGCATGCTGCCGCAGATTATCACGAGCCAGATATAGCGCCGGTCGGGAGGATGTCCCGCAAAGGCGCGGACGGCAAAGAGCATCAGCATGTAGCCGACAATGGTCAGCACATTACCCGCGTCGATGGAGATATAGTAGGGAACGAGATTGCGCAGCGCGACGAGAAGGGAACCGATGCCGATGAGCAGGTTGCTGGCGCCCCACCAGAGCGGCCAGCGTTCGAAACGGCCGGTCGCATAGGCAGCGAACTGGAGAGCGCTCAGAACAACGCAGCTCACTGCAACGATGAAATAAATTGTCCGCAGATCCAGCAGCATCGAGCCTGTCCCGAAGTCCCATGCCGCGGACCCTACAGGAAGCGATTTGCAGTTTGATTGGACGCTTCGCTAAAAATTTAGCGACCGCCAGTTTTTTGCGTCAGGCGGCGCGTACCTTGCCGATGATCTCAGTCAGCGGGCCGTGCAGCAAATCCCGATAGCCGTTACAGGCGGAAGGCCCGCTCGGCGATTCACGCGGACGTGAAACTTTATGATCCGGGTACTGGCCACTTGCAGTCCCGCGAAGCGAAACGACATAGTACACAGCACAAGCCCAAACGCGTATCTGGAGGAGACTACATGGCCCGCGTGATCGTCATCGGAGCAACAGGACATGTCGGCACCTATCTCGTACCCCGCCTCGTCGAGGCCGGCCATGAGGTGGTGGCGATCAGCCGCGGCGCGGCCGCGCCCTATAAGACGCATGACGCATGGAGGCGCGTCGACACCAGACGTATGGATCGCTCGGCACTCGAGGCCGAAGGTCGCTTCGGGGATGAGATCCGGGCGCTGGAAGGCGAGATCGTCATTGACATGATCTGCTTCACGCCTGATAGCAACGAACATCTCGTGACCGCCCTCGAGGGCCATGTCAGCCATTTTCTTCATACCGGCACGATCTGGACGCACGGTTTTTCCACCGTAGTGCCGACACCTGAAGAGGCGCCGAAGAAGCCTTTCGGTGACTACGGCGTGAACAAAGCCGCGATTGAAGCCTATCTGCTCAGGATTGCGCGGGAAAAGAATTTCCCGGTAACCCTTATCCATCCCGGCCATATCGTCGGCCCCGGCTGGAATCCACTGAACCCGGCCGGTCACTTCAATCCCCATGTTTTCACCGTGCTGGCGCGTGGCGAAACCTTGGCTCTGCCGAATTTTGGCATGGAAACGGTGCATCACGTCCATGCCGACGACATTGCCGAACTCTTCATGGCTGCTATCGCAAAACCTGAAGCGGCGATCGGCGAAGCTTTCCATGCCGTTTCGGAAAAGGCGGTGACGTTGCGGGGTTATGCCGAAGCAATGGCCGCCTGGTTCGGCAAGGAAGCGAAGCTGGAATTTCTTCCCTATGACGCCTGGGCGCAACAGCAGAACCCCGAGGAGGCAAAAGCCACCTGGGAGCACATTGCCCGCAGCCCCAACTGTTCGATGGAAAAGGCCCGCCGGCTGCTTGGTTTCACGCCGCGGCACAGCTCGCTGCAAGCCGTGCAGGAAGCCGTCCGCTGGCTCATAGAGAATGGCCGCGTCGAGGCAAAGGCGCCTTGAACCATCAAAGATAGCCTTGAAACAAAAAAGCCCCTCCCACGGAATGGGAGGGGCTCTGACCGGTCAGGCCGCCTTCCGGACCGGCGCGCCGGCCAGCATGCGCCCCGAGGGGACGATCATGCCGGCCGCGCCGCCAAGCCAGCCCTCGACGAGCTCAAGCGCCAGAAAGCGCGAGCGTTCGAAGGGGCCGGGCATGACAAGGTGACGAGCCTTCTCGGCAAAAAAGCCGAAACGCTCGTAATAGTCCGCATCGCCGACGAGCAGGATTGCACCGTGGCCGCGCTTCTTTGCTTCGAGGATCGCCGCGCGCATCAGCGCAGAGCCGATGCCCTTGCCGCCATGCTTGCCGTCGATTGCGAGCGGACCGAGCAGCAGCGCGTCGAGCGGCGTGCCCTCGTAGTTGATGCCGGCTTCAACATTCCACAGGCGCACCGTGCCGATCACATGGCCGTCGCGGTCGCGCGCGACCAGCGCCAGGCCTTCGGCCGGCAGTCGGTTACGACGGATCATCTCGGATGACTTCTTGCGGCGATCCGGACCCATGACGCGATCGAGCAGGGTTTCGCGAGCGACGACGTCGGACGGATTTTCTACGTCGATGGTGAAAGTAACAGGCGCAAAGAATGCGCGGACAGAATCAAGAACAGCGGCCATCTTGGCCTCCCGTACCCAATACCGTTATCAGCGGTGACTTCGGAGAATTGTGAATTTGCCGCCCCGGCTGGTTACGGGGCTGGCGGAAACAAGACCTTAGATAACGTAGGCCTTCAGCGGCTCGAAGCCGTTGAAAGCGACTGCCGAATAGGTCGTCGTGTAGGCGCCGGTGCCTTCGATCATAACCTCGTCACCGATCGTCAGCGTCAGCGGCAGCGGGTAGAGGTTCTTTTCATACAGCACGTCGGCCGAGTCGCAGGTCGGACCGGCGATCACGCAGGGCTCCATCTCGTCGCCGTCGCGCTCGGTGCGGATCGGGTAACGGATGGCCTCGTCCATGGTTTCGGCGAGACCGCCGAACTTGCCGATGTCGAGGAAGACCCAGCGGGCGTCATCATTGTCCGACTTCTTGGAAATCAGCACGACTTCAGCCTTGATGACGCCTGCATTGCCGACCATGCCGCGGCCCGGCTCGATGATCGTCTGCGGGATCTGGTTGCCGAAATGCGTGCGCAGCGCCTGGTAGATCGACTTGCCGTAAGCTTCTGCGGACGGAACGTCGCGCAGGTACTTGGTCGGGAAGCCGCCGCCCATGTTGACCATCTGCAGGTGGATGCCCTGCTTGGCAAGCTGAACAAAGACGCGCTTGGCATCGGCCAGAGCCGAATCCCAGGCATCGACCTTGGTCATCTGCGAACCGACGTGGAACGAGACGCCGTAGGACTGCAGGCCGAGCTGATGAGCGTAGACCAGAACGTCGACGGCCATCTGCGGAACGCAGCCGAACTTGCGCGACAGCGGCCATTCAGCACCTTCGCCATCCGTCAGGACGCGGCAGAATACGCGAGCACCCGGAGCTGCACGGGAAATCTTCTCGACTTCTTCGTGGCTATCGACGGCAAAGAGACTGACGCCGAGTGCGTGGGCACGAGCGACATCGCGTTCCTTCTTAATCGTGTTGCCGTAGGAAATGCGGGCCGCAGTCGCACCGGCTTCGAGCGCCATTTCGATTTCTGCGACGGACGCGCAATCGAAATTGGAGCCGAGGCCTGCGAGCAGCTTCAGGACTTCCGGGGCCGGGTTGGCCTTGACGGCATAGTAGATTGCGCTGTCCGGCATGGCGTGACGGAAGGCATGGAAATTGTCTCTGATGACGTCGAGGTCGACCACGAGGCAGGGACCGTCGGGACGTCGGGTTGCGAGAAAGTCGCGGATGCGCTGGGTGGTCATATCGATTCCCTCTTCCAATTCCAGAGCTCCGGCAGGAACCGGAGGACAAAGGGCATGCAAGAACCGCTCAGGAACCAGCCGGTGGAGACCCCGGATCCTTGACGGCGCTTGATGCGCGGATAGTGAACCAACGCCGCAAAAGCGGTATAGGTTCGGCTTTGTCTGCCATGGATTGGAGGGAATATCCCTGCCGCACTTCCGGCAATGAAGGTGTGCCTCTTCAGTAACCCCCGCTGATGGAAAGCAGGGAGAGAACAAAAAGGCCCGCACCGTCGTTGCTTCAGGCGTCCTCGCATTTTCCGGTTGGCCGGAATAGCGACTGGAGGGGTTAATTCCAGGTACCTTACCGATTTCCTCACCAATTCGAGGGTTCGGCGGACACCCATGGGCACGTGCGACTTTGGGCTGAGTGGGAAATAAGAATATTTGCCGACATAATCAAGAGAATTTTTGATGACGCCCCAAAAAATAAATTGAACACGACAGCCAGATTTGTTCAACATTCTGAAACAGATCGGAGGAATCATGGACACGCTGACCCGCATACGCGCCTTCATCGATGTGGTCGAAGCGGAAGGTTTTTCCGCTGCTGCGCGGCGCACCGGCCGCTCCAAGGCGCTGCTCTCGAAATACGTGCGTGAACTGGAGGATGAGCTCGGCGCTCTACTGCTCAATCGCACCACCCGGCAATTCTCGATGACCGAGGCTGGGCACACCTACTATCGCACGGCGTCCGACATCCTCAAGGAGATCGACAACCTCGCAGATCTCGTGCGCGAAAACAATGCGCAGCTGAAGGGTCGTCTGAAGGTCTCAGTGCCCCGCACCTTCGTCGATGCCGATGTCGGCCAGTCGCTGATCGATTTCGCCAAGGAAAATCCCGATCTGCAGCTGGAAATTGCCGCCGACGACCGTTTCGTCGACCTGATCGAGGAAGGCTTCGACGTCGCGGTCCGCGTCACCAAACTCGAAGATTCCGGTATGATCGCTCGCAAGATCTCCGATTTCCGCGTCCACATCTGCGCCACGCCGGAATTCCTCGAACGCTACCCCAATATCGAGCACCCGAGCGATATCTCCAACGTGCCCTTCATCGTCGATACCAACTCCCGCAACCAGGCGAGCATCCGCTTCTACAATCCCGACAGCACCTCCTTTGCGGTCGCCGTTTCCGGCCCGATGGAGGTCAATAGCCCGCACGCGACGCTGCGCGCCGCGCTCTCAGGAATTGGCATTGCGCTGATCCCAGATTTCATCGCGCGCAAACCGATCGAGGACGGCAGGCTGGTGACGCTGTTCAACGACTATATTCCGACCGATCGCGGCATTTATGCCGTCTATCCGCACCGCCGCTATCTGCCGGCAAAGGTCAGGATCTTCGTGGACTACCTCCACAACTGGTTCAAGAAACATCCCTGAAGCAAGCGGGATGCGCGCCCAAGCGTCGCAGGGGCGGTCCCAATTCCGTCCCATTTTCTGGTGAGAAATCACCCCAACCGAACAGGGCAGCGGGTAAGCATGAAAAGATCGACACTTCTGACGGCTGGGCTTCTTTCGCTCGCACCCGCCACCGCCTTCGCCCATCCGCATATCTTCGTGGAAGCGCGGCTGGAGGTCGTCGCAGCACCTGACGGCAGCATTCAGGAACTGCGCAATGTCTGGCGTTTCGACGAGGTCTTCTCCTCCTCGGTCGTCATGGATTTCGACAAGAACACCGATCTGAAGCTGGAGCCGAACGAACTTGCCGAGGTCGGCAAGACGGTCCGGGATTCGCTTGCCGACTACGATTACTACATGAACCTGACGATCAACGGGAAGAACATCACCGTCCAAAAGCCCGACGTCATTCATGTCGACTACAAGGAAGGTCAGCTTCTGATGTTTTTTGCGGTCAAACCGATCGAAAAGATGCCGCTGAAGGGCAAGCTGACCTTCGGCGTCTATGATCCGACACTCTACACCTCGATCGACTTCCCGACCGACACCGAACTCGCCATGGTCGGCGACGGCTTCAAGGCCTGCAAACACGCAGTCGTGCGCCCGGACGCAGACCAGGTAATCTCGGAAAACAAGCAGTCGCTGACCGACGCTTTCTTCAACGATCCGACCGGCACCAATATGTCGAAACTCTTTGCCACGCGGCTGGAGGTCACATGCTGATAAAACGCCTGCCCCTCGCCCTGCTTGCGCTCGCTGTCATGGCCGTCACTGCCCATGCGCAATCGCCGCTCGGCATCGGCACGGCTGAGCCGAGCTTTCAGCCGACAGGCGGGCCGCTGGCACCTCTTTTCCTGTATGTGAACTACGAGCAGCAAGCCTTCTATCGCGCGTTGACCGGCGCGCTGAAAGCCATGCGCGAAGACCCCTGGCAACTATCCTCGCTGATCGGTCTTTCTTTTGCCTATGGCGTCTTTCATGCTGCCGGCCCGGGCCACGGCAAGGCTGTCATCTCGTCCTACATGATCGCCAACGAAGTCGAGCTTCGACGTGGTGTCGTCATCTCCTTCATCTCGGCCTTCGTCCAGGGCGTCATGGCCGTCGTGCTCGTCGGCGGCGCGTGGCTGGTGCTGCGCGGCACCGGCATCACGCTGACCATGGCAACACAGGCCATGGAAATCGCAAGCTTCGTGATGGTCATCCTCTTCGGTGGCTGGCTGCTCTTCCGCAAGCTGCGCTCGATGGCCGGCAGCCTGCCACGCCGTCGGCTGATGGCAACACCGGCCGGGCCTGTCAGCATGATGCTGGACTGGAAGGACAATGCCGCTGAACGCCAGAGCGCCAGTTTCAGCTTCAACGGCAAGGCGCAGGCCGTGGACCCCGGCCATACCTATGTGCCCGGCATGGTCTGCGAGACCTGCGGCAATTCACACCTGCCCGATCCCTCGCTGGTCAGTGGCGACAAGTTCAGCGTGCGTGAGGCGTGGTCGGCGGTGATCGCCGTGGGCCTACGTCCCTGCTCCGGTGCACTGCTGGTCATGACCTTCTCGCTGCTGAACGGGCTTTATCTCGGCGGCGTACTCTCGGTCGTCGCCATGTCACTGGGTACCGCCATTACCGTTGCAATTCTTGCCACGCTCGCCGTCACCGCCAAGAGCACGGCGGTGCGCCTCTCCGGCCGCGGCTCGTCCGCCTCCGTCTGGATCGGCAATACGATCGAGATATCAGGTGCAATTCTTGTAATCTTGATGGGTGTATTGCTGCTCGGAGCCTCCCTGCAGGGATAGGCTTCAGGGCTTTCTGCTGCGCTGATAGCGCGCCCGCAGCCAGAATATACCGAAGAAACACATCATCAGGCAGACGCCGACGATAACAGCCAATGTCGGCGAGAAACTGCCGATCCACAGCACGATGGTCGGTAGGAAATAGATCACCAGCCCGGCAGAAAACAGAATGATAGCGGCGGCGATCGCCTGCGAACGGCTTTCCGGGCTCATGGATAGGTCACTCCTCTTGTCCGGGAGTGGGATAGGCCAGCCGCTCCGCAAAGGCAACTGGCCCGATATCGCCGGGGTCCCAGGATTACTGAGACAGAGTGACCTTGGCGGAGGAGACCGTCGCTTCGATGTGATCGACCAGTTGATCGGGCAAACCGAGCCGTCCTGCAAGTAGATCGAGATAACCGCGTTCGGCCCTTGAATCCGGCTCGATCGTCAGACGCGAGGCCGTGTAGAGTTCAACCTTCTGCTCCTCGGTCACCGCGGCTGCGACAAGCGCATCAATATCCGTCGGTTCCGAAAGTTCGCGCTCGATGAAGCTCGCAGCCTCGCCGCTGACATCGGCGGCCTTGACCTTGTCCATAATGAGGCCGCGCTCCGCGTCGTCGATATGGCCGTCGGCTTTGGCGGCAGCGATCATGGCGCGGATGAGGACGAGCACGAATTCATTGCTGGTCGCTGGCGAAGCTGTACCGAAGCCGGATTCGGCAGGCGGAGGCAGGAGAACGGGATTGTTCGCCGTCGGCGCATTGGAAGGTGCTGCAGGCGCCTGTCCAGCCTGATAATTCTTCCAGGCCTGATAGCCGAGGCCTGCGATAGCTGCGAGACCGCCAATGGTAATGGCATTGCCTGCGATGCTGCGGCCGGTCTTGGTACCGAGAAGCACGGCAGCGAGCGCACCGGTCTTCAACGGATTATCTTTCGCCATCTGGATCGCGTCGCCGGTCCGGTCACGTACGCTGCCGCCTACACCCGGTATCTGCGATCCCAGAAACTGGTCGAGTAGTTTCTTCGCGTCGAACATGTCCTCGTCTTCTCCCTGTTTTAAAGGCTGGAGAAGAACATAGGTTTGCGACTGCCGAAATACAAACGAGGGCGGCACGGCCACCCTCGTTCAACCTGTCAGCTTTCAAAACCCGGCAGCTTCGACAGATCAGCCCTTCAGCGCGAACGCTTCGGAGGCAAGCTTGGTAATGCCTGCCCAGTCGCCGGCAGCCACCAGCTCCTTCGGTGCGACCCAGGAACCGCCGACGCAGATGACGTTCGGCAGCGACAGATAGTCATTGGCATTCTTCAGCGAGATGCCGCCGGTCGGGCAGAAGAACGTGCCAGCAAGCGGCGATGAAAGCGCCTTGAGATAGGCAACACCACCAGCCTGTTCGGCCGGGAAGAACTTCAGCACCTGATAGCCTTCTTCGCGCAACGCCATGACCTCGCTTGCGGTCGCAGCACCCGGCAGCAGCGGCACCGGGGAATCGGCTGCCGCATCCAGAAGCTCCTGGGTCGTGCCCGGGCTGACGATGAACTTGGAGCCTGCCTGCACGGCGGCTTCCCAATGGGCGGCGTTGAGGATGGTGCCGGCGCCGACTTCCGCGCCTTCCACTTCAGCGGCGACCGCGCGCACCGCATCGAGGGCGGCCGGGGTGCGCATGGTGATCTCGATGGCCCTCAGACCGCCTGCAACGAGCGCTCTCGCGAGCAGGACGGCCGATTTCGCGTCCTCAACGATCAGGACTGGAACGACGGGCTGGAGTTTCAGGATGGAAAGGAGTTTTTCTGTCTTCTCGCCCATGGCCACGGTTCCCTTAAACGATTGAAATCGGCTTTCGAATAGCGCCCTCATGACGGCTTGTCGAGATAAAACCAGCCCGTGCGACAAGACGGGTATTAAATCATTGTAAATTAGGGTAGCGTGCCACGATCGTCACAAAAGGTTCATTCGCATGGCGAAAGAGATCGAACGGAAGTTCCTCGTACGCGGTGAAGCATGGCGCTCTGCCGTAGCGTCCAAATCGGTCCTGAAACAGGGCTATGTCGCCTCGATGGACGATCGCTCCGTGCGGATTCGTATCCTTGATGAGAAGACCGCGCGGCTGACGATGAAAATAGGCCGCGGCACCCTCACCCGCGATGAATTCGAATACGAGATCCCTGTCTCGGACGCCGAGGAACTGCTGGGAAACGCCATCGGCATCGTTATCGAAAAGACCCGTTACCGCGTCCCCTATGAAGGTTTCGTCTGGGAAGTCGATGTCTTTGCCGGCGCCCATCGTGGCCTCATAATCGCCGAAGTTGAGATGGGGGCCGAAACTGACAGTCCTCCCTTACCTGCCTGGCTCGGCCGCGAGGTCACTGGCGATTTCCGCTATTCCAATCAGGCGCTTGCCACAGAATTCGAGTACGACAGGCATGGGCTATCGCATACGGCCTGAAGCCGACTTTACTAACGAGTTCCGAAGCGCAGCCGAGGAGCAGCTTACGCGTGCCATCACTGTTCTGAAAGAGCGGCCGGAAGGTGCGCATGAAGCGATCCACGCTTTCCGCAAGAACATGAAGCGGCTGCGTTCGCTCTATCGCCTCGTATCCCGCGAAGTGCCGGATTTCCAGAAGCAAGAGAATGCACGGCTGAGGGACACCGCAAAGTCGCTCTCGGCCATCCGCGATGTCGCAGCAATCGTTGGCACTGGTCGTTACCTGCAGGAGAATGCTCGCAACACTGAAGAGGCAGAGGCGCTCGGCCGCATCGTCTCCATTTTGGAATCGCGCCGCGATTGGATGGCGGAAGCAGAAAGTGACCTCGAACAGCGGCTGCATGATACCGCCGCCACGCTGCGGGAAGCGATCGCAGCGCTTGAGGACGTCGCCTTCGACAAGAGCCATCGCAAGAATGCCCGCATGCTGGCAAAGAGTTGGCACCGGACGGCATCGCGCGCCAGGGAGGCGCTTGATGCCTGTCATGAAGATGCGGCAGCCGAAAACTTTCACGAATTGCGCAAGCGCACCTACGACTATCGTCTCTATCACGCGCTTCTGCGCGATCTCTGGCCGAGCGCGATGAAGGCCAAGCGTGATTTCGCCAAGGACCTCGTCGAACGGCTCGGGCATATCAACGATCTCTCGGTGCTTTCAGGTCTCGTGGAGGCAGAGCCGCAACTCTTTACCAGCAACGATGATCTCGCCCATCTGCTGGATGCCATCATCTTCCGCCAGCAGGAGGACCGGCGCGAAGCGTTACGAGATGCCGAAACGCTCTATGGCGATCATCCTGACGATGAGGCGCAGCGTCTGGAACTGCTTTGGCTGTCTATCGGCAATTGACGCATTTGATCTATTGACCTCAACTTTACTTGAGATCCTAGCCTCGGCCCGGTCAATGAACCGATCGAGGAAAATATGTCTGCAGACAATGCCACGACGCCCCAGATTCAGGGCATCTATGAAACCCATCTTACCGTCGCCGATCTGAAGATCTCCATTCCTTTCTACCGCGATATTCTCGGCCTGGAGCTCGCCGCCGAATTTCCCGAGCGTCGCATTGCCTTCTTCTGGGTGAACGGCAAAAAGAACGCCATGCTCGGCCTTTGGGAGACCGGCACCGGCCCCTTGAAGATGCGCCTGCACATGGCGTTCCGCCTGTCGCAGGAAGAAATGATGCGAGCGCCGGCGCTGTTGATCCACAAAGGCCTGAAGCTGCATGGCTTTCACGGCGAGCCGATCACCGAACCGATCGTCATTGGCTGGGTGCCGGCGCTGTCGCTCTATTTCAACGATCCCGATGGACATTCGATCGAATTCCTGAGCGTACTCGACGGAGAGCCGGATGCTGCGTTTGGCATGCGGTCCCATGCCGAATGGAAGGCGCGCGGATAGGCACAATCCCGTATGCCGTCCTTGCGTAATGTCATTGCGCAGGGACGGCATATTCTGTATTTCCACGCGCATGACCGACAATGCGACCCACACAAGCCCCTTCCTGGTGGCAGCGCTCTATCATTTCGTATCCCTGCCGCACTTCGAGAGCCTGCAGGCGCCGTTGCAGGCGCTGTGCGAGGAGAATGGCGTGAAGGGCACGCTGCTTCTGGCCCATGAAGGCATCAACGGTACGATTGCAGGTCCGGATGCCGGCATCCGGACCGTGCTCGCCTTCCTGCGCACCCAGCCGGAATTCGCCACGCTCGAGCATAAGGAAAGCCACGCTTCCAAGATGCCTTTCCTGCGCATGAAGGTGAAGCTCAAAAAGGAAATCGTCACCATGGGCGTCGAGAATATCGACCCCAACAAGGTGGTTGGAACCTATATCGCTCCAAGCGACTGGAATGCCCTGATCTCCGATCCCGATACGATCGTCATCGACACCCGCAACGACTACGAGACGGCAATCGGCACCTTCCGCGGCGCAGTTGACCCCAAGACCAAGACCTTCCGTGAGTTTCCGGATTGGGTGCGCAACAATCCCGGCCTGCACAACAAGCCGAAGATCGCCATGTACTGCACCGGCGGTATCCGCTGCGAGAAGGCGACGGCCTTCATGAAGGAACAGGGCTTCGAAGAGGTCTATCACCTCAAGGGCGGCATCCTGAAATATCTGGAGGAAGTGCCCCAGGAAGAAAGCCTGTGGGATGGTGCCTGCTTCGTTTTCGACGAGCGTGTTTCCGTCGAACATGGTCTGAAGGAAGGCGAGCACAAGCTCTGCCACGCATGCCGCAACCCGATCACGGCAGAAGAAGTCACCTCACCTTATTACGAGGAAGGCGTTTCCTGCAGCAACTGCTATCACACCCGTAGCGAAGAAGACCGGCTGCGCTATCGCCAGCGTCAGCATCAGATCGCACTCGCCAAAAAGCGCGGCCAGAAGCATATAGGTACATAAAGCGCCGTTTCAGCCGGCAATCCGGCGCAGCACTCGGGCTTCGCGCCGCTCCTGCAACAGGTCGTTGATCTGATCGGCCACCATCGGCTTGCCGAAGAAATAGCCTTGCAGACAGTCACAGCCGAAGAGACGCAGAGCGATCGCCTGCTCCTCCGTCTCAATGCCCTCAGCCGTGACGGGAATATCGAGTGCGCGCGCGAGCGCCACGGTCGCCTGCAGCATCTCCCGCTGCCGGCTGTCGGTGGTGATATCTGTCACGAGCGAGCGGTCGATCTTGATGCGGTCGAAGCCGAACTGACGCAGGTAGCCGATCGAAGAGAAGCCGGAGCCGAAGTCGTCGAGCGCCACCTTGACGCCGAGCGACTTCAATCGTTCGATCGATTGGCGTGTACGCTGCGGATTTTGGATCATGTAACCTTCGGTGATTTCCAGCGTGACGCGACTCGCCTCGATCTCCGTTTGCTTCAGCACATAGCGAACATAATCGGTGAAGGCGGGATTGCGGAACTGGCCCGGTGAAACGTTGACCGAGATTTTCAGCTCCGGCCATTGCTTTGCTGTTTCGCAGGCCTTGCGCAGTACGAAAAGACCGAGGGATTCGATAAGTCCACTGGTCTCGGCGATCGGAATGAAAACCTCAGGCGAAACCGGGCCGTGGCCCGGCCGGTTCCAGCGCACTAGCGCCTCCACGCCATTCATTTCATGCGTCGCGGCATCGACGAGTGGCTGATACGCAAGCGTGAGATCGCCGCTTTCGATCGCCATGCGCAGATCGAGTTCCAGCGCGTTACGCTGTGCGCGATCGGTATCCATGGCCGGATCATAGAGCGTCATGCGGGCGCGGCCAGCTTCCTTCGCCTTGTACATGGCAAGGTCGGCGCGACGTACCAATTCCTCCCTACCGATCGAACCGAGCGACGACATGGCAATGCCGATACTGGCGCCGACCACGACGATACGACGGCCGACTTCGAGCGGCTCGGCAAGGAAATCGAGGATTTGCTCCGCAAGCTGCAACGCGGCCGCATTCTCCGCATCCGAAAGGAAAGCGATTGCAAACTCATCACCGCCGATGCGCGCGAGCACCGCATCATCAGGGATCAGCACGTCCAGTCCTGCCGCAACCGCGCGGATCAGCTGGTCGCCGGTGCCGTGCCCATAGCTGTCGTTGACTTCCTTGAAGCCGTCGAGATCGAGATAGAGCAGCAGGACGTTCCGTTTCGTTTGCCGTGCTTCCGCAACAAAACTGTCGACGGCAAGCCCCAGGCCATCGCGGTTGGAAAGGCCACTCAGGCGATCGCGAAGTGCTTCTTCGCGTGCATTGTTTTCCTCTGCCTTCAGGCGCTGCCCGGCCAGCCAGCCGATGATGAGGAGGACGACGAAGAACAGGCCGACAAGACCAAGCGCCTGGATGACCATGGGCCTTACCTGCGCATAACCGATATCGCCTGGCGAACGCGACACCCAGACAAGCTTGCCGAGAACCGCGCGAGCAGGGTCTGCAACCTCCACCGAATATGCCGAGGCAAAATCCGCAGGCACCAGCCGCAATCCATTCAGTACGTAAGTGGTGCCAAGGGCAGATATTTTTGCATCATCGAGATGCCTGGCGAAAATCAGATAGCGATGTTGACCGGCAGGCATATCAAGCTCACCCGACTTCTGTCGCACAAGCGCGATACCGACGGCGGCAATGCCTCTGGCGGTCTTGATGAAACCAGTGGCTTCCGGTTTCTCGCCGGCATCAGGCTCGCGAACCTTGTCCAGAAGCCGCCAAAGCGATGGGGAGAAGAAATCACTGACCGGCATCTGCATTGGCAAACCGTCCTGATAGGCCATGACGGTTTTCTTCTGGTCATCAATGACGATAGCCATGTCGAAGAGAGGGCTGTTGAGGGACATCTCGCCGTAATTGCTGATCGTCCACGCCATGCCCTCCGGTGCGTAGACATTGGCAGCCGCATCATCCCAGGCGGCGTAGTCGTCAAGCGTCGCGGCAAGCTGATCTTCGAAGGTCTTGAGTGCGCCGACAGTGGTTTCGCGGGAGCGCTCGTCATCGAGCACATTAGCATTTTCGGAGACGCGCTCCAGCGCCGTCAAAACCATGATGGTGACAACAGCAACAATGACCGCAAAGGAAAAAAGCACGCCAGTAACCGTGGTATGGCGGCCTAAACCCGATCCATTGCTTTTTGACCTCAAGACTGCAGGCAACTCATACAACTCCCCGTTCAAGAAATCTTCGCAGTCAACGGTCAAGAAACGCTTAAGATCATGGGAACTATCGAGAATTCGGCTCAGGATTTACCTGAATACCGTATGTTGTCGCAGATTGACAACTAGTTTCCAATAATGGTAACTAGTTACCATTATTGGAAACGGAGAATCGCGAATTTTGAAGCGCAAAATCGAAGCCGATCTGCTGACGGACATTATGCTGATGGTCTTCCGCATCAACGGACGACTGCTGGATGGCGGCGACCGGCTGGGCGCATCGCTGAACCTCACCAGTGCCCGCTGGCAGGTACTCGGAGCAATTTCGCTGTCCCCAGGTCATATCACGGTGCCCGGGATTGCAGAGATGATGGGCATGACCCGGCAGGGCGCCCAAAAGCAGGTGAACAAGCTCGAGGAAGACGGCTTCATCGAAAAGCGGCCCAACCCGCGCCATCAGCGCTCGCCCTTCTATGTGCTGACAGAACAAGGCGCCGAAAGCTACGCCCGGATAACCGCCCTTCACACCGGCTGGGCCAACGCCCTCGCCGATGGACTGGACGCATCGGAACTGAAGGCGGCGCTCCATCTCCTGAACAGGTTCGATCAACGGCTCGCGCTGGACACGGCAAAAGGTGAGGAACAGACATGAGAACGATCATTCACGCCAGCGCAGGCACCGTTGCCATGTTCCTCATTGCGGGTTTTCTGACCGCGACCATGATTTCCGAACTTCTTCTGAATGAGGCGGCCGTGCTTGTCGTCAAGAAAGCGATTCTGAGCGGCCTCTGTCTGCTGATCCCCGCGCTCGCAATCACTGGCGGCAGCGGTTTTTCGCTCGCCGGCAGCCGTCATTCGCCGGCTATCGAAAGGAAGCGCAGGCGAATGAAGATCATCGCTGCAAACGGCCTGCTGATCCTGCTGCCGCTGGCAATCCTGCTTTACTTGCGTGCAGCGACTGGCCGCTTCGACGGTCTTTTCTACGCGATGCAGGTACTGGAAGTGCTCGCCGGCTTCGTCCAGCTTTCGCTGCTCACCCTCAACTTCCGCGACGGGCGGAAACTGACGAGAGGGAAACGTCTCGCAGCGGCAAAGACATTGAATACGACCTGAAACGGCAGGGCACGAATGCCCTGCCGAAAATGCCTGGCCTCAGACGGCCTTGTGATTGCCCTTCGGGAACTGGCTGGCGAGCTCGCGATACCACTTGCCGCTCTTCTTGACCGTACGAACCTGTGTTCCATAATCGACATGAACGAGGCCGAAACGCATGCGATAGCCTTCTGCCCACTCGAAATTATCCATCAGGCTCCAGGCAAAGTAGCCGCGCATCGGATAGCCATCCTTGATGAGGTCGGCGACGACGTTCAGGTGATCGCTGACATAGTCCAGACGCATCACGTCATCCACCTCGCCGTTGACGACATCGGTGTTATCGCAGGCGCCGTTCTCGGTGATATAGCATTCCGGCAGGTCGTAGCGGCGGTAGAGATCCTCAACGAGCAGCTTGAGGCCTGGCGAATAGACTTCCCAGCCAATATCCGTCTTCACGTCGCTGGCGGGAGGCGCTTCCACCGTCCAGGGGAAATCGCCCTTCCGGCTCGCATCGTCCGCAACGCGCTCCGGCTTGTAATAGTTCAAGCCCCACCAATCCAGCTTCTGATTGATGATCTTGAGATCACCATCCTCGATGATAGGCATGCGGTCGCCAAGCGCCTCGACGAATTCCTTGGGATACTCGCCCTTGAAGACCGGATCGAAGAAGGCACAGTTGTGGAACTGATGCGCGCGCTCGCCGGCAGCAAGATCAGCCGCGCTATCAGAGCCCGGAATGATCGAGGAAGCATTGAGCACCAGACCGACAGGCACATTCGGCGCTTCCGAACGGATCGCTTCGACGCCGAGACCATGCGCCAGGTTCATGTAATGCATGGCATGCAGGGCGGCCTGCATGTTGCGCTCGCCCGGCGCGTGAATACCGTAGAGGTGACTGAGCCAGACGATGCACCACGGCTCATTGAAGGTGGCGACGCTGTCGAGACGGTCGCCGAGGCGGCTCATGACCGTATTGGCATAACGCTGATAGGCATAGGCCGTCGAACGCGCCGTCCAGCCACCGTCACCGGCGAGCAGCAGAGGCAGGTCCCAGTGATAAAGCGTCGCGAAGGTCTTGATGCCACGTGCCTTGCAGCCGTCGACGAGACGATCGTAGAAATCGAGGCCGGCCTCGTTCACCGGGCCTGTGCCGTCGGGGATGATGCGCGGCCAGGCAATCGAGAAACGATAGGCATCGACGCCCATCTCCTTGATGAGATCGAGGTCCTCCTCCAGCCGGTTATAGTGGTCGCAGGCGACATCGCCGTTATCACGGTTATGGACGCGGCCGGGCATGTTGCAGAAGGCGTCCCAGATGGACGGCTTGCGGCCATCGGCCTTGCTGGCGCCTTCGATCTGGAAGGCGGCGGTGGCAACACCGAAGGTGAAATCACCAGGGAAGCGGTCGGCAAGCGTTTTCGGATCGATCATCTCTAAATCCCATCTCTCAGTTGTGGACTGACCGTTTGTCCGGGGTTTAGCCAAGCCCACGTCCAAAGTACAGGCCGGCAGCACGAAAAACTGCAACGTTACAGGAAGAAAAACGACGGAACAGCAAGGCTGTCGCAAGCCACTCTTCCGGATGTCGTAACGCCAATGTCAGCAGTCGTGATTTGCCGTCGCAACCCTGATCCTTACACGGAAAAGGGCATCACAATATGAAAGGAAACGAATGCTCTCTTCGATCCATCTGCTGCAGCCGCATCTCCTGAGCCTGCTGCGCATCGTCTCGTCCCTCGTGCTTTTCAGCTATGGAACGCAGAAGATCCTGCTTTTCCCGGCTGCGGCAAGCGTGCCGCCCGTCGGCTCGCTGTCCTGGGTCGCCGGCCTCATCGAACTCACGCTCGGCTTTCTGGTGCTGATCGGCTTCCAGACCCGCATCGCAGCCTTCGTGCTTTCCGGCTTGATGGCCTTTGCCTATTTCATCGGCCATGCATCGAAGAGCTTCTTCCCGGCACAGAACGGCGGCGTCGCGGCGATCCTGTTCTGCTTCGTCTTCCTTTATCTGGTCGCCGCCGGCGCCGGCCCCTTCAGCGTCGATAACCTGTTGAAGCGCGGCCGCGGTGAGGTTACTGCCTGATCACCGCAAAACGCAAGCGCCGGGGCGATATCGAACCGCCCCGGCGCTCTTTATGTCACGCACTTGGTTGGTGCAGAATATCAAACCTTGACCCAGGCGCCGTTGCGCTTCGAGGAGGCGACGCAAGCCTCGACGAAGGCCACGCCCTTAACGCCATCATCGACGGTCGGATAGACCACGGCCTTGTCGACGGCCTTGCCCTTCTTGTGGGCATTGATGGCATGTGCGGCTTCCGTATAGATCGTCGCGAAGGCTTCGAGATAACCTTCCGGATGACCGGACGGGATGCGTGAGACGCGCGCTGCGGCAGCACCGGAGCCGGCACCATTGCGGGTGATCAGCCGCTTGGATTCACCGAACGGCGTGTACCAGAGATAGTTCGGATCGGCCTGAACCCATTCGATACCACCCTTGGTTCCGTAAACGCGCACCTTGAGACCGTTCTCATGACCCGGCGCCACCTGGCTGCACCAGAGCATGCCCTTTGCGGGCTTTTCCGAACCCTTGGCTTTGAAGCGCAGCATCACATGGGCGTTGTCGTCGAGACGGCGGCCCGGCACGAAGCTGTCGAGATCGGCAGCAAGGCTGTCGAGTTCGAGACCCGTGATAAAGGACGCCAGGTTATAGGCATGCGTGCCGATATCGCCGGTCGAGCCGCCGACGCCGGACTGGGCCGGGTCGGTGCGCCATGCAGCCTGCTTCTGGCCGGACTGTTCGATCGCTTCGGTCAACCAGTCCTGCGGATATTCAGCCTGAACAATACGGATATCGCCGAGTTCGCCATTGGCAATCATCTCGCGCGCCTGACGCACCATCGGATAGCCGGTATAGTTATGCGTCAGGATGAAGAGTGCGCCGCTCTCGTCGGCAACCTTCTTCAGTTTCTTGGCATCGGCAAGGTTCGAAGTAAGCGGCTTGTCGCAGATGACATGAATGCCGCGGCGCAGGAATTCCTTGGCGGCGTCATAATGCACGTGGTTCGGCGTCACGATGGAAACGGCTTCGATGCCATTCTTCAGCTTCGCCTCGCGGATCGCCATTTCCCGGTAGCTGGAATAGGTGCGCGACGGATCGAGACCGAGATCGCGACCGGACTGAACAGCCTTTTCCGGTGTCGACGACAGCGCGCCGGCGATCAGATCATACTGGTCGTCGATACGTGCGGCGATGCGGTGAACAGCGCCGATGAAGGCCCCTGCCCCGCCGCCGACCATGCCGAGCCGGATGCGCGGCTCGCGGGTCTGTTCGGATGATGCTTCGATTGCCATGATATTCTCCTCGAAATCCTGATCCGCTTACGACAGACCCAGCATGCGCCGGTTGGCCGCCTGATCGGTGCCGCCGGCAGCGAAATCGTCGAAGGCCTTTTCGGTGACGCGGATGATGTGCGCCGCGACGAATTCGGCGCCTTCACGCGCACCGTCTTCCGGATGCTTCAGCGCGCATTCCCACTCGACCACGGCCCAGCCGTCGAAATTATTGGCAGTCATCTTCGAGAAGACGGCGCCGAAATCGACCTGGCCGTCGCCCAGCGAACGGAAGCGGCCGGCGCGCTCGACCCAGCCCTGATAGCCGCCGTAAACGCCCTGGCGTCCGGTGGGGTTGAACTCGGCATCCTTGACGTGGAACATCTTGATCCGGTCTTTGTAGATGTCGATGTTGTCGAGGTAATCGAGGCACTGCAGAATGTAGTGCGAAGGGTCGTAGAGCATGTTGGCGCGCGGATGGTTGCCGACCCGCTCCAGGAACATCTCGTAAGTGATGCCGTCGTGCAGGTCTTCGCCCGGATGGATTTCGTAGCAGACGTCGATGCCGTTTTCATCGGCATGATCGAGGATCGGCTTCCAGCGGCGGGCAAGTTCGTCGAAAGCGGTCTCTACGAGACCGGCCGGACGCTGCGGCCAGGGATAGATGAACGGCCAGGCAAGTGCGCCCGAGAAGGTCGCGTGCGCCTTGAGGCCGAGGTGCTTGGATGCGGTCAGCGCATACTTGACCTGCTGCACCGCCCATTCCTGACGGGCCTTCGGATTGCCGCGCACTTCGGGTGCTGCAAAACCGTCGAAGGCTTCGTCATAGGCGGGGTGAACGGCAACGAGCTGGCCCTGCAGGTGGGTAGAAAGTTCGGTAACCTCGACGCCGTTTTCACGCGCCTTGCCTGCGAACTCGTCACAATAATCCTTGGACGTCGCCGCCTTCTTGAGGTCGATGAGCTGGCTTGCCCAGGTCGGAACCTGCACGCCCTTGTAGCCGATATCGGCCGCCCATTTGGTGATCGCGTCCCAGGAATTGAAAGGCGCAGTATCGCCTGCGAACTGCCCGAGGAACAGGCCGGGTCCCTTGATCGTCTTCATGTCAGTTTCCTCCCTGAATATCGATCGTAAACGTTTCCGATAAATCTTAGCGCGCCGTTCGGTAAAGAAAAGGCGCCTCCCCGCCAATGCGAAGGATTTAGCGGGTAAGCCGAAAATCAACGCGGTCTGGACCTAATCACGCTCGCCGCGGAACAGCAAGAGGTACGTGCCGCATTTTGGCTTCAACTTGCGTGAAGGCATGAAAAATGCGCCCATCCTTTCGAATGGGCGCATGCATGAAAGCAAGATCAGAACGGAGAATCCGGGAAGTAGAAGTTCTTGGCATTCTCCTTGGTGACGAGCGTTGCGTCGAGGATGTAGTTGCCGTGAACCGGAACCTGATCGTAGAGCGCAGCAGCCGTCAGCTCCATTGCGGTGCCGACCATTGCCGGCGGATAGAGAACGTCGACCGGGATCAGCTTGTCGCCGTCCATGACCTTCTTGATCATGTCCTTGGAGCCGGCGCCGGCAACGACATACTGAATGTCGGTGCGCTTGGCCTGCTCGATGGCCTGAAGAACGCCGACAGCCATGTCGTCATCCTGGCACCATACAACGTCGATCTTCGGATACTTGGTCAGATAGTCCTGCATGACCTTGAAGGCATCGTCGCGGTTCCAGTTGCCGTACTGGCGGTCGAGAACCTTGACCTTGGAGCCTGCAATGCCCTTGTCAAAGCCGTCCTGGCGCTGCTGGTCGATCGGGATCGGCAGGCCGCGGATGATAACGACCTCGGCTTCCGGGGTCTTTTCGGCAATGTACTTGCCGGCGACTTCGCCGAGTGCCGGATTGTTGCCGGCGACATAGAGGTCACGCACGGAATTGTCGTTGTTCGACGGCGCGCGGTCAACGAGCGCGACGAACTTGCCCTTGCCCTTGACTTCCTTGATGGCGTTGACCAGCGGATCCGGATCCGACGGCAGGATGACGAGCGCATCGATGCCCTGCGTATCGAGGTCCTGCACGGCGTTTGCCTGCGTTGCGGCATCCGGCGAGGTCTTGACGATGACGTTCAGGCCCGGATGTTCGGCCATCAGCTTCTTGGCAATGCGCTCGGCGTGAAATACGACGCCCGACGTCCAGCCATGGTCGGCGGCCGGAATGGACACGCCGATCGTGTAATTCTTGTCCTGGGCGTAGGCTGCGCCGGCAAAAGCCACCCCCGCAACCGCCAGACCCAACATGAGCTTGCGCATGCTATTTCCTCCCAAAATATCAGGGACTTATTCAATCCGGGCCGGGTGCCCTGGATAACCCGGCCAATCCGAGAAGCAGGCTTGCCCTACGATTTGCGCACCAGCGACCGCTGCACCAGCATGGCGATGATGATGATCGCGCCTTGGATCGCGCCGATCAGGTATTCGCTGATGAAATTCGAAAGCAGCATGATGTTGCCGACGAGCTCGAGAATGAAGGCGCCGCAGATCGTGCCCCATACCCGGCCGGCACCACCCTTCAGCGCCGTACCACCCACCACGACAGCCGTGATGGCCTGCAGCTCCCACAGAATGCCCGTCGTTGCCGAAGTCGAGCCGAGACGCGGCACATAGAGCAACACGGCGATCGCCACGCAGAGCCCCTGGATAACGAAGGCGATTGTGCGCACCCGGTTGACCGCAATGCCGGAATAGCGGGCAACATCGCTGTTCGAACCGACAGCCACGACATGACGGCCATAGCGCGTGCGATAGAGAATGAAAGCCGCAATGGCGGTGACGACAAGGATAACGACGATCGGTACCGGGACACCGAGGATACTGCCGAAATAGGCTGGCCGATAAAGCGTCTGAATATCAGCCGAACGCAACGTGATTGCTCCACCCTGCGACAGCCACGTCGTCAGACCGCGATAGATGCCCATCGTACCGAGCGTGGCGATGAAGGGCTCGATCTTGCCGACCGTCGTGATGAGGCCGTTTGCGAGACCGCAAAGCGCACCGGCGACCACGGCGAAGACGACGGCAGTAGTCAGCATCAGCACCGGATCGGCAATGACGCCGGAATTGATGAGCAGGATCATCAGGCTCGCGACGAAGGCCACCATGGAGCCCACAGAAAGGTCGAGGTCACCTGCCGAGATCACGAAGGTCGCACCAACAGCGATGATGGCGATGAAGGCACAACGCGTTGCAACGTTCGTAAGATTGGTGATGCCGATGAAATTCGGATTGACCAGTGCGCCCACGATGAGGAGCAAGGCCAGTGCGGCGAAGGGGGCAACCGCGCGCAGATCGACGTCACGCCAGGATCTGCGCCGGATCTCCCTGGTCTCCTCGTTAACACTCATGTCCAAAACCAACCTCCCGTCCCATGATTGCTGGGCATCCTGTTTGTCTCGCGCGCGGTCCGCTCGCGTCGCGCCTCGCCGGCATCAGGCAGCCGCTTGACGCTTCAGCCCCGCGGCGTAACGCATGATTTCCTGCTCGGAAATTTCATCGCCTTCGAGGATGCCGACGATCCGGCCTTCGCGCATCACGGCAACCCGCGTGCAAAGCCCGATGACTTCAGGCATTTCCGAGGACACGACGATAATCGACCGCCCGTCGCGGGCGAGCGCCGAAATGAAATGATAGATCTGCTGCTTGGTGCCGACATCGATGCCGCGCGTCGGCTCGTCGATGATGATGATCTGCGGCTCGGTCTCCATGACCTTGGCGAGAAGCAGCTTCTGCTGGTTGCCACCCGACATGCGGCCGGCAATGATATTGCCGTCTCGTACGCGGATGTCGAAGCGCCGCTTGGCCTTGGCAAGCGCTGCCGCTTCGCTGTTCGGGCTCAGATAACCATGGCTGACATGGCGTTCGAGCGATTGCAGCGTCAGGTTGGCGATCATGCCCGAACCAAGCAGCAGCCCTTTGGACTTGCGGTCCTTGGTCATATAGGCAAGGCCGGCGCGATTGGCGGCACGCGCATCACCCGAAGACACGCTTTCGCCGTGGATGACGACCTCGCCGGAAAGGCGCGAACGCAGGCCGGCGATCGCCTCCATCAGCTCGGTACGACCCGAACCGATAAGTCCGGAAAATCCGATCACCTCGCCCTTACGCACTTCGAAGCTCGCATCCTGCACGTAGCCGGTCGAAACCGAACTGACGCGAAGCACGACTTCCTCGTCGACATTGGGCTCGACCTTGGCCGGATAGAGGCTTGAAAGCTCGCGGCCGACCATGAGCTGCGCAATGGATTCACCATCCAGCATGGAGGTCGGAGCCGTCTTCACCCACTGGCCATCGCGAAGGACTGTGACCCTGTCGGTCAGTTCCATGACCTCGTCAAGCTTGTGGGAAACGAAGACGAAACTGGTGCCCTGATCGCGCAGCTTACGCACCTGCTTGAAGAGCATGTTGATTTCCTCGCGCGACAAAACGGCGGTCGGCTCATCCATGAAGACAACGCGGGCATCGCGGCTGATTGCCTTGGCAATCTCGACCATCTGCTTGTCGGCGATCGACAGCGAACTGATCATCGCGTTCTCGTCGACATGCGAACCGAGTACATCCAACACGCGACGCGTCTCCGAGCGCATGTATTTGCGGTCGAGCACCCCGAAATGCGTGACCTCGCGACCGAGGAACAGGCTCTCGGTGACCGTCAGATGTTCGGCCAGATTGAATTCCTGATGAATAATGACAATGCCGAGCGCTTCGGCTGCGCCGTTCGGAGGCAGCACCACTGGCTCGCCGTCGAGCAGGATCTCGCCGGAGGTTGGCTGCTCGAAGCCGGAGAGAATCTTGACGAGAGTGGATTTTCCGGCGCCATTTTCGCCCATTAGCGCATGGATTTCACCGGCGCGGAGATCGAAGTTGACACTGAAGAGAACCTGCACGCCGCTGAAAGACTTGCAAATGCGCCTGGCGGACAACACCACCGGTGCAGTCTCTGCGGTATCCACGGTCATGATTTCCTCCTGCGGCTCCCATCCGCTTATGTTGGGCATATGTAAACCTTTACATCAGCCATGTAAAGGTTTACATCGTGGATTTACACAGATCTGTTGTGCGGCGACTTTGACCTCTCGATAAGTCTGTGTAGTGTGCGGCGAAGACAGCCCAAGGCAGACCACGTGTCGAATTCCACGCCCGCTACAATCGAAGACGTCGCCCGGATCGCCGAGGTTTCCATCGCGACGGTATCGCGGGCGATCCACATGCCCGAAAAGGTGGCCAATTCCACGCGCCTGAAGGTCAATCAGGCGATTGCCATCACCGGCTACACGACCAATGCCATGGCGCGCAGCCTGCGGCTCGGTCGCTCCAACATGATCCTTGTGGTGGCGCCCGATATCGGCGACCCCAACTTTTCCAACATCCTCATCGGCCTGGAAAACGAGGCGCGGGCCCATGGCTACGGTGTCCTGATCGGCCATACGCAGAATGATGCCCAGCGCGGCCTGGAATATCTGAAATTTTTCAATTCGAACCAGGCGGCCGGCCTGATCCTCTTTACCGGTATATTGCCGTTCGGCCATCAGATGGTTACGGCGCAGCTACCGCCGAGCGTCGGCGTCTTCGAACCCGTCTTCAATGGTGGCATCCCCTATGTCGGCGTCGACGACATTGAGGGTGCAAGGAAAGCCGTCGACCTGCTTCTGGCGGAAGGTCACCGCAAGATCGCCTTCATCGGCGATTCCCGCACCCGCCTTGCCTACAGCCGCCGCCGGCAGGGCTATGACGCGGGCCTGGACGCTGCCGGCGTGCCGAAAGACACGCGTATTGTGCTGGAAGGCGATGGCACGATCGAAAGCGGCCGCCATGCTGTTGAGCAGCTTTTCATGCGCGACACACTGCCGACCGCCTTCATGTGCGTCAACGACCAGACAGCGATCGGCGTCATGATCGGCTTGAACGCCCGCGGCTACAATATCCCGCAGGATTTTTCGGTCACCGGCTTCGACGACGTGCCGCAAGCCGTCTTCATGAGCCCGTCGCTGACCACCATCCGCCAGCCGCGCACGGCAATCGGCAAACAGGCCATGGCACTGCTCCTGGAACTGCTGGGTGACGGCCGTCCCGCCGAGAAAGAGATCTTGCTGCGGCCGGATCTCGTGGTGCGCAATTCCGTCTCCGCACCGCCACGCAACTGGCAGAAGCGCTAGCCTCGAAGCTTGAAGCCCTCGATCTGCCATTGCCCGAACGCCACGCCGTTCTAAGTTGACAACGGACCCTTTCGTTAGGCGAGGCAAACGAGATGACGCAAGATCAACTGGCCGACAGATACCAAGGCTATATTGCCTGCCTGAATGGCCAGGATTGGGCCAATCTCGGAAATTTCGTCCACGAGGACGTTCGTTACAATAGCACGCGCATCGGCTTGTCCGGCTATCGTGAGATGCTCGAAGGCGACTTTCGCGCCATCCCCGATCTCCTCTTCGATATCCAGCTGCTGATCTGCGAGCCGCCGCGCGTGGCGAGCCGCTTGCAATTCGACTGTACACCGAAGGGAGAGCTTTTTGGCTTCCCGGTCAACGGCAGGAAGGTGCAGTTCGCCGAAAATGTCTTCTACGAGTTTTTGGATGGAAAAATCCAAAACGTCTGGTCCGTCATAGACAAGGCCGCCATCGAAGCGCAGCTTTGAAGCTATCGGGTTTCGCGGGTTATGCGACCCGCTGGAACGTGCTGAACTGGAATCTCTGCACACTGTCCCAAGGTGTCGAATGATCATGGCGGCGGCTATCGATCAGTTTAAAACCAGCGCCCAGTAAACTTGCGAGGCTCTCGGCGCTGTGTCGCGCAACCGGCAGACCGCTGCACTTTTCCGGTCCATCAAGGGCGAAAGTTCCCATGATCAGATGCCCGCCGATCTTCAGCGCGCGTTTCAACCGCTCGATATAGGCCGCTTGCTCGACCGCGTCGGTTAGAAAATGAAAGGCCGCACGGTCGTGCCAGATGTCATAGGCCTCCGGTGGCTCCCACTGGGTCGCGTCACCAGCAATCCAGGTCACCCGATCGCCTTTGGCGCCAAGCCGCTTTCGCGCCTTGTCGAGCGCGGCCGCCGAGAGATCGACTACGGTCACATGGTCCAACCCTTCGGCAAGAAAGCTGTCGACGAGCCTTGAAGCTCCGCCGCCCACATCAACGATGGCATCTGATTGCTTTGCTTGAACGAGATGGATCAGGTCTAGAGAGGGTGCTGGGCTTTCCTGAAACCAGCTGACATCGGCCTCGCCCTTGGTCGAATAGACGTTTTCCCAATGCAGCCTACGATCGTCAGACATGAAGCGCTCCAACCATTTTCGTCATCGCCGCTGATGCATGCCAGATTTCTATGGGACCGACCAGCACAATGAGCCGCATTCACCTTCGCAAACGAAAGAGCCGGGAAGCTTTCGCTCCCCGGCTCCTCAAAAAGTCCAACCACCAATCAGACGTAGCGGTTGACGATGTTCTCGAGCAGCTCCTGCTTGCCGGACTTCGGCTGCGGATTGACGTCCTTGCCTTCGACCCAAGTGGTGATCTCTTCCAGCGAATATTCGCCGCGGAAGAGCTTCTGGCCTTCAGCCGAATTCCAGCCGGCATAGCGGTCTGCGAGCGGCTGCGACAGAGCCTTGTCTTCGAGCATCTTGGCAGCAGCCTTCAGGCCGCGGGCGCAGCAATCCATGCCGCCGATATGGCCGATCAGCAGGTCTGCCGGATCAAGCGATTGACGGCGCAGCTTCGAATCGAAGTTGGTACCGCCCGTCTTGAAGCCGCCGCCCGCCAGAACGTAGTAATAGGCCAGAGCCATTTCCGGAACGTTGTTCGGGAACTGGTCGGTATCCCAACCGGACTGGTAGTCGTTGCGGTTCATGTCGATCGAGCCGAAGATGCCGAGCGCATTTGCGAGCGCCAGCTCATGCTCGAAGGAATGGCCGGCGAGGATCGCATGGCCCTGCTCGATGTTGAGCTTCACTTCGTTTTCGAGGCCGTGCTTCTTGAGGAAGCCGTAGACCGTCGCGACGTCATAGTCGTACTGGTGCTTGGTTGGCTCCTGCGGCTTCGGCTCGATGAGGATCGTGCCCTTGTAGCCAATCTTGTGCTTGTACTCGACAACGAGGTTGAGGAAGCGGCCGAGCTGGTCGAGCTCGCGGCCGATATCGGTGTTGAGCAGGGTTTCATAGCCTTCTCGGCCGCCCCACAGAACATAGTTTTCGCCGCCGAGCTTCTGCGTGGCGTCGATGCAGGTCTTGACCGTCGCAGCAGCGAAAGCAAAGACATCCGGATCCGGGTTGGTCGCAGCCCCCGACATGTAGCGGCGATTGGAGAAGAGGTTTGCAGTGCCCCAGAGCAGCTTGGTGCCGGTGGCGGCCTGCTTTTCGGCGAAATAGTCGACGATCTCGTTCAGGTTCTTGGTGTTTTCGGCAAAGTTCTTGCCTTCCGGACGCACGTCAGCGTCATGGAAGCAGTAGTAAGGGGCGCCGAGCAATGAGAAAAATTCGAAAGCAACGTCAGCCTTGAGCTTGGCAGCCTTCATCGTGTCTTCGAACCACGGACGCAGGAAGGTCTGGCCACCGAAGGGATCGCCGCCCGGCCAGGTGAACGTGTGCCAGTAGGCGACTGCAAAGCGCAGATGGTCTTCCATGCGCTTGCCGAGAACGATTTCGTCCGGCTGGTAGTAGCGGAAGGCCAGCGGATTGGTGCTGTCTGGGCCTTCGTACTTCACTTTCTGGATGTCGCCGAAAAATCCGGTGCTCATTTGGGTTCTCCTTGGGTTTGTCGTTCAGTCTTATCGTCAGTGCCGTGCGCGCCCCTCATCCGACCCTTCGGGCCACCTTCTCCCCGAGGGGAGAAGGGCATGAGGCAGTGCCACGAGTCTCTTCTCCCCATCGGGGAGAAGGTGCCGGCAGGCGGATGAGGGGCTGCCGGCTGCAGTTCTCAATGGGCCAGCGACCTGATCGCCGGGTAGACGGAGCGGTAGCGCTTGTAGGCATCCTCATAGGCGCCGGTCAGCGCAGCGACCGGCTCGATCGTCCCGGCGGTCACCGGCGGCGTGCAGACGGCAACCGGATCGGCACCCGTTGCCGCAATCAGGCCAAGGCGGGCAGCACCGAAGGCTGCGCCAAAATCGCCGTCGGCCGGCAGGTCGACAGGAACGCCGAGCGCAGTCGCGATAGAGGCCAGCCAGTAGCGGGAACGCGAACCGCCGCCGATCGCCGTGACACGGGAAATATCAGTGCCGGCCGAACGCAGCGCTTCCAGATTGTCGCGGATCGCGAAGGAGACGCCTTCCAGCACTGCCTGCGTCAGCACCGCACGGCTGCTTTCGTGCTCGAGGCCGATGAAGGCGCCGCGGATGACCGCATCATTGTGCGGCGTGCGCTCGCCCGAGAGGTAAGGAAGGAAGGTGACGCCGCTCGGCGCCTTCAGGCTTTCGCCGAGTTCGCTGGTGAGATCGGCGGCCGACTTGCCGGTAACCGACGAATGCCAATTCAGCGCATCGGTCGCCGAGAGGATGACGCCCATCTGGTGCCAGGTATTCGGCAGCGCATGGCAGAAAGCATGAACAGCACTTTCCGGCTTCGGCAGATAGGCAGCGTTGGCGGCAAAGAGAACACCCGATGTTCCAAGCGAAACGAAGGCAGCGCCATCGCTGACCGTACCCATACCGCAAGCCGAAGCCGCATTGTCCCCTGCCCCGCCGGCAACGACGACATCGCCGGAAATGCCCCAGGCCGAAGCGAGCTCGCCGCGCAGCTTGCCGCCTTGCTCCGTGCCCTCAACAAGCGTCGGCATCTGCTTTTCATCGAGATTGGTCGCAGCCAGCAGTTCCGACGACCATGCGCGCTTGCCGGTATCGAGCCAGGACGTACCGGCCGAGTCGGACATCTCAGAGATATGTTCACCCGTAAGCCAGAGGCGCAGATAGTCTTTCGGCAACAGAACCTTGGCGACTCTGGCAAAGATCTCGGGCTCGTTCTTGGCGACCCAGGCAAGCTTCGGTGCGGTGAAGCCCGGAAAAACGATATTGCCGGTCAGCTTGCGGAAGCGCGGATCGGCGTCGAGTGCCGCAGCCTCGACATAGGAGCGCGTATCGTTCCAGAGGATGCAGGGGCGCAGCACCTTGTCGGAGGCGTCGAGCAGAGTCGCGCCGTGCATCTGGCCGGAGAGGCCGATACCCTTGACGGCAGCAAGCTCCTTCGGATGTTTGGCCTTGAGGCCGGCAACAGCCTCTTCCGTGGCCCGGACCCAATGGGCCGGCTCCTGTTCGGACCAGCCGGAATGCGAACGCGAGACGTCGAGCGAACCATTGGCCGAGCCGATGATCTTCTGATCACCGTCGATGAGCATCGCCTTGACGCCCGAAGTTCCGAGATCGAGACCCAGATACATGTGGTATTTCTCCCTTTGCCGTTACGGCAGATTGTCTTTCAGGAATATGTCGAGGCGAATGCGCTCCTGCGCATCGATGACCGAAAGCCCGTCCGCCTTTGCCTTGAGAACACGGATCGCGCTGCGCACCTCATGGCCGGCATCCTGATTGAGGATTGCGTCGATAGTGCCGTCGAGAAGGGCAGCGCGCGTATGGGCCGTCAATTCATGGGCAATCACCGTCAGCGCCCTGTCGACAGCCTTTTCCTTGAGCGCCCGGATCAGACCACGATTACCGGCACCGAGGCTGTAAATGCCGATGATGCCGTCGTTCTTCGCAAGCGCATCAGCAATCAGCATGTGGGCGACTTCAGGGTCGTCCCGCCCTTCGAGAACCGACAAAAGATGCAGCGCCGGAAACTCCTGAGCCATGACGGCTGCGAAGCCCTCCAGACGTTCACGATGATCGCGTACCAGCATGGAGCCGGCCAGAATGGCAATCTCGCCCTTGGCGCCGCCAAGGAAGCGCCCGAGCAGACGCGCAGCGGTGCGCCCTGCCGCAATATTGTCGACGCCGGCATAGTGGTGGCGCAGCGATCCTGTCAGATCGGAGACGAGCGTAACGACAGGAATGCCATCTTTCACCAACCGATCGACGGCGGCGCGCACATCGGGCGCATCGGTCGCGACAAGCGCGACACCGGAGGGCTTTTCGGCCGCAAGCATTTCCAGCTCACGCACCAAGGCCTGCGGATCGAAGGCAGGCACCTCGACGATGCGGATATCCGTACGCTCGGCGACCGAGCGCGCGATCGCCGCACGGATTTCGGCATTCAGGCCATGCATGAAGGAGTTGTCGCTGGCGGGCAGGATGAAGGTCAGCGGATAGACGCGGCCTTTGGCCAGGTTTGCAGCGGCCACGTCGCGCACATAGCCGAGATCGCGGATCGCGGTTTCGACCTTTTCCCGCGTCACATGGCGTACGCCCGGCCGCTGGTTCAGAACCCGGTCCACAGTCGCAAGACTGACGCCAGCCGCAGCGGCGATATCATGAACGGTTGGCCTCATCACTCCTCCTGAACGAGACCATTAGCGCCAAATTTGATGTACGTAAATCAAAAAAATGCGTGAGCTGGAAAACACCCTGTTGAAGGGAACGAAACCGCCTATGCAGAAAAACAAAAAGGCCCTCCGAAGAGGGCCTTTCTTGCAGTGACGGCCGGAGGTCAGTGGCCGCCACCGCCTCCCCCGCCGCCTTGCGGCGCGGGTTTCTTGATCATGAAGACGCCAAGGACCATCGCCAGGAAAAGCACAGTCAGCATCAGGAATATGTCGCTGAAGGAAAGGATCATTGCCTGCTTGGTCGCAAGGCCGACCATTTGCTTGACCGCGACGTTAGCGCCATCGAGGCCCCAATTGTTGAAATTGGCGGTCATATTGTTCATCTGGTCGATTGCGGCCGTATTGCCCCAATGAACGTTCTCGCGCAACCGCTCGTAATGCACATCCTGCCGGGTGGTGAGCACGGTGTTGATGACAGCAAGGCCAACGGCGCCGCCAAGGTTACGAGTCAGGTTGAAGAGACCCGAGGCGCCTCGGATACGCTGCGGCGACAGGGTGCCGAGCGCGATATTGTTGATCGGCACCATGCACATCATCAGGCCGAAGCCGCGCAGTATCTGCGGGATGAACAGCTCGTAGAAGTCCCAGTCCTGCGTCAGATGCGTCATGATATAGGTGCCTGCCGCAAAGCTGACGAAACCGATCGCCATCATGAAACGCAGGTCGAGCTTGGTCGACAGCCGGCCGGCGATCGGCGCGGTGAAGAACATTGCGAGGCCCGACACGAACATCGTCTCGCCGATCATCTGTGAATCGTAACCACGGATGCGGCCGAGATAAACAGGATAGATATAGGTAAGACCGTAGAGGCCGATGCCCATAACGAAGGAGAAAACCGAGCCAAAGGAGAAGTTTCGGTTCGAGAAGGCCGTCAAATCGACCACCGGGAACTCCACCGTAAAGGCCCGATAGAAGAAGACGACGCCGGCGACAACCGATGCGACGGCTCCCATGACGATATAGCTATCGTTGAACCAGTCGTTCGAATTGCCTTCTTCCAGCACATATTCCAGTGCGCCAAGGAAAACACCCATAGACAGCAGGCCGTACCAGTCGAACTTCTTGAAGAGCGACAGTTCCGGCTTGTCGAAATCGATGAAATTCCAAGTGACGATCGTGACGATGATACCGGGCACGATATTGACCAGGAACAGCCAGTGCCAGGAGAAGGCATGGCTCAGGTAACCGCCGACAGTCGGGCCTATGGTCGGCGCCAGCGTGGCGATGAGACCAATGATCGGCGAGACGATCGCACGCTTCGACGGCGGGAAGATCGTGAAGGCGGCCGCGAAGACCGAGGGGATCATGCCGCCGCCGATGAAGCCCTGAATGACACGGTAGACGATCATCTGGTCGATGTTCGTCGCCGTTGCGGCCAAGGCGCTCGCCATGGTGAAACCGGCAGCCGAGATTGCGAAGAGATACCGTGTCGAGATGATGCGCGCCAGCGTGCCCGACAGCGGGATCATGATGACTTCGGCGATCAGATAGGCCGTTTGCACCCAGCCGATTTCGTCCGTACCGGCAGATAGGCCTGCCTGGATTTCGGCGAGCGAAGCGGAGACGATCTGAATGTCGAGGATCGACATGAACATGCCGAGCACCATCGCGAAGAAAGCGATGAGCCTTTTGGGATCCATGCGATCGGCGGCATGCGCAGGTGCTGCCGGGATCGAACCTGCCGTTGCTGTCGCGCTCCCGGCCATGGGACTACCTCCGCCCTAGGGCTTACTTCACCGGTGCTGTGCGGGTGTCGACGTCGACGACAACGCTGAGACCGGCGCGCAGGCGACCGCTATCAAGCGCATCCTGCGGCAGGGCGATGCGAACCGGCACCCGCTGGATGATCTTGGTGAAGTTACCTGTCGCATTCTCCGGCGGCAGCATCGAGAAGACCGATCCAGAGGCAGGCGCGATGGATTCGACAGTGCCGACGACAGGATAGTCGCTGTAGGCATCGACATGGACGTTGACCTTCGAACCCGGAACCAGATGCTGGATCTGCGTTTCCTTGAAGTTGGCGTCGATATAGAGCTGGTGCGTCGGCACCAGCGCCATCAGCCGCTGACCGGGCGAAACGAGATCGCCTTCCTGAACCGAACGGTTGCCGACCACGCCGTCATAAGGTGCCTTCAGAATGGTGAAGGAGAGATCGCGGGCGGCCTTGTCGCGCTGGATTTCCATCGTGCGGACAGAGCCTTCCGCTTCCTTGCGCTGAGCCTCGAGGATCGTGATGTTGGCCTGCGCGAAAACGATGTTGGCATCGCCACCGGCAAGATTTGCCTTCGCCTGATCGAGAGCCGTATTCGCATCATCGAGATCTGCGGTGGTGCCGACCGACTTCGCCTGCAGATCGCTCTGACGCTTCTGCTTGATCTCCGCGCCGCGCACAGTGGCTTCGAGGGCAGTCTTCTGGGCCTGAGCCTGCACGAGGCTCGCCTTGGCGCCTTCGATCTGCGCGTCGATGCGGCTGAGCGACAGTTGCTCGGTTTCGATCTGGGCATTTGCCTGATCGAGGGCGTTCTGGTAGTCGCCTTTATCAAGGGTGGCGAGGACATCGCCTGCCTTGACTTCCTGGTTGGCGACAACATTCACCTTCGCGACATAGCCGGTGACCTTCGGCGAGATCGTCGCGATATCGCCCTCGATATAGGCATCGTCGGTCGACACCATGAAGCGGCCATTCGTCCACCAGTCGTAGCCATACCAGCCGGCGCCGGCGAGAAAAGCGAGCACGATGACGGGCAGCACGAAGCTGCGGCGCTTCTTCGGGGCAGACGGAGCCGGTGCGACAGCAGGCGCAGACTGCGCGGGAGCCGTCTGCGGTGCCTCGGCCTTCGGAGCTTCGGCGGGAGCTGCAGCTTCCGCTTTCACCTCTTCGGCGCCGGCATTTTCGCTGACGATGCGCGCGACATTGCTTTTCTGGTTTGTCGACATATACAGGCTACCGATCTGGAGTAAAATAATCGAACTGAACGGTTCGGTTCAGTTGACATAAAGGGTTTTTGACTTCATATCAAGATGCATAGAACCAATCGGTTCGATTTCTTTAAAAGAAAACACGAATTCGCCAAGACGGTTAAGGAGACATGACACTGAAGCCCGAGGATACCGCCGTATTGAGCCCACCCAATCCGGGAGGCCGCTTTGCTGCGGGCGAGGATCCGGCCAAGCGCCAGCAGATCCTCGACGGCGCCCGGCGCGTGTTCCTGAAAATGGGCTTCGATGCGGCCAGCATGAATGATGTGACCCGCGAGGCCGGCGTTTCCAAGGGAACGCTCTATGTCTACTTCGCCAACAAGGAAGAACTCTTCCATGCGATGGTCGAGACCGAGCGCGCTGCCTTCGTCGCGGCCATACGCATGGTCCTTGCCGAACATGATGATATCGAAGCCGGCCTGTACGAATTCGGGATGGCCTTCGTCACTCATATGACGGAGGACAAGGTCATTGACGCGATGCGCACCGTGCTCGGCGTGCGCGACCGGATGCCGCTTCTCTGTCAGCGGTTCTTCAAGGGGCCGCAGAACCTGCGCACCATCATGCACGACTTCCTGGAGAAGCATGTTCAGGCCGGCACATTGAAGATTGACGATATCGATCTCGCCGCCGGCCAGTTCCTCGACCTCGCAAGCGGCAGCTTCTTCAAGCTGCGTCTCTTCGGCAACATGGAAGGCCCGCCGCCGCGCAACGAGATCGAACGCGTCATCCGCGGCGCGATCCATGTCTTCATGGCTGCCTACGGCGTGCGCAAGCACGACCCCGCCTGATCCCCATCCCGACCCCGATTGGTTTTCTGCCGGATTTGCGCAATAGCGATCAAATCCGGCCGCTGCATTTCCTCTAGGAATGAAGTGGCAACCAAGGGAGAAGAGATGAGTGCCATCGGACGGGCGATATGGTTCATCGAGAGCCATTTCGAAACCGATATAAGCCTTGATGAGATCGCCGAAGCCGCCGGATTGTCGCGCTACCATCTTTCGCGCGTCTTTGGTCTGGTGACCGGCCATTCGATCAGCGGCTATATCCGCGCGCGGCGTTTGAGCGGCGCCGCGCTGTCTCTCATCTCAGGCTCATCCAGCATTCTCGAGGTTGCCCTCGGCGCAGGCTACGGCTCGCACGAGGCTTTCACCCGTGCCTTCCGCGACCAGTTCGGCATGACACCGGAAGCGGTGCGACAACAGGGGCACATTCGCAATCTCGCTTTGATGGAGCCTATAAGGATGAAAACCGCAAACCTTACCGATCTCGAACCACCGCGTTTCGAAACCCTGCCGCCGATGCTTTTTGCCGGCCTTCAGGAAACCTATGCCTATGGCGGCAATGCCGCAATCCCCTCGCTCTGGCAGAAGTTCAATCAGCATTTCGGCCATATCCCCAACCAGAAGGGCAATGTCGCCTACGGGATCTGTACCCATATCGACGGTGAGGCCGAGAGATTCCGCTATATGGCGGCGGCCGAAGTGTCCGACGCCGACGATCTGCCGGATGACTTTGCGACACTGAAGCTACCGGCCCAGCGCTACGCCGTCTTCTGCCACCGCGGTCATGTTTCCGGCATACCGGCCACGATGGACCTGATCTTCGGCAACTGGTGGCCGACTTCCGGCCTCGAACATGGCAGCATGCCCGACATGTTCGAACGCTACGATGACCGCTTCGATCCATATACGGGGATGGGTGTGACGGAAATCTGGCTGCCGATCAAGGAATAAAAGCCTGATCATTTTCGTATACCCCCTTGCGGTGCTTGCCCGACAGGGCCGCATCGATACATTGTCCGCGCCTACTGTGACGCAAGAGGGAAATACGCCGATGCAGGATATCATGACGCTCATTCAGGACCCGGCTGCCTGGGTGGCGCTTGTCACGCTCGTGGTGATGGAAGTGGTTCTCGGGATCGACAACCTCATCTTCATCTCCATCCTCACCAACAAGCTGCCGCCTGAGCATCGAGAAAGGGCCCGCAAGACCGGTATCGCCCTTGCCCTTATCATGCGTCTCGCCCTCCTTGGCACCGTCGCCTGGATCGTCCAGCTCACCGAACCTCTCTTCGAGCTTTTCGGTCACGGCTTCTCCTGGAAGGACCTGATTCTGATTGCCGGCGGCCTCTTCCTCGTCTGGAAGGCTACCAAGGAAATTCACCACAATGTCGATCCGGAGGATCATCAGGAGAATTTCATTGCAGGCGCGACTGGCACGAGCTTTGCCTCGGCGATCGGCCAGATCCTGCTGCTCGACCTCGTCTTCTCGGTGGACAGCATCATCACCGCCGTCGGCATGACCCCGCATCTGCCGATCATGATCATCGCCGTCATCGCCGCCGTCACGGTCATGCTCGTCGCAGCAACACCGCTCGCCAACTTCATCGAGCGTAACCCGACGATCGTCATGCTGGCGCTCGCCTTCCTGCTGATGATCGGCACGACGCTGATCGCCGACGGCATGGGCTTCCACGTGCCGAAGGGCTACGTCTACGCCGCCATGGCCTTCTCGGCCCTCGTCGAGATGCTGAATATGCTGGCGAGGAACGCGCGCCGGCGAAAGCGTGAAGGCGGCCACTAAGGCCGTCAGTCCGTCTGCGGCTCAACCGTTACCTCCGCCTTGCTCGGCAAGGCGGAGGTCTGTGCATCGGCAGCCTCACCTCGAGGAACAGACCATCCGAAGCCATCGCCGGGAGCCGGAAGAGGCTCACTGGAAGCGGTTTTTCTTGACGCGCCCTTTTGAATATGGCCTAAGCGCAACCATCAGGATAATCGGCGGATTATGCGGGCAGACGCCCTCCTCCGGCCGATTTCCGATAGATATCTGCATTCTCCAGGCCGGACGTCGCTTTCATTGAAAAGCCGCTCGGCTTTCATTGACGGGCACATAAAATGACAGCTTCCGGCGTCCGCGTCCGCATCGCTCCCTCGCCGACTGGCGAGCCGCATGTCGGCACCGCTTACATCGCTCTCTTCAACTATCTCTTTGCCAAGAAGCACGGCGGCGAGTTCATCCTGCGCATCGAAGATACCGATGCGACACGATCGACCCCGGAATTCGAGACCAAGGTGCTGGATGCGCTGAAATGGTGTGGGCTGGAATGGAAGGAAGGCCCCGATATCGGCGGCCCCTATGGCCCCTATCGCCAGTCCGACCGCAAGGACATGTACCAGCCCTACGCCCAGGAACTGCTGGACAAGGGCCATGCCTTCCGCTGTTTCTGCACGCCCGAGCGGCTTGAGCAGATGCGCGAGAGCCAGCGCGCCGCCGGCAAGCCGCCGAAATACGATGGTCTTTGCCTGACGCTTAAGGCCGAGGAAGTCACCTCGCGCATGGCAGCCGGCGAAACCACCGTCATCCGCATGAAAATCCCGACCGAGGGCTCGTGCGACTTCACCGACGGCGTCTATGGCGACGTGTCGATCCCGTGGGATTCCGTCGACATGCAGGTCCTGATCAAGGCTGACGGCATGCCGACCTATCATATGGCCAACGTCATCGACGACCATCTGATGAAGATCACCCATGTCGCGCGCGGCGAAGAGTGGCTGGCATCCGTGCCGAAGCACATTCTGCTCTATCGCTATTTCGGCTGGGACCAGCCGGTGTTCATGCATCTGTCGCTGATGCGAAATGCAGACAAGTCGAAGCTGTCGAAGCGCAAGAACCCGACCTCCATCTCCTATTATTCCGCGCTCGGCTATATCCCCGAAGCGCTGATGAATTTCCTCGGCCTGTTCTTCATCCAGATCTCCGAAGGCGAAGAACTGCTGACGATGGACGAACTCTCTGAAAAGTTCGACCCGGAAAACCTTTCCAAGGCCGGCGCGATCTTTGACATCCAGAAACTCGACTGGCTGAACGGCCGCTGGATCCGCGAAAAGCTGTCGGAAGAGGACTTCCGCGCCCGCGTGCTGACATGGGCGATGGAAAACGATCGCCTTATGGCGGGCTTGCGCCTGTCGCAGACGCGCATTTCCAAGCTCGGCGAACTGCCCGATCTCGCAGGCTTCCTGCTGAAGTCCGATCTCGGCCTGCAGCCGTCCGATTTCGCCAAGATCAAGTCGCCGCCGGAAGAGATCCTCGAGATCCTCAACACCGTTCAGCCGGATCTCGAAAAGATCATGGAATGGAATGTCGAGACGATCGAAGCCGAATTGCGTGCCATCGCCGACCGCATGGGCAAGAAACTGAAGGTCGTAGTAGCCCCGCTCTTCGTTGCCGTCTCCGGCTCGTCGCGCTCGCTGCCGCTCTTCGATTCCATGGCGATCCTCGGCCGTTCGGTCGTGCGCCAGCGCCTGAAGCTCGCCTCGCAGGCGGTCGCCGCCCTCGTCGGCTCGAAGTAAGAACTGTCAGAGGAATTCGACAATGGCTGACAACAAGACCGAAAGCGCCCTTTCCTCCGACGCAACGGAAGTGCGCGCCCAGAAGCTGAAGCTGCTGCGCGAGCAGATCGGCGACGTCTATCCGGCGCATTTCCACCGCACGATGACCAATGCCGAACTGGCCGCGAAATACGAGGGCCTGGAACCCGACGTCGAGACACAGGATGTCGTGACCGTTGCCGGCCGTGTCTACTCGTCGCGCAACTCCGGCATGTTCATGGACATCCATGACGCCGGCGGCAAGATCCAGATTTTCAGCCACAAGGACACGACCCCGGAAGAAGCGCGCGCGCTCCTGCCGATGATCGATATCGGCGACATTATCGGTGTGACCGGCATCGTGCGCCGCACCAAGCGCGGTGAACTGACGATCAATGCCCAGAAGATCGAGATGCTCACCAAGTCGCTGCTGCCGATGCCCGAAAAGTGGCACGGCCTCTCCGATATCGAGCTGCGCTACCGCAAGCGCCATCTCGATATCATGACCAACGAGGAATCGAAGCTCCGCTTCCAGCAGCGCTCGAAGATCCTCTCCGGCATCCGTCGCTTCATGGAAAATGACGGCTTCATGGAAGTCGAAACGCCGATGCTGCATTCGGTCTACGGCGGCGCAACCGCCGAGCCGTTCAAGACGCATCACAACACGCTGAAGCTCGACATGTACCTGCGCATCGCGCCGGAACTGTTCCTGAAGCGCACGCTGGTCTCCGGCCTGACCGACAAGGTGTTCGAGATCAACCGCAACTTCCGCAACGAAGGCGTCTCCACTCGGCACAATCCGGAATTCACGATGATGGAGTGCTACTGGGCTTATGCCGATTACGAGGACATCATGGACCTCGTCGAGCGGCTGTTCGAGAGCCTGGCGCTCTCGATCCACGGCACGACCGAATTCCCCTTCGGCGACAAGACCATGTCGTTCAAGGGACCGTTCAAGCGCGTTCCGATGCCTGACGCAGTCAAGGAAGTGACCGGCATCGACTTCCTGGCAATCAAAACCGACGAGGAAGCTCGCGCCGCCGCCAAGGCTGCCGGCTTCGAAGTGGAGAAGGACTGGACCTGGGGGGAATGCCTCGCCTTCATCTTCGAAGAGAAGGTCGAGCAGACGCTGATCCAGCCCTCGCACGTTACCCACTTCCCGAAGGATATATCCCCCTTCGCCAAGGAAGTGCCGGGCGAGCCGCGCCTCGTCGAACGTTTCGAGACCTATTGCAACGCCTGGGAACTCGGCAACGCCTTCTCCGAACTCAACGATCCGGAAGAGCAGCGCCGCCGTATGGTCGAGCAGCTCGAACAGGCCCATGCCCGCGGCGAAAAGGAAAAGCAGCTCGACGAGGAATTCCTCGATGCGATCGACCAGGGCATGCCGCCCGCCGGCGGTCTCGGCATCGGCGTCGACCGCCTGATCATGCTGCTCACCAACGCACCGTCGATCCGCGACGTGATCCTCTTCCCGGCCCGCCGTAATAAGGCCGACTAAGAAACAGATTGTTTTGAATAAAAAACGGAGCGCCCGAAAGGACGCTCCGTTTTGCGATGCCTCATTGATAGAGAAAACTATCAGGCCGGTGGCCTGATAGTTTTCGGAACTAGTGCCCGCTCTTGGCCGGCGGTACGTCTGCGGGGGCTTCTCCCGGAGCAGCTGCATCCTTGGCAGCCTGTTCTTGAGCAGAAGGTTCCTCGGCTTCCTTCGGCTCTGTGCTACCAGCCGGCTTCTTGCTCTCTTTCTTGGTGGAGGCAACGGCAACAGGATCGATGCAATCGGCTGGATCCCTGAGGCTCGCATTCAGCGCTGCGATCCGATCGTCCGGCAATTCGATGCGCTCGCCGTAGAAGAGGCCCTGCTCACTCGCCGTGCCGTCATAATAACGGGCCGTATAGGGCTTGTCGTCGAGCCCTTCGACCATCTTGTCGGGATGCGGAATATAGACCACATCGGCACCGATCGCCCGGCCACGAATATCCGAGCGCAGGGTCGGACCATTCTCGTCGAGGACGACGACCTGCACGAGGTCGGGCTTCTGCGCCTCATAAACGGCCTGGGCGACACGCAACGCCGTCTTGATGCGCGTCATGCCGTCGACAGGTTCAGTCTTGATATATTTGCGGACCCAGACGTGATCCTGCTTCTTGATCGTCACCAGATTGACGTCGGTGCAGGCCACGCCATTGGCGGCTTCCTCGTCACCAAGCAGCCTGTCTTTACCGACATAGACCGCAGCACCGCCGGAAACGCCCGCTAACAGGGCGCTACCACCGATGATCAAAGCCAATTTCCGGGAAGGCCGGAATATGCGCAGTAAGGCCTTCACGCCAACTGCTCCGCCATCTGAAAACTCCAACGCAATACAAGTGACTGTTAAGCTAGGGAAATGACGTTTCTGAATCTTTAAGTGGGCCGCCCGACTTTGTCTCGAATTGAATAAATACCAAAAAAGGTCCAGCCGTTCCCAAGCTTGCCAGATCGCTCAAGCACATGCTCTAAATTGCCATGGCCTTCACGCTTCGCCAGATTCAATATTTCGTCGCCGTTGCCGAACAGGGCTCGGTCACGCGCGCCGCTCAGAACCTGTCGATCTCCCAATCCTCGATAACGGAGGCGCTGAAGGAACTCGAAAACGACCTTGGCGTCGTATTGTTCGAGCGTCATCCACGCGGGCTCTCGATCACCCACAACGGCCACCAGTTCCTGCGTCACGCCACGAAAATCCTGGCAACCGTCTCCGACGCCCGCACCAGCTTTTCCGGCCAGGAAAACATACCCTCCGGCACGCTCAATATCGGCGTCACCTCGCTCGTTGCAGGCTATGTGCTCTCGGACCTGCTGGCCCGCTATCGCCGCGCCTGCCCAGGTGTGGAGGTCAGCGCCATCGAGGACAATGGCAGTTACCTCGAACACCTGCTGATTGGCGGCGAGCTGGATGTCGCCGTCATGGTGATTTCAAATCTGCGTGATCGCATGGCCCTGCAGGCCGAAATCCTGGAAACCTCCCCCTATCGCCTCTGGCTGCCGATGGGACATCCGCTGGTTTCTGCGGATATCATTTCCATCGCCGATATCGCCCGCGAGCCTCTGATCATGCTGACGGTGGATGAAATCGAGGAGAATACCGGCAAACTGCTGACCGCACTCGGCGCCCGCCCGCATGTCGCCTTCCGCACCCGCTCTGTCGAAGCCGTGCGCAGCCTGGTTGCGACCGGCGCCGGCGTCGCGCTGCTGCCCGACCTCGTTTACCGTCCCTGGTCGCTGGAAGGCGACCGTATCGAAAGCCGCGATGTCTCCGGCGCCCTTCCTGTCGTGCAGGTCGGCATGGTCTGGCGCAAGGGCTCCAGCCTACCGCAGGCGGCACGCGATTTCGTGGCTATCGCCGAGAACATGCGATCGGGACGATCCCGCTAGATATCGGAATTTCCGATATCGCCTTTCTGATAAATGAATTTGCGAAACCGGCCTTTCCGCGTCACCTTTTCTTCCGGGAACAAAACGCCGCAAAAGCGGCACCGAACCGGGAGACAGACGATGAAGCATCTTCTGAAATCGTGCACTGCTGCGCTCGCAAGTCTGAGCTTCGCGACGCAGGTTGTCGCTGCCGAACCGCTGAAGGAATTGGGCAAGGGGGAAGGCGCCGTCAGTATCGTCGCCTGGGCCGGTTATATCGAGCGCGGTGAAACCGACAAGAATTACGACTGGGTCACCGACTTCGAGAAGGAAACCGGCTGCAAGGTTTCCGTAAAGACCGCCGCCACCTCGGATGAAATGGTCGCCCTGATGAACGAAGGTGGCTTCGACCTCGTCACCGCCTCGGGTGACGCGTCGCTGCGTCTCGTTGCCGGCAAGCGTGTCCAGCCGATCAACACCGACCTCATCCCGAGCTTCAAGACTGTCGACGAGCGCCTGCAGAATGCGCCCTGGAATACGGTGAACGGCGTCCACTACGGGGTCCCCTATCTCTGGGGACCGAACGTGCTGATGTATAATACCGATACCTTCAAGGATAAGGCGCCGACGAGTTGGAACATCGTCTTCGACGAACAGAACCTTCCTGATGGTAAGTCCAACAAGGGCCGAGTGCAGGCCTATGACGGCCCGATCTACATCGCCGATGCTGCTCTGTATCTCATGGCGCACAAGCCCGATCTCGGCATCAAGGATCCCTATGAGCTCAACGAGGACCAGTACAAGGCCGCTCTCGACCTGCTGCGCGGCCAGCGCAAGATCGTCTCGCGCTACTGGCACGATGCGATGATCCAGGTCGACGACTTCAAGAACGAAGGTGTCGTCGCCTCCGGTTCCTGGCCGTTCCAGGTCAATCTGCTGCAGGCCGACAAGCAGAAGATCGCCTCCACCTTCCCCGAGGAAGGCGTCACCGGCTGGGCCGACACGACCATGCTGCATACTGACAGCGAACATCCGAACTGCGCCTATATGTGGATGGAACATTCCCTCAAGGCCAAAGTCCAGGGTGATGCCGCCGCCTGGTTCGGCGCCGTGCCCTCCGTTCCGGCCGCCTGCAAGGGCAATGAACTGCTGACCGACGCCGGCTGCAACACCAACGGCTACGATCACTTCGACAAGATCAAGTTCTGGAAGACGCCGGTCGCCAAATGCGCCAGCGAGAGCGAATGCGTGCCCTATCATCGCTGGGTATCGGATTATATCGGCGTGATCGGCGGGCGGTAACGCCAGGCTAATCCACGCAACTGCCTTCCCAGCCCCTCCAATAGCGGAGGGCCGGAGTGGCACCGCCGCATTCCTGCTGAAACGCCGAAAGGTCTGAGAGTGGGCGCCGCAGGTTAAGCCCCTCCCCCTTGTGGGGAGGGGTTTGGGGCGGGGTCTTTTTTGAAGATCAAAGCCTCTCTCAGATAATACAGTTCCGGAGCCCCCATGACGTCCGCTGTCCGTTTCCAGAAGGTTTCTCGCCATTTCGGCGCGGTGCGCGCTGTCGATGGCGTCGATCTCGAAATTGTACCCGGCGAGTTCTTCGCCATGCTCGGCCCGTCCGGTTCCGGCAAGACCACCTGCCTGCGGCTGGTTGCGGGCTTCGAACAGCCGACATCGGGACATATCGAAATCTTCGGCGAAACAGCCGAAGGTGTTCCGCCCTATCGCCGCAACGTCAACACCGTCTTTCAGGATTACGCGCTCTTCCCGCATCTCGATATCCTCGACAACGTGGCCTACGGACTGATGGTCAAGGGCGTCGGCAAGGCGGAGCGGATCAAAGAGGCTGAAAAGACGCTGGAACTGGTAAAACTGCCGGGCTATGGCAGCCGCCGCCCCGGGCAGCTTTCCGGCGGCCAGCGGCAGCGCGTGGCGCTCGCCCGTGCACTCGTCAACAAGCCCCGAGTGCTCCTGCTCGATGAACCCCTAGGTGCTCTGGACCTGAAGCTGCGCGAGCAGATGCAGGAAGAGCTGAAGAGCCTGCAGCGCGCGCTCGGCATCACCTTCATCTTCGTCACCCACGATCAGGGTGAAGCGCTCTCGATGGCCGACCGCGTTGCGGTCTTCAACAACGGGAGCATCGTCCAGCAGGGTACGCCGCAGGATATCTACCGCCGTCCGAAGACCCGCTTCGTCGCCGATTTCGTCGGCTCGTCCAATGTCATTTCCCCTGACGTCATGACGGCCCTTGGCGGCGAGAAGCGCTGGGCGAGCCTGCGTCCCGAGGCAATTCACCTCGCCACCGATGGCGTCGAAGCCAGGGTCGAGAATGCCAGTTTCCTCGGCGCGGCGACCCGGCTTACCGTCGATATCAGGGGATCGCGCCTGCATGTCATGCTGCCGGCCGGCAGCAACATCCCCGATATCGGCACCGCCATCCGCCTCGTGTGGCAGCAGGGCGACGTGCATTACATGGATGATGCGGCATGACGGCTCTGGCGATGATCAAGGCGGAAACCTCGATCCTGCCGCGCCGCGGCGGTTTCTTCGGCCGCCTGTCGGATAGCTTCTGGCGTCACCCGAAACTGCTTCTGTTCCTGATGCTGACCCCGCCGCTGCTCTGGCTCGGCATCATCTATATCGGCTCGCTGATCGCGCTTCTGCTGCAGAGTTTTTTCTCGATCGATGACTTCTCGGGGATGGTGAACCACGAATTCACCCTCGATACCTATGCCCAGCTCCTGAGCCCCGGCAATTTCGACATCATCGTCAGAAGCGTCCTGATGGCGGCGCTGGTGACGGTGGCCTCCGCGGTCATCGCCTTCCCGATTGCCTACTACGCCGCCCGCTATGCGCAAGGAAAATGGAAGGCCCTGTTTTACCTTGGTGTCATGCTGCCGCTCTGGTCGAGCTATCTCGTCAAGATCTATGCCTGGAAGCTGATCCTCGCCAAGGAAGGCATCCTCACCTGGCTCTTCGACAAGCTCCATCTTTCCTGGCTTCTCGACGGTGTCCTCGCTTTGCCTGTTGTCGGCGGCAATTCGCTCTCCGTCAGCTATCTCGGCACTTTCATCGTCTTCGTCTATATCTGGCTGCCCTATATGATACTGCCGACGCAGGCAGCGCTTGAACGCGTGCCCGGCAACCTCATCGAAGCGTCCGCCGACCTCGGCGCCACGCCGCGCCAGACATTCCGCACCGTGCTTTTCCCGCTGGCGCTGCCCGGCATCGTCGCCGGTTCGATCTTCACCTTCTCGCTGACCCTGGGTGACTACATCATCCCGCAGATCATCGGCTCCTCACGCCTGTTCATCGGCCAGGCTGTCTATACCCAGCAGGGAACGGCCGGCAACGTGCCGCTTGCCGCCGCATTCTCCGTCGTGCCGATCGTCATCATGGCGATCTATCTCTGGCTCGCCAAACGCATGGGAGCCTTCGATGCGCTCTGACCGCGGACAGAAATCACCCCTCGTCCTGAAGATCGCCGCGGCCGGCGGCCTGCTCTTCCTGCATCTGCCGATTCTGCTGATCTTTGTCTACGCCTTCACGACGGAGGAGAAGAGCTATCAATGGCCGCCGCCCGGCTTGACGCTGCAATGGTTCAGCATCGCCTGGAACCGGCCGGATGTCTGGTCGGCACTTGGCCTCTCCCTGCAGGTTGCCTGTATCGCAACCGTGATTGCACTGATCCTCGGCACGCTTTGCGCTGCCGCCGTCAGCCAGACGAAATTCTTCGGCCGGGAAGCGATCTCGCTGCTCGTCATTCTGCCGATCGCGCTTCCCGGCATCATCACCGGCATTGCACTTCGCTCCGCCTTCAGCCTGTTCGACATTCCCTTCTCGGTCTGGACGATCGTGCTCGGTCACGCCACCTTCTGCGTCGTTGTCGTCTACAATAACGCCGTCGCCCGCTTCCGGCGCACGTCAGGCTCCCTGATCGAAGCCTCGATGGATCTCGGCGCCGACGGTTTCCAGACATTCCGCCATGTCATCCTGCCGAATATCGGTACAGCGCTTCTCGCCGGCGGCATGCTCGCCTTCGCCCTGTCCTTCGACGAGGTCATCGTCACGACCTTCACCGGCGGGCAGCAATCCACCCTGCCGATCTGGATGCTCGAAGAACTGATCCGCCCGCGCCAGCGCCCGGTCACCAACGTGGTCGCGATGGTCGTCGTGCTCGTCACCTTCCTGCCGATCCTGGCGGCCTATTACCTCACACGCGACGGCGATCAGATCGCCGGCGCCGGCAAATAATCCGGAGTGAATGCGGAGCCCCCTCCGCATCCCACTCGATCAACCACAGGGGAGACACCCATGGACACGCAAATGCTGATCGGTTCCCGCTTCGAGACCGGCACAGAAACAGAAGAGCACATCCTGAACCCGAAAACGGGCGAGACCGTGCTGAACCTACCCGAAGCCTCGCTCGGCCAGATCGATGCCGCCGTGGATGCGGCGGAGAAGGCCTTTGTCGCCTGGTCGCAGACGACGCCATCCGAACGCTCCGCCTATCTGTTGAAAATCGCCGATGCCATAGAAAAGGACGCACAGGGCTTTGCGACGCTCGAAGCGCTGAACTGCGGCAAACCGATCAATGCCGTGCTGAATGATGAAATCCCGGCCATTGTCGATTGCTACCGCTTCTTTGCCGGCGCGGTGCGCAACCTGCATGGACCGGTCGCCGGCGAATATCTTCCCGGACACACCTCGATGATCCGCCGTGACCCGATCGGCATTGTCGGCTCGATTGCACCGTGGAACTATCCATTGATGATGATGGCATGGAAGCTGGCGCCCGCCATCGCCGGCGGCAATACCGTCGTCTTCAAGCCGTCCGAACAGACGCCGCTGACCGCGCTCAAGATGGCAAAGCTGCTTTCCGATATTCTCCCTGAGGGTGTGGTCAATGTCATCCTCGGGCGCGGCGAGAGCGTCGGCAACACGCTGATCAACCATCCGAAAATCAATATGGTGTCGATCACCGGCGACATCGCGACCGGCAAAAAGGTGCTGCAGGCAGCTGCCAAGACCGTCAAGCGCACCCATCTGGAACTTGGCGGCAAGGCGCCGGTCATTGTCTTCGATGATGCCGATATCGATGCCGTCGTCGCCGGCATCCGCACCTTCGGTTACTACAATGCAGGTCAGGACTGCACCGCCGCCTGCCGCATCTATGCCGATGCGAAGGTCTATGACAATTTCGTCGCCGACCTGACCTCAGCCGTCTCCAGCATTCGCTTTAACCAGGCCGACGACACGCAAAACGAAATCGGCCCGCTGATTTCAAAGCGCCAGCGCGATCGTGTCGAAAGCTTCGTCACCCGCGCCTCCGAACACAGGCACATGGAAATCACGACCGGCGGCAAGGCCTCGGGTGACAAGGGCTTCTTCTTCGCGCCGACAGTCGTTGTAGGTGCCACGCAGGAAGATGAAATCGTCCGCCGCGAAGTTTTCGGTCCCGTCGTCTCTGTTACCCGCTTCACCGATGTCGACGATGCGGTGATCTGGGCAAACGACAGCGATTACGGCCTCGCTTCCTCCGTCTGGACCAAGGATGTCAGCCGCGGCATGAAGACCGCAGCTCGCTTGCAATATGGCTGCACCTGGATCAACACACATTTCATGCTGGTCAACGAGATGCCGCATGGTGGCCTGAAGCAATCAGGCTACGGCAAGGACCTGTCTGCCTATGCCCTGGAAGATTATACGGCTGTCCGCCATGTGATGATCAATCACGGATAGTTGAACAAAGACTCATGGAACTTCTTCAAAAGTCACTGCTGCCATCAGTGACTTTTGTCACCTTGTCACAATACAACTGCAGATACTATTTCTGAACGTGGAATTGCCGTTTCGCTATATATGGCAACCCGCGATAAACATGATTCTTTATTGGATCAAGGAAATCGGTCAGGCATTACTTATCCATGGCGACCCGCATCGACATCTCCGAGCTCGAAACGGCCCTGGACGGATTGCTGGAATCCGCTCTGGTGCCGGCAAGCTGGGAGCGCACGCTGGAGCGGATCAGTCGCGCTACGGGTTCCGTCGGAACACATATCATGCCGGTGCGGGGCAAATTCCCCGCCGGCTTCCTGACCACCCCGAACCTGCTGGAGGCCTTCCAGGTCTATTTTGACGAGGAATGGTACAAGCGCGACTTCCGCGAACGCGGCTTGGCGGTTGCGATGGCCAAGGGGGTCATCATCGAACACGACATTGCCGGCGAGGAAGAATTCAAGCACGAGAGCTTCTACACAGAGTTCCTGGCCCGCTTCCGCTTCCGCTACTCCGCCATGGTGGGCTTCACCTCCGGTGATACGATGCTGAGCCTCAACCTGCAGCGCCGGATTCAAGACCAGCCTTTCGATCGCGATGACGAGCGCGTGCTCGTAAAGATGCAGTCGAAACTGACCGCCGCAGCCGAAATCATCCGCGCGCTGCATATCGCCAAGATCGACAGCATGAGCGAGGCATTTGAGCTTGCCGGCACTGCCGTGGTCTTCTTCGACCGTTTTGGCCGCATCACCCGGCTGAACCAGCGGGCGGAGACGCTGCTCGATGACAGCATCCGGATTGTCGATCGGGAGCTCGTTGCTTTCAGCCAGGAAGAGACCGGGCTCCTGCGCCGCCATCTGCAGGCGATCCTTTCGAAAGAGCCTTTCACCAATCCGGCCGTCTCCACGCCGGTTCTGTTTTCCCGCCCGGGAAAGGCGCCGCTGATAATCCGTGGCCAGCGGCTGAACGGAGTACCTGCCGAACTCTTCTCGCATTCCGCCGCCGTCGCCATCATCACGGATCTCTCCGAACGCGCGGCGCCGAGCCGCGATCTGCTGCGCCGGCTCTTTTCGCTCACTCCACAGGAAACGACGGTAGCGCGCCTTCTGATGGATGGTTCGTCACCGCGCCAGATCGCCGAAATATCCGGCCTGACCTATGAGACGACGCGCGGTTACGTGAAGAAGGTTCTCGCCAAGACTGGCACGCAGCGCCAGTCCCAGCTTATCTCGCTGCTCTCGAGCCTGAAAATCTAGGCTTGATCATTAAGCCAGACCATAAAGCGCAAGCGGCTCAATGCTGCTTTCCCATATCATGTCGAGTGCCACGTAGACGATGATGGCAGGGTCGATCCGGCGATCCAACGCAGTGCGCTTCTAAGGAGCAGCGTTCATATAATGATTTGGAACAAAATCAGCTTTGGCGCGTCTTTCTCCGGCAACCACGGAAGGAAGATATCCATGTTGAAATGGGCTCTGATATTTCTGGTAATTTCGATCGTCGCCGGCTTTTTCGGCTTCTCCGGCATCTCCGCAGCGACCGCGACGATCGCCCGCGTACTTTTCGGTATTTTCCTCGTCATCTTCCTGGTCTTCCTCATCCTGGCCTTGATGGCAGGACAGGCCATCTTCTGACGAATGGTGTGGCGGCAGTGCTTGCGCCTCCCGTCGCTAGAGCACCGCCTTGAGCCAGGGATGCACCTCCTTCACCCGTCGCTTCACGAGATTGTCGATCGATATTGATCCTGCGCCCCTCACCGCCAAAACGAACATGCCACCGGCAATTGCGAGATCCTTCTCGAAATGCAGTAGCTCGTTCTGGCTCGCGAAGTTGGTGTGGAACAGAAAGGCCGTGGCGAGGCAGAATAGCCCGAGTGCGACCGCGCCGAGCCGGCCGAGCAAGCCGACCGCAACGGAAAGACCAGCGCCGATCTGCAGGGCGACAACGCCGAATGTCACGATCGCCGGCAAACCAAGCTTCGCAAAGGCGTCAAGAGCGGCGGTCATGTCGGCAGCGAGTGTTGCGCCTTCGTGTAGGAAAATCAGGGATAGCAGCAGCCTGCCCAGAAGAAGAATGAGATCGGCGAGCCGAACCCCGCCCGAAGCATTTTCCATCGTATCCTCCTCTTTGAAAGGAAGCAGGCGGTGAACCCGCCTGCCTTGCCGTTTCTATCTCGATTACTTGCCTGCTTTCGCAGCGATGGCATCTCGAAGGTCTTCAAGCTCCTCGCAGCCTGACGGGCAAAGCTGTCTCAGCACGGACACCTGCTCCTCAGCCTTCGCCATGTCGCCGGTCTCGATATAGAGCTCGCCGAGATATTCACGCGCCGCCTTGTGACCAGGCTGAAGCTCCAGCGCCTTGGTGTAATAGGTCAACGACGTCAGGTAGTCGCCGGTCTTGCGCAGCGTCAAGCCCATCAGATTATACACGTCTGCCTGCTGATCATCTTCAGCAAGATCGCGGAGCTCGGCGAGTGCGCCGGCATAGTCCTTGGCGTCGATCTTGGCACGCACCGAAGTAAGGTCCGGTGCGTCGGTCGATTCCATATTGTCGACGGCAAAAGCCGGTAGCGCACTGATCGCCGGAGGACCGGCGGATGCAGCGACGGCGTTGACGATAAGCTCGGCATTCGGGAAGACCGCCGATCGGCACCGTCATGTCGCGTCTTGCCCGAGCACGGCGCGAATTCGGCAGTGGAGCTTCGTGCCCGCGCTGGCGGTCCTGGCGGCAAGCGGTTTCTGTTCATCAACACCCCGTCGCAAACCCTCATCCTGCAGGATGAGATCATGGCGAGCCATGTCAGGTCGATGATGGTCGACCATCTGACTGACGTTCTGACCTCGGACCAGCATACGGTGAAGCCGTGGTTCAACGGCAAGATCGATTTCTCACCACCGGTCAGCAATCTCGCCAAGGACGGCTTCCCGCTGGTCGGCGGCCGTGTCGATTATATCGGCGGCCGCGCCGTCGCCGCTCTCGTGTACAGACGCCATGGCCACATCATCAACCTGTTCATTTGGCCTGCGGCTTCGGGTGCCCAATCGACAACGGAACACGACGGCTACAACATGGTGCAATGGTCGGATGGCGGACTGACGTTCTGGGCGATTTCGGATGTCGCTTCGAGTGACCTTGCGGAGTTCGAGGGCTTCTTCCGGTCTGCGGCAAGGCTCTAAAGCAGGCTTGCGCCGACATTGATCGCAAGTGCAAGAATGGTGGTGTTGAACAGGAACGACAGCAGCGCATGCAGCAGGGTGAATTTGCGCATCGTCGTCGAGGTCACTGCCACATCGGCCGTCTGTGCCGCCACACCGATTGTAAAAGAGAAATAGAGAAAGTCCCAATATGCGGGCTCCTCGATTCCATCAGGGAATTTAAGCCCTTCACACTTATCCGAACCGCCATAGAAATAATGGGCATAATGGATCGTGAAAAGCGTGTGCAGGAAAAACCAGGAGATCAGGATAGTCAGGATCGCCGCAGCCGCGCGCCACAGCGCGACATCTGCCGGTGCATCCTTGATCGAATGAAGCTCGATGCCGATTCCGGCAATGCTGGCGAGAGCCGCTGCAATTGATAGGAAGAGCAGGAAAGTATCGGAAAAATCGAGATCTTCCGACCGCTTCCTGATGCTTTCAACGGTCGCCCGAAGCATCTTGCGCCAGCTCAGTCCGATGAAGAAGATCGCCGAGGCATTCCAGCCGAACAGGATGTTGCTGGCACTGACCTCCCGCGAGGTCAGCAGCAGAAAGACGATGAGACCGCCGAGCACCGAAAGGAAGAAGCTTGCATGCTTGTAGACAAGCGAGACCAGCGAATTCCCGTCATCCTCGTCAGCCACGGCTTTTCCTCCAGCCTCTATGCCCTTGATATCAACATGAAAAAAGCGCGGATGCCAGCGGCACCCGCGCCTTTCATCAAAGTACGGCTTGTGCGGCCTCAGGCAGCAGCGAGCTGCAGCTCCTTGCGGACCTGGCTGCGCAACGTGCCGAGATCCTTTGCGAATGCACGGATGCCTTCTGCGAGCTTTTCCGTCGCCATCGCGTCTTCGTTCATCATCCAGCGGAAGGTCTTCTCGTCGACCGAAACTTTCGGGGCCGGCTTGATCGTTTCCGGCGACAGCTTGCGCTCGAGCTTGCCCTGGTCGTTGGACAGCTCGTCGAGCAGGTTCGGAGCGATGGTCAGGCGATCGCAACCGGCCAGCGCTTCGATTTCGCCGGTATTGCGGAAGGAAGCGCCCATGACGACGGTCTTGATGCCGTTGGCCTTGTAGTAGTTGTAGATGTCGCGAACGGACAGAACGCCCGGATCTTCTTCGGCAGTGAAATCCTTGCCGGTCGACTTCTTGTACCAGTCGAGGATGCGGCCGACGAAGGGCGAGATCAGGAACACGCCGGCGTCAGCGCAGGCGATTGCCTGAGCCTTCGAGAACAGCAGCGTCAGATTGCAATCGATGCCTTCCTTCTGCAGGACTTCCGCTGCGCGAATGCCTTCCCAGGTGGAAGCGAGCTTGATGAGGATGCGATCCTTCTCGATGCCGCGCTCCTTGTAGGCTGCGATGATGCTGCGTGCCTTTTTGAGCGAAGCTTCGGTATCAAAGGAGAGGTCAGCATCGACTTCGGTCGAAACGCGGCCGGGAACGAGCTTTACGAGGGCAGCACCTACGGAGATGGCAAGGCGATCGGCAACGGCTGCCGCCGCAGCATCGGCGTCACCGCCAAGCTTCTTGCCCCAGGCGATCGCTTCCTTCATGTCGTCGGCAAACATCTCCGTGCCAAGGGCCTTGAGAACGATGGAAGGGTTGGTCGTGCAATCAACCGGCTTCAGGCGAGCGACAGCCTGGATATCGCCGGTGTCGGCGACGACGGTTGTGATCTCGCGGAGTTGGTCAAGCTTGGATGTCATGGTCAAATTCCTTTGTGAACTTGGGCTGCGGACCGGCGCGAGTTCCGCCCGGCAAAGAGGTGATCTAAGGACAGATGCTTTGCATGCTGCAGGCGAAAAGACGCGCGTCCGTCACGGATGATTCATAAACGTGAGAGACATTGGCGATGTTCCCAGGGGCATCGTTCCCAAAGCCGGAGAACGACAAGCGCATCACAAGCGCTGTCGCCTGCGACTGATAGGCCGGTCGAGACTTTCCGCATGCCCGCACATTGCCCTCCTCGGACGGACAAGAACGATGTTGTCGACCATGACTATCGCCGCTCCAGCAACGAAAAGTCAAGGACATTTGTGCATTTCAATTGACATAAGTGTCACACCCGGCATTATCGCGGGAACAAAGCCGATGCCGCAATCTTATGTCATCGATGGCAAAGATCTAGGGCGAAATCGGCGCGGGAGGAGATGTGGTCAAGCTGAAACGCGGCACGCACACTGCTTATTCCGAAGCCTCCTCGCTCCGGCTGCGAGCTGCATGGCTCTATTACAATGAGGGCCTGACCCAGAAGGACGTTGCCGAACAACTCGGGATCAGCCGCACGACAGTCATCCGCCTGCTCGACGAAGCGATGAAGCGCAGCGAAGTGCAGATCTGGATCAACGACTCGATCGGCGACTGTGTGGAGCTTTCGGTCAAGCTGGAACGCGCCTACGGTCTCGACGAGGCGATCGTCGTGCCGGAACCCGCCAAATGCGACGTGAATTCACTGGCAAAGAATGTTGGGCTGGCGCTTGGCCAGTTCCTGTCGGAAGCCATTCCGGACGATTACACGATCGGCGTCGGCTGGGGCCGCACCATGACCGCCTCTCTCGCAAGCTTCCGACCGCCGCGCCGAGACAATTGCAAGATCGTCTCCCTGCTCGGCGGCATCGTCGCCGTCCACCAGACGAACCCGATCGATTACACCTGGCGGCTGGCAAACCAGCTCGGGGCCGAGTGCTACATGTTTCTCGCTCCGCTGCTCGTGGATTCGACCGAGACCAAGCGCAACCTGATCGAAAAATGCGGCCTCGATACGATCTACCGGCTGGCGGAAAACCTTGATCTCGCGATCGTCAGCTGCGGCGATATCGGCCCACATTCGACCTCGCTGTCCGAGGGATGGATCTCGAAGGCCGAACTGCAACAGCTGATCGATGCCGGCTGCGTCTGCGACACCATGTTCAACTTTCTGGACAAGGACGGCAATTCCGTCGACCACTCGATCAATCAGCGGGTGATGTCGGTGGATCTCGATACGTTGAAGGAAGCGAAACACATCGTGCTGTCCTCCGGCGGCGCGCATCGTGCCATCGCGATCCGTGCAACGATCAAGCGCATCGGCTGTAATACCCTGATCACCGACGAGAGTGCGGCAAAGGCATTGCTGGAGCTCGCCGAAGCCGCCTGAACGGCTTCGGCTGATCCCAATCGTCAGGCGTGTGCCGATTCCCAGCCAAGCATGGCCCGTTTGCGGGTCAGACCCCAATGGTAACCGGTCAATGCCCCGTTTTTCCCGAGCGCGCGATGGCATGGCACGACAAAGGAAATCGGATTGGCTCCGACTGCTGCACCGACCGCGCGCATGGCAGTCGGCCGGCCGATATCCTTGGCAATATCGCTGTAGGTCACGGCTTTGCCGAAGGGGATTTTCAGAAGGCTCTGCCAGACGCTGACCTGGAAATCCGTTCCGATCAGCACGACCCGCAACGGCTGGTCCGACGTCCAGCGGCCCGGCTGGAAGATACGCTCGGCAAAAGGCGCTGTTGCTTGACGGTCTTCCACATATTCCGCATTCGGCCAGCGGCAGGTCATGTCCTCAAGGCATGCCTTTTCATCGCCGGAATCGCTGAAGGCGAGGCCCGCAAGGCCGCGGTCCGTCACCATGACGAGGGCAGTGCCGAAGGGACAGGTGTGGAACCCGTAACGGATCGTCAGCCCGCCGCCCTTCGCCTTCCATTCGCCCGGAGACATTGCCTCATGCGTCACGAACAGGTCGTGGAGGCGGCTCGGGCCGGATAGACCGACCTCGATGGAGGTTTCGAGCAGCGGCATTTCTTCCTGGCGCAAGAGCCGCTTTGCGTGGTCCAGCGTCACTGCTTGCAGGAAGGCCTTCGGCGAAAGGCCAGCCCAGCGCGTAAAGGTCTTCTGGAGCTGCGTCGGCGACTGGTTTAGCCGAGCGGCAATCGCTTCCAGCGACGGCTGGTCGCGATATTCTTCGCTGATCAGTTCGATGACCTGGCGGACGATATCGTAATCCGGGCCATCAGGAGTGATATCTGTGTCGAGCTTCGCGATCATGTTCATCGTCTTTCTCCTTTACAAAGGAGATAATCAAGGCCGGTGGACCAAACCACCCGTTTCTTGCGCCCCGATTGAAATGCAATGCCTCAGATACGCTGTTTGACCGTTGCCAGTGCGCGCTTGAAGGCCTTGGCGAAGCTTTCGCGGTCATCGGGATTGAGGAAGGAGCCGACATCCGTACGTCTGCCCTCCCCGAAAATATGCATGGAGAGAATACCGATTTCCTGATGGCGCCGCACGAGGAAGCGTGTCCAGAATGGATTGAAGTGGTGCTCGATCATCCGACCGGACGGAGAGAACTTGCGCACGGACACATCGGTGCGCGAAACAGTCACTTCTTCTCGCACCCTGCCGGATCGATAATTCAGCCAGAAGGCGCCGTAGAGCAGGAGGAAATCCAGCCCGAAAAAGAAGCCGATTGGCCAGGCGCCGGTGACGATGAAGAACATGCCGTACATGAAGCAGATGGCGCCGGAAACGCCGAGCAACACCTTGAAGCCCTTCCGGCCGAGCGAGCGGTAAGGAAAGAGTTCGGCTGCGAAAACAGGCTGATCGTTACGGCTGTCGGCGTTGCTTTCCATCATGGCCAGTGAGTATAGATTTTCCATGGCGAATCCGAAACTCAAATCCGTTACCAAATCGTCGCAAAACCCGAATGTGATCGTCCGCCGCAAGCCGGCGGCGGCGGTGAAAACCGCCTATTCGTTGGCCGAGCGCGAGGAAATCTTCCGCCGTTTCTCCATCCAGCGTCCGGAGCCGCGAGGGGAGCTGGAACACACCAATCCCTTTACCCTCGTTGTGGCGGTGGCACTCTCTGCGCAAGCGACGGATGCCGGTGTCAACAAGGCGACAAGGGCGCTCTTCAGGGTCGCCGATACGCCGCAGAAAATGCTCGACCTCGGCGAAGAGAAGGTTCGTGAGTACATCAAGACGATCGGCCTTTACCGCAACAAGGCGAAGAACGTCATCGCGCTTTCGCAGATGCTGGTCGATGAGTTCGGCGGCAAGGTGCCGATGACGCGCGAGGAACTGGTTCGTCTGCCGGGTGTCGGCCGCAAGACCGCCAATGTCGTACTGTCAATGGCCTTCGGCCAGGCGACGATGGCCGTCGACACCCATATCTTCCGCATCGCCAACCGCATCAGGCTCGCCCCCGGAAAGACGCCCGACGAGGTGGAAGAGCGGCTGATGAAGGTTGTTCCGAAGCACTACCTCTATCACGCTCATCACTGGCTCATCCTGCACGGCCGCTACACCTGCAAGGCCCGTCGCCCGGAATGCGAACGCTGCGTGATCGCCGATATCTGCAAGTCGCCTGAGAAGAGCAGCGATATTCCGGCGCCGCTGGTCGAGCTACCGCCGCAGGTGATCGGCGAGGCCGTCGAGTAAGGCAGCTATCCCCTGCTCGTAATCCTGACGACTGCCGCCTGCTTCGATGGCAATCGCCGCGCGATCGAAAGCCGCTGAGAGCATCGTTGTCAATGGTCCGAGCAAGGCACTGGCCTGCGGCAGCAAGGCTTCGAGCCCTACCCGCAATGTCGCTTCTGCATTCTCGCCATCAATCTGCATAGTGGCGGGCAAGCCGATGACCGCCGGCGCCTCGAGCAGAAGCAGCCGCGTCCGCCCTTCCACTTCCATTGCATCGAAATAGGCCGCGGCGCCTTTAAGCAGTGCGTCACGCGGTGCGGCTTGCCGCTTTGTGCGCCGCTCGATCTCGTCGGCGACATCAATCGCCTCCCTTTCGATCACGGCCCGGAAGAGCGCTTTCTTGTCTTCGAAGTGATGATAGAGCGCACCGCGCGTCACACCGGCCTCTGCGACAATGTCCGGCGTCGCCGTCTCCGCATATCCCTTCTCGACAAAAAGCCGGCGGGCGGCATCCATCAAGGCCTGCCTGGTTTGTTCGGTTCTTTCGCGATTGCTCCTGCTCATTACTCCTATTTACATACAATCTGCCTGTATGTTAAATACAAAAACATACAAACTGTACGTAAAATCAAAGGAGAGGAAAGCGATGAAATCGACGAGCTACTATCCCGTCATCATGACGGATAACGTTGCCGGGACGGCTGCCTTCTATTGCCGCCATTTCCGTTTCCAGCCGCTCTTCGAAAGCGACTGGTATGTCCATCTGCAATCGATAGAGGATGAGCATGTGACGCTTGCCGTGCTCGACGGCAGCCACGAAACCATCCCAGCCGTCGGCCGCGGCAAGATCTCCGGCCTTCTCCTGAATTTCGAGGTCGAGGACGTGGACGCGATCTACGCCATCTGCACCGAGGCCGGGCTGCCGATCCTGCGCGAGATCCGCGACGAGGATTTCGGCCAGCGCCACTTCATTACCGCCGACCCCAACGGCGTCTTGATCGACATCATCAAGCCGATCCCGCCGAACCCTGAATATGCCGCGATGTATGATGCGGCAGCGCTGCCTGGCTAAAGCAATTCCAGCAAAAGTGTCGAGCGGTTTTGTGTTCGGACTTGCGTGAAAACTATGCTCGGAAACCGGGATCGCGCGCCGAGATCAGCTTGTGCAGATGCACCATCATGCCTGCAGCAAAGAGCGGCGTGAGCAGATTGACGATCGGGATCGCCAGGAAAAGTGCAATCACCAGACCGCCTAGAAAGACGGTCGGACCATGTTTGGCACGAAACAGCCGCGCCTCCGGCGGCGAACGGAAGCGCATCGCCGCGAATTCGAAGAATTCCCGCCCGAGCAGATAGCCGTTCACGAGGAAGAAGGCCACGAGATTGACGCCGGGAATGAAGAGCAGCAGGAGGGCGATGATATTGCCGACGATCACCACGCCTAGGAACTTGATCGAGCCTGCCATCGCGGGGCCAAGCGGCATGGCCTTGCCAGCGGCATCCTGCGGATAATCCCGCTTCTCGATCACCTCGGCGACATCATCGAGAAAGAGGCCGGCAATCAGCGCCGTCACAGGCGAAAGCAGCAGCGCCAGCCCGAGCGCAAGACCGATCCCGGCGGCGACAAGAAAAACGAAGCTGAGCCAGCCCGCCCAGTCAGGCATCTCGGGAAAAAACCCGACCACCCAGGGAAATACAAAGCTGATGAACAGGCCGCGCAGCGCAAACCACAAGCCGATCAGCACCAATACCGTCAGTCCCAGAACCTTCCAGAAAGCCGACCGGGTCTCCGGTGCAAACAGGTTGGTGAGAGAAAGGCGCGCGGCGTCAAGGATCATTCTCTGGCGTCTCCGTTACGCAGCGTGATGTAGGGATCCCGTGCCCTCTCGGCAAGTCGATTGAAAATTACATGCTTGAATAGAAAACTTGTCGAAAATTACATGCTAATATATAGTTCGTAACGTTCGAAATACGTGTGGGCCTAAGAAGAGCTTCCGGACAATATTAAGAAACAAGGATTCGGCTCAGCATGAATCCACGGAAGGCCTCTGAGGAAATGGGGGAGGCTGCGACGTGGAAGACTTTGTAGAGAAACTTAGGCAATACGCGAAATCCGGCACGCCTGCCGAACGACGCATCGCGAAATATTTCACCGAACATTTGAACGACCTGCCGTTCGAAACCGCTGCGTCGGTTGCCGACCGGCTTGATCTTTCGCCGATGACGGTCGGTCGTTTCCTGCGAGCGCTCGGCTACCAGGGGCTGGACAGCGTCAAGGTGGAGATCCGCGAGACGGCAACGACCTCACCCGTCCAGTTCCAGAGTGCGATGACGGAGCTGCAGACGGATGCATCGGAAGGCAAGCCACTCGCGGTTCTCGTGGCAGAGCAGATACAAGCGCTGCATCACATCTATCATCTGACCGCGCAGCCGCATTGGGCCGAAGCCGTCGCGATGATCGGCGCCTCCAGGGAGGTTTTCGTCGCCACCCATGCGAGACTTGCCGGATTCTCGAATCATTTCTGCCAGCGCCTGACCCAGGCCCGCGATGGCGTGCGGGCGATCGACGGCGCGGGTAACCGCTTCGCGGAGCTTTTCGCCCGTTCCTTCGTCGAGGACGCCGTGCTCGTCATCATCGATTGCCGACGCTTCGCAAGGTCACGGCTGCTTGCGCGCACTGCCCGGCGCTACGGCTACAAGGTGATCCTGATTTCCGCTCAGCATGCGGACTGGCTGCCCGAGCAGTCGAATGTCGTCCTGCCGTTACCGCCTGCGCGTGCGCCTGATATGGATAACCTGCCGCCACTGATCGCCTTGCTCGACTGCCTGTCCGAAGCGGTCATTTTGAACGTCGGCGAAGAGGCAAGCCAACGCCGCCGCCGTATGGTGGAATTTGCAACCATCCTCGGAGAAACGGCAAACCGCTGAACTATTGCACCGCTTCCAATTCCGCCCGATGGCGGTACATCGCAAGAAAGCGGCGATAGTCGCGGTCGTAAAGGGCCTGCTTGCTCCTGTCGGGAAGCCGCTCGGAACCACCGGGATACATCGCCTTGCCGGCCGCCGCCAAATCCTTGTGCAAGCCGCAGGCAACCGATGCGGCAATCGCGGTGCCGAGCAGTACCGCCTCATTCATGTCAGGCACGATAACCTTGCAACCCGTCACATCCGAATAGAGCTCCATCAGAATGGGGTTCTTCACGTGCCCACCAGCAACATGCAGGGTATCCGGCACGTAGCCGTGATCTCGCATCTTCTCGAGGATGTGGCGGATACCGAGCGCGATCCCGATCGCGGTCCGCCAATAGAGCGCGCAGAGACCGTCGAAGGACGTATCGAGCGTCAGCCCGCTGACGACGCCGACAGCATGCGGATCGGCCAGCGGCGACCGGTTGCCGTGAAAATCCGGGAGAACGAAGATCCGTGCACCGAGCGCATCACCCGTTTCTGCTCTAAGTTCAGCAATGCGGGCGACGATCCTCTGATGCAGCGCCGCGGTTGGTTCACCGCCGGCAGCGTGCATGCGTACGATATGATCGAGCAGCGCACCGGCTGCCGATTGGCCGGCCTCGACGAGCCACGATTGCGGAAAGACCGCCTCGTAATAAGGCCCCCACATTCCCTGGCTTGGCTTTCGTTCGGAGGAAAAGGCGACGACGCAGCTCGATGTCCCGGCAATCAGCGCAAGCTGCTGCTCGAGCTTCGCAGGATCCCCGGCATAGCCACTGAGAGCGCCGAGCGCACCGGCATAGGCGTCGATCATCCCTGCCGAGACATGGCAATCGATGGTCAGGCCCAACGCTTCGGCAGCCTGCGGTGTCAGCTTGCCGATGCTCTCGCCGACTGCTGCCGTCTCATCCGGCAGCCCGCCGCGCAACAGTAAATCCTCAAGACCGATCTGCTGCAGGAAATCCTGCTGCCAGCCCCGTTCCTTATGAGCCAGGTAATTCCATTTGGCCGTCAGCGTGCAGCGGGAACGGGCAAGCGAGCCGGTGGCCTTCCAGGTCAGGAAATCGGCGAGATCGAAGAAATAGCCGGCCTTCTCCCAGGTCGCCGGCAGCTTCTTCTTCAGCCACATCAGCTTCGGCATTTCCATTTCCGGCGACATGACATTGCCGGAATGTTCCAGCACCTCATGCTTGGTCGCCGTGCAGAAATCGGCTTCCTTCAGCGCCCGATGATCGAGCCAGACGATCGTATCGAACCGCGTCTCACCGCCGGTGGAAACGCTGATCTGTTTGCCCTCGGTATCGCGCACCACAAGCGAACAGGTGGCGTCGAAACCGATCGCGCCGATTGCGGCAGCCCCAATGCCAGACTGCCCCATGGCCGTACGCACGGCGATGCAAACGGCCGACCATATATTCTCGGAATCATGCTCGGCATGGTTCTCGCGCGGCCGATTCATGACAACAGGATGTTCAGCCTTGGCAAGCAGGCGGCCATGCGTATCGAAGATACCGGCGCGTGCGCTGCTCGTGCCGATATCCACCGCAACCACATGATCACGCATCAATGCTGAGTCCCGTCCAGCTTTTGTTTGCGGACAAGGTGTATCAATTCCGGCATGGCGTCAAACACGACTTCCGGCGAAAGACGATCGAGTTCCTCACGGTAACCGGCAAAGTTTGCATGCGAGCCGCCGGTAAAGGCAAAGACCGTCATGCCCGCCGCTTTGGCCGCAGCAATGCCGGCAGGACTGTCCTCGATGACAATGCAGTCGCGAGGCTGCACATGCATCTGGTCGGCGGCATAGAGGAAGAGGTCAGGCGCCGGCTTGCCGCGCTTGACCATACTGGCGCTGAAGATGTTCGGCAGCTTCGGCAGGAGCCCGGTGACCGAAAGCGACAGCCTGATCCGCTCGACCTGGCTGGACGAGGCAACACAGCAGGGAATGCCAAGCGCATCGATCGTATCGCCAATGCCGGGCATAGCCTTCAGCTCGGTGCGGAAACGGGCATAGAGATTGGTGCGGATGCCTTCCAGGAATTCCTCGTTGGCATGCACGTTGAACTCCGTCTCCAATATGTCGATGAGGGTCGCGAGGCTCTTGCCGAGGAAGCGCTCATAGGCCTCATCCTCGGTAATCGTGACCCCGAGATCGGCCATCGCCTTGACGAGAACGCTGATCGAAATCGGTTCGCTGTCGACGAGGACGCCGTCGCAATCGAAGATGACCAGCCGTGGTTCAGCATCAGCCATGGAAGACCCAACCTGAGTTCAGTTCGGACGTAACCGTCCTGCTTTGTCCGCAAGGCCGGGATGGCAGCAGAAATGCCGCCATCGGGATTCTTTACACTGCGAGCTTACCGTCGAGATAGAGCTGCAGGGTTTCCTTCGTGCCTTTTTCCCACAGCGTTTTGAGCGCATAGGCGAAACGCTTGCGGAAAAGCTCGGATTTCGCCACGTCGCCGAAAATATCGTCGAAGGCGAGGAAGGCTGCCGGATCGTCCTTTGCCTTGACCGCAGCTTCGTGCAGACGCTCGGCACTGGCATCGTTGAAGACGATGTCCTTGCCGCTGTCGCTCTTGCCGAAGAAGTAACGGCACCAGAGCGCGGAGACGAGCGCGAGGCCGACGACATCCCTGCCCTGGCGCAGGTTATCGAGCGTCGAGGGGAGGATGAATTTCGGCTGGCGGTTGGAGCCGTCCTGCGCCAGCCGCGGGATCGTGTCGGCGATCTTCGGGTTCAGGAAGCGGCGCTCGATCAGCTTGAAATAATCGGCGAGCGACGTGTCCGGCACCGGCGGTACGATCGGGATGATTTCTTCGTTTTCCAGCTTGGCGAGGAAGGCGCGGATCAGATCGTTCTCCATCGACTCGTGAACGAAATGAATATCCATCAGCGCCGCCGGATAGGCGATCGCCGCATGGCCGCCATTGAGAATGCGGATCTTCATATGCTCATAGGGCGTGACGTCGGGCACGAAGGTGACGCCAACCTTTTCCAATGCCGGACGGCCCATCGGAAACCTGTCTTCCAGCACCCACTGCTTGAACTCTTCGCAATAGACCGGCCAGTTGTCCTCGATATCGAAATTCTCCTTGAGGAAGTCGATCTCGCGCTGGCTGGTCGCCGGCGTGATGCGGTCCACCATTCCGTTCGGGAAGGAGACATTCGCCTTGATCCAGTCGGCAAAGGCAGGGTCGGAGAGCTTCGCCGTGCCGACGACCGCATTTGCGGTCACGACGCCATTGTGGGGAATATTGTCGCAGGACATGACAGTGAAGGGCGCGATGCCCTTGTCCTTGCGCGCCTTGAGACCGGCAACGATGAGGCCGAAGACCGTCTTCGGCGCCGCCGGGTTCTGTCCATCGGCTGCAATCGCCGGATGCGCCGGATTAAACTTGCCCGAGGCATCGATGAAATAACCGCCTTCCGTGATCGTCATGGAGACGATGCGAATCTCGGGATCGGCGAGCTTCGCGATCATGACGTCAGGTTCGCCGACCGGCAGGATATCGATCATCGGCGCGGTCACACGCGCAGCTGTCTTGTTGTTGTCTTGCTCGACGACAGTCGTCAGGAAATCCTGCGCAGCGAGCTTGTCGCGCATGGCCGCATCCGACGGCAGAACGCCGGCGCCGATGATGGCCCAATCATGGTCGCTGCCGACGTTGAAGAGGTCGTCGAGATAGATCGCCTGGTGGGCACGATGAAAATTGCCGACGCCGAAGTGCACGATGCCGGCTTTCAGCGACGCCCGCTCGTAAGCCGGTATGGTCGCGGTCTTTGCCGCCTCGGCGAGCGTTGCCAGCGATAATTTGCACGTCATGTTTCAGTCCTCTTGAAGGTCTTGCGAAAAGGCTCTCAGCCCCTCCGGTAGCACGGGCCGGACGAGATTGCCCGATCCGCATGTCTGCCCCCAGCCGACCGCCGCCTTAGATCGCGAGGCCGCTCTCGTTGAATTTATGGATGCGCGTCTTGTCCGGCGTCAGGTAGACCGTATCGCCGGCCTTGGAAGCGAAATCGCCGTTGCTGCGCGCCGTCACCATCCCGATTCCGTCGACATCGACATGCAGGAACGTATCGGAGCCGAGATGTTCGGCCACCATGACCCTGCCCTTCCAGTCGCCACTTTCGGTCGACAGCAGCACATGTTCGGGACGGATGCCGATCGTGTGTGCATTCATCTGCGCAGCATTCTGCCCCTTGATGAAATTCATCTTGGGCGAGCCGATGAAGCCTGCGACGAAGAGGTTTCGCGGGCTGCGATAGAGCTCCAGCGGCGAACCGACCTGCTCGATATTGCCCCTGTTGAGCACCACGATCTTGTCGGCCATGGTCATGGCTTCCACCTGATCGTGGGTGACGTAGACCATCGTCGTCTTGAGCTGCTGGTGCAGCTCGCTGATTTCGATGCGCATGTTGACGCGCAGCGCCGCATCGAGGTTCGACAGCGGCTCGTCGAAGAGGAAGGCCGAAGGCTGGCGCACGATCGCGCGGCCGATCGCGACGCGCTGACGCTGGCCGCCCGAAAGCTGGCGCGGCTTGCGATCCAGATAGTCGCCGAGATTCAACACGCGCGCCGCATCATCCACCTTGCGGTCGATCTCTGTCTTGTCCATGCCGGCCATCTTCAGCGGGAAGGCGATATTGTTGCGCACGCTCATGTGCGGATAAAGCGCGTAAGACTGGAAGACCATCGCCAGACCCCGTTCGGATGGCGCCTTCTCGGTCGCATCCTTGCCGTCGATGACGATCTTGCCGCCGGAGACATCCTCGAGGCCGGCGATCAGGCGCAGGAGCGTGGACTTGCCGCAGCCCGACGGGCCGACGAAGACGACAAACTCGCCGTCCCGGATATCGAGATCGATCGAAGGGATGACCTTGGCTTCGCCGAAGACCTTCGAAACCTTTTGAAGGGTAATGCTGCCCATGTTTCTCTCCCTATGATCTTATTTCACCGCGCCGAAGGTCAGGCCGCGGACAAGTTGTTTCTGGCTGAACCAGCCGAGAATGAGGATCGGCGCGATCGCCATGGTCGATGCTGCCGAAAGCTTGGCATAGAACAGGCCTTCCGGGCTCGAATAGGAGGCGATGAAGGCCGTGAGCGGTGCCGCCTTGGAGGCTGTCAGGTTCAGCGTCCAGAAGGCTTCGTTCCAGGCAAGAATGATGTTGAGCAGCAGCGTCGAGGCAATGCCCGGCACCGCCATCGGCGTCAGCACATAGATGATTTCCTTGGCGAGCGAGGCTCCGTCCATGCGGGCGGCTTCGAGAATCTCGCCGGGGATTTCCTTGAAGTAGGTGTAAAGCATCCACACGATGATCGGCAGGTTGATCAGCGTCAGCACGATGACGAGGCCGGTGCGCGTATCGAGCAGGCCCGAATTGCGGAACATCAGGTAGATCGGGATGAGCGCGCCGACCGGCGGCATCATCTTCGTCGACAGCATCCACATCAGCACATCCTTCGTCCGCTTGGTCGGCGCAAAGGCCATGGCCCAGGCGGCCGGAATGGCAATGATGAGGCCGATCAGCGTGGAGCCAAAGGAGATCACCACCGAATTCATGAAGTGGCTGAGATAGTTAGAGCGGCTCTGCACCTCGGCATAATTCTCCGTCGTCCAGTGGAAGAACAGGAACTGCGGCGGTGAGGCGATGGCATCTGCCTCCGACTTGAAGCTCGTCAGGAAAGTCCAGAGGATCGGGAAGAAGATCAGGATAGCGAGCGCCCAGGCGATCGCGGTCATGATGACCTTGCGTTGGGTGGTGACCTTTCTAGCCATCTCAAGCCTCCAGATTCTTGCCGACGAGGCGGACGAGGAAGATCGCGACGATATTGGCAAGCACGACCGCCACGATACCGCCCGCCGAAGCCCCGCCGATATCGAACTGCAGCAGCGCCTGTACATAGACGAGATAAGTGAGGTTTGTGCTCTGTGTGCCCGGACCGCCATTGGTGGTGACCAGGATTTCGGCAAAGACCGACAGCAAGAAGATCGTCTGGATCAGGATGACCACGGTGATGGCGCGGGCCATGTGAGGCAGGATGATGTAGATGAACTTCGAGATCGGGCCGGCGCCGTCCATTTCGGCGGCTTCCTTCTGCTCTTCATCAAGCGACTGAAGCGCCGTGAGCAGGATCAGCGTGGCGAAGGGAAGCCACTGCCAGGCCACGATCAGAATGATCGAGAACAGTGGCACGCTTGCCAGCCAGTCGATCGGCTGCAGGCCGACAGCCTTTGCCATATAGGCGAAGAGGCCGTTGACCGGGTTCATGAACATGTTCTTCCAGACAAGCGCTGCCACCGTCGGCATAACGAAGAAAGGCGCGATCACCAAAATGCGCACTATCCCCTGACCGTAAATGTCCTGGTCGAGCAGCAGCGCAAAGAGGATACCGCCGACGACGGTGATCAGAAGCACACCGGCGACCAGCACCAGCGTATTGATGAGCGCTGCGAAGAAGGCCGGATCGGTGAGGAAATATTGGTAGTTTAAGAGACCGACGAAGGTTTCCATGCCCGGGCTGAGCAAATTGTAATTCAGCAGGGAGAAGTAAATCGTCATCGCCAGCGGGACGATCATCCACGCGAAGAGCAGCACCACCGAAGGTGCTATCATTAGGCGTGCTGCGGAGCGAGTGTGGAACGTTGCCATAGCAATCACCGGTCTGATCTGAAGCGGAAATGGCTGCGAAACAGCTTTGAAAAAAGCGGCCGCCGATACAGTTCGGATGATCGGCGGCCCGGAGGTGCGGAATGTCAAGCATTCCGTACATGCTCAGGAGGTTTTACTTGATATAGCCCGCCTTGGTCATTTCGCGGGTGGTCAGCTGCTGCGCGCTCTGCAGGGCCTGATCGACCGAGATCTGGCCGGCAAGCGCTGCGGAGAACTGCTGGCCGACAGCCGTACCGATGCCCTGGAATTCCGGGATCGCCACGAACTGGACGCCGACATAGGGAACCGGCTTGACAGTCGGCTTGGTCGGGTCGGCGGAGTTGATGCTGTCGAGCGTCATCTTCGCAAAGGGAGCAGCCTTCTGGTAGTCCGCACTGGCATAGAGCGAGGTGCGGGTGCCGGGAGGTGCATTCAGCCAGCCTTCCTTTTCGGCGACGAGGTTGGTGTAATCCTTGCTCGTTGCCCAGGCGATGAACTTCTCGGCTGCTTCAGACTTCTGAGAGCCTGCCGGTATGGCGAGGTTCCAGGCCCAGAGCCAGTTGCCGCGCTTGCCGAGGCCCTTGTCCGGAGCCAGCGCGAAGCCGACCTTGTCGGCAACCTGCGACTGCTTCGGATCGGCCACGAAGGAAGCAGCAACCGTTGCGTCGATCCACATACCGCACTTGCCGGTCTGGAAGAGCGCCAGATTTTCGTTGAAGCCGTTGGAAGAAGCACCGGGAGGGCCGGCTTCCTTCATCAGGTTGACGTAGAAGGTCAGCGTGTCCTTCCACTCGGGCTGATCGAACTGCGGCTTCCACTGTTCATCGAACCAGCGGGCGCCGAAAGAGTTCGACATAGCCGTCAGGAAGGCCATGTTTTCGCCCCAGCCGGCCTTGCCGCGCAGGCAGATGCCGTAGATTTCCTTGTCCTTGTTGGTGATCTTCTTCGCAGCGTCTGCGATGAAGTCCCAGGTCGGCGCATCGGGCATCTTCAGGCCGGCAGCGTCGAACAGGTCCTTGCGGTACATGACCATGGAGCTTTCGCCGTAGAACGGAGCTGCATAGAGCTTGCCGTCCTGGCTGATGCCGCTGCGGATAGCCGGCAGCAGGTCATTCACGTCGTAGCTGTCGCCGAGATTGTCGAGCGGCAGGAGCCAGCCCTGCTTTGCCCAGATCGGAACTTCATAGGTGCCGATCGTGAGGACGTCATACTGGCCACCCTTGGTCGCGATGTCGGTCGTGACCTTCTGGCGCAGTACGTTTTCTTCGAGGGTTACCCATTCAAGGTCGATGCCGGGATTCTTCGCCTTGAAGTCATCCGTCAGCTTCTGCATCCGGATCATGTCGCCGTTGTTCACGGTCGCGATTGTCAGCGTTTCGGCCGAAGCCATGCCGGCAAACGCCATTGCTGAGCAGGCGCCCAGCAGGAGAGTTCTCAATGTCATATCTTCCTCCCAGAAGATGGGTGTGAGCATTCGCTTTGCTCATGGGCAATTACTCATCAACGGAGAAAATTTGTCAATTGGCAATCGTTGCTGCGATGCCGAACAATCGAGCTATGTTATTGATTCAAAATGGTAATATTTTTGCTCAGTTACTGAGCAAAAACTCAGCCGTCTCTTCGTCGGTAATCAAACCATTCACCTGATGGCCTGTGATGGCAGCCCTGATCGCCTTGAACTTGCGCTTGCCCTTGGCAATTCCGATGACTGTGGACGAATCGCGCGGCGGGATGGGAGCGGAAGCAACACGCTCGTTGATCGGGTTGTCGAGCAGCCTGCCGTCCAGATCGAAAATCCAGCCGCAGATCTCACCCACGGCGCCGCTGCGCATCAGCTCCATCATCTCGTCTTTTTCGAGGAAACCATCGACGCAGAGCGGGCCGTCGATGCCGAGTTCGCCGATACCGACGAAGGTCACATCCGCCTGCGCGCTGATCGCCAGCGTCGAGCGTACGAGCTGCTGGCCGTGCAGGAGTTCCCGCTCCTCCGCCGAGGTGACGAGAACCGGCAGCGGCATCGGATAATGCCGCGCCTTGACGGCATCGGCCATGCTGAAGATGACGTTGTAGTAAGCGGCTGAACCGTCAGGAGCGATATTGCCCGTCAGCGACACGATCCGATGATTGGGACATTCGATTGCCGGCAACTGGTCGACGGCCGCCTTCAGCGTTCGGCCCGTACCGACGGCAAGCACGATCGGATCTGGTCGTTTCAGCCAGCGCTCGATTTCAGAAGCAGCCGCTTCGGCAATTCCGACCGTCGTCGACGACGAGCCGGGATCGCTCGGAACGATCTCGACATGGCGCAGACCGAATTTCTTGCGCAGCTGGTTTCCGAGTTCAAGGCAGGCGGCGATCGGGTGGTCGAGCCGCACCTTGATCAGCCGTTCAGCCACGGCAAGCGAAACGAGCCGCTGCGCCGACTGGCGCGAAATACCCATGGCGGACGCGATCTCATCCTGCGTGCGGCCGGCGACATAATAAAGCCAGCCGGCGCGCGCCGCGTCGTCCAGCCGTCCGGAAGTCTCCGCTCTTTTTACCATCTATCGCCGCCGATTAATTTCTTTGAGTCTATCTGGCGCCAGATCAAAACAAAAATCGGGCAAATGTCGAGGGCGTTGAAAAAATGAGCAACCGCTTCCTTATCCAAACCACTGCATGACGATGTAGATGGCCGCCTTGACGAGACCGTAGATCACCCCACCGGCAACGATGAGCGAGACGGCCGTCATGGCAAAGCCGAGAAGCGAAAACAGCCCGTCTCGGCCAAGAATGGCAAAGGCGAAGAGCGAAGTCGCAATCGCCGGCAGGATATTGCCGAGCGGCACCGGCAGCACGAGAACGATTGCCAGAACCAGACAGCAGAAGCCCGCCAGATATTCCGCCGGCGGCTCGACGAGGAGACTCAATCGGGGCTGCAGCATGCGCTCCGCCCAGGCAAGCCAGGGATGAATGCGCCCGACGATCGTCTCGAAATCCTCCCGTCGCATGGAGCGCGCCGCAATCGCCTTCGGCAGCCACGGCTTCAGGCCGAAGGTAAGCTGGGCGGCGAGGAAGATCAGGGGTGCTCCAAGCAGCGACGAGGTGCCGGGCGGCGTCGGAAAAGCGTTCGGCAATGCGAAGATCAGCATCAGCGCGCCGATCGCCCGGTCACCCATCGTCTGGAACAGGTCGCCGATCGACACACGTTCGCGGCTTCGGTCCGCCGCCATCTGTCGCAGGATGGAGGACAGGCGCCGGCCTTTCGGACGCGGCCTGCGTGCGGTGGTTCTTTGAGTTTCGGTATTTTCGATTGTCATGAATCCGGCGTCGGAAAGGTGAATGATAGGAAGCTTGCCCATGTAATATGCCAATAGCATGACCTTGGCGGATGAAATTATCAGATCATAACGATCAGGCTTTGTTCATTTATCGAATAATCCTTGTAATCCGTCGCCAAGAGTGCGAGCAGACGCCAAGCACAGACAATTGGCAGGCTCAGATGATTATTTCATTCGATATCGGAGGCTCCGCCATCAAGGGCGGGATTGCGCATTCGGAATCCGACATCGTACCGCTTGGCCGCCGCCCGACCCCCAAGGATGACTTCCCGGCCTTCGTCGAGACGCTGAGGAGCTTTATCGCTGAGGCCGGCGAGCAGCCCTCGCGCATTGCGCTCTCGATTGCCGGTGTCGTCGACCCGGACACGCAGCGCCTCATCGTCGCCAATATCCCCTGCATCCACGACCGCAACCTCGCAGCCGACCTGGAGACTGAGCTCGGCCTGCCCGTGCTGATCGCCAATGATGCCGATTGTTTCGCCATGGCGGAAGCCGAACTCGGCGCCGGTCGCGGCCATCGCATCGTCTTCGGCGCGATCCTCGGCACCGGCGTCGGCGGCGGCGTCGTCTCGGATGGTCGCCTCATCAATGCGTCGGGCGGCTTTGCCGGCGAGTGGGGCCATGGCCCGATCATCGCATCGCAGGCAGGCACTCCGCCGGTTGCCATCCCCGCCTATTCCTGCGGCTGCGGCCAGAAGGGCTGTGTCGATACCGTCGGCGGCGCACGTGGTCTGGAACGCCTGCACAAGACGCTGCACGATCTCGATTTCTCCAGCGAGGAAATCATCGCCAACTGGCGCAACGGCGAGGAGAAGGCCAACCGCACGATTGACGTCTATGTCGATCTCGTCGCCTCGCCCTTGGCACTCGCCATCAACATCACAGGCGCGACCATCGTGCCCGTGGGCGGCGGCCTCTCGAATGTGGAGCCGCTGCTGGCGGAGCTGGATCAGGCGGTGCGCGCTCGTATCCTGCGGAAATTCGACCGCCCGCTGGTCGTGCGCAGCGAATGCCGTATCGAACCGGGCCTGATCGGCGCGGCACTTCTGGGCCTCAAGGCTGAAGCTGCATAGTGCAACTCCGATAACTGTGCGGCGGCTTTGCCGGATCGCCTAAAACAGAATTCTAGAGCGTCGGCCACATCCGGACGATCGCGGCAAAGCGCAGCCAGTCCTTTCGCAGACAGGGAGTCCAGGCCGCTTCGGCGACGGCCGATAGCCGCGGGAAAACCAGGCGATTGAAATAGGCCCGCGAGACGAAATTCTCGCCCCAGATGCAGGCCTGGATACCGCGCATCCGCTCTCTCAGCTCCTCAGCCAACTCGCCTTCGGCTTCGTAGGCATAGGTCTTTTCCGGTGGCGTGAAGCCGGCCCAGCTGGCACCCGGCTCTCGCCAGTCTTCGGCCTGCGCCATGTCGAGATAGTAGGCCTGACCCGGCGTCATGACGATATCATAGCCCTCACCCGCAAGCTCGATACCGACCTCCGGCTTCTCCCAGGCCATCAGCAGCGTGCCCACGCGATCGACGCCGCCGCCCTGCGAAACCTCGTTCCAGCCGGCAAGCTTCTTGCCGCGCTCGGCAAGCATCGCCTTGATCCGCCGGAGGAAATAGGATTGCAGTTCGGCCGTGCCCGCAAGCTTCTCACGCTCCATCAGCGCTCTGCAAAGCGGCGAGGCAAGCCAAGAGCCGTGCGGCACCTCGTCGCCGCCGATATGAATATAATCGGACGGAAAGAGCGGGAGCATTTCGTCGAACACCTTGCCGAGGAACTCATAAGTGAATTCGACCGCTGGATTGAGCGCATTGTTTGGATATCCCTGCACCGACCGGTAACCGTCCGGCGCCTCCTGTCCATCGACGAGCCGCGGGAGGGAGAGGAGTGCTGCGGAGCTGTGACCGGGTATATCGATCTCCGGCACGACTTCGACACGCAGCATGCCTGCATGAGCAACGATCCCGCGGACATCTTCCTGGCTGTAAAATCCTGAACGCGGCTCCGCGCCATCGCCGAGCTGCGGCAACAGGATTTCGTCAGGCCCGCGTTTTGCACCGATCTCCGTAAGCTCAGGATAGGCCTTGATCTCCAGCCGCCAGGCTTCATCGTCGGTCAGATGCCAGTGAAAAACATTGAGCTTGTTCCAGGCGAGGATATCGATCAGCCGTTTGATATCAGGGACCGGATAAAACTGCCGGCTAACATCGAGATGACAGCCGCGCCATGTGTAGCGGGGCTGATCGGCGATAGTGCCGAAGACTGGAAACTGGAAGGTTTCCGGATTGTGGCGCGCTCCATGCAGCAGTTGCGCAAGACTGATCAACCCGTAAAGCAGCCCACCCGCATCGTCGGTGCCAAGAATGATCTCCTGTGCCGTGAAACGCAGTTCATAGGCCGCCTCCATGATCGAGGATTCCCCCTTGAAGCGGATCTGCCGCCCCCCCTGAACCGGCTGCAGCGTGAAAGGCACGTTTTCCGCCGGAAAGAGCCGCTGGTAGAGGGCGAGCACCTTCTCTACGGCCCTGATATTCTTGGCACTCGAGCCAGCTGCCGGATAAAGCGCGACGGGCGGCATATCGTCCGGCCGCAACGACAAGAACAACGGCCAGGGCAGCAGCGAGAAGGGCTCCGTCACCTCGCCCCTCGGCAGAAGCTCCTGCAATTCGCCGCGCTCGGCACCAGCGAGCATCAGATCGCCAAAGCTGACGGGCACGTGCCGGCCATCGGCCAGCGTAAGGTAGGCGGATTTGATGCCCGACGTGACATGCTTCGGTCTGTTCGTCAGGCCTTCCACCGTAAACTGCCAGCTGCCACCTGGCTTGATGGTGAGCCCCTCAGGCGGAGAATACTCATGAAAATTCGCCACGCGCCGCTTCAGTGCCGCACCCTCGGCGACATACTTGTCCGCCACGCGAGTTAACGACGTGTAGGCAAGCGTAAAGCCGGACAGCGGTTTGGTGGACAGATTGAATAGCGTGAAGGTGAAGCGCCCAAAGCTTCCTTCGACCGGACTCCAGCTCGCTTCCAGACGGTAATCGGCCACGGCCACACCTCCCTCAAGCTTATGTAGAGCGATCTTTACTCCCGTTTAGCGCCATCGTCTTCTCGGCCGCTGGAAAATATTAGGCTTTACCGGCTAGCTGCCGAACCGGATGAGCTGAAACAAAAATGGCGCGGCCTCGACCGCGCCATTGCCTCATTCGGCTGCCAATGCCGGCGGATGATGGATATCCCCATCCGCCTCTTCCTGGTTGGCATTGGCATGTTCGTCATTCCTGGCCTTCGGCTCGCGGCCGAAGAACAGGGCATAGCCGGCCGGCAGCACGAGGATGGTCAGCACGGTGGCGACAAGGATGCCGCCCATCATGGCGTAGGCGAGCGGACCCCAGAAGACGCCGCGCGAGATCGGGATCAGCGCCAGCACCGCCGTCAGCGCCGTCAGCGTGATCGGCCGGAAGCGGTTCACAGCCGCGCTGATGATCGCCTCCTGCCTGTGCATGCCCGCCTTGATATTCTGGTCGATCTGGTCGACGAGAATGATCGAGTTGCGGATGATGATGCCGAGCAGCGCGATGACGCCGAGGATCGCCACGAAGCCGAAGGGCGCGCCGCTGATCAGCAGGGCCGAGGCCGCGCCGATGATGCCGAGCGGACCGGTGGCAAAGACGAGCATCGCCTTGCCGAAATGCTGCAACTGGGCCATCAGCAGGATCATGATGACGACGAGCATGATCGGCGCCTTGGCCGCGATCGAAGCCTGGCTTTCGGCCGAATCCTCGGCCCCACCCTGGATCTCGATCTTGTAACCTGCGGGCAGGCTGTCGCGCAGATCCTGCATGTCGTTGTAGAGCTTGGTCACCACGTCGTTCGACTGAATGCCATCGGGCAGCGTCGCGCGGACACTGATCGTCGGCAGGCGGTCGCGCCGCCATTCGAGGCCCTGTTCAACGACAGGCACGACCTTGGCGATCTGCGAGACCGGGACGAAACCGCCGAAATCCGTCGGCACATAGACCGAGTTGACGGCCGAGAGCAGCGAACGGTTCGCATCCGGCTCACGGGCGACGATCGAAACCGTCTCCTCGCCGTCGCGGAAGTCGTCGAGCGGCGCGCCGGACATGGCGGTCTGCAGCATCTGGCGAACGCGCTGCGAGGTGACGCCGAGTGCGCGGGCACGGTCCTGGTCGATGACCAGCTTCATCGCCGGCACCGGTTCCAGCCAGTCGTCATGAACGGCACCGAGTATCGGATCCCTGTTGAAACGCTCCTTCACCTGATCGGCGATCCTGCGCACTTCGGCACGATCCGGACCCATCACGCGCATCTGCACCGGCCAGCCCGTCGGCGGGCCGAGGAAGAGACGATCGACCTTGCCGCGGATATCGGGGAAATCTTCTGCCAGGATCGTCCTGAGCTTGGTGATCAGCCGCTCGCGGGCCGGTTCGTCATTGGCCATGATCAGGAGCTGGGCATAGTTCGGGTTGCGCAGCTGCTGGTCGAGCGGCAGGAAGAAGCGCGGTGCGCCTTCGCCGATATAGGTGGCGATGAACTTCTTGTCGGGGTCGTCCATCATCTTGGCTTCGAGCGCCTTGGCCTCGACTTCCACCTGCTTGATGCTGGTTCCCTCCGGCAGCCAGAGATCGACGAGGATTTCCGGACGGGAGGACTGCGGGAAGAAGTTCTGCGGAATGAACTGGAAGCTCCAGAGACTGGTGACGAAAGTGGCAAGCGTCAGCGCGAGCACGATGACCCGATGGCGCACCGCCCAACCGACTGTACGACGCAGACCGCGATAAAAGCGCGTGTCGAACACGTCATGATGATCGCCTCCCGCATGTTTGCGCTGCTTCAGGATCATGTAGCCGAGCCATGGCGTAAAATAGACCGCCACGAACCAGGAAGTCACCAGCGCAATGCCGACGACATAGAAGAGCGAGCGCACATATTCGCCGGCCGTCGATGCCGCAAAGCCGACGGGAATGAAGCCGGCGGTCGTGATCAGCGTGCCCGTCAGCATCGGGAAGGCAGTCGAGGAATAGGCGAAGCTCGCCGCATCGATCTTGACGAGACCTTCCTCGAGCTTTCGCTCCATCAATTCCACGACGATCATTGCATCGTCGACGAGCAGGCCGAGCGCGATGATGAGAGCGCCGAGCGAGATGCGCTGCAGGTCGATGCCGAGTTCGTACATGATGGCAAAGGTCGCAGCCAATACCAGAGGAATGGCGATGGCGATGACAAGACCCGAGCGCCAGCCGATTGACAGGAACGAGACGATGAGCACGATGGCGAGCGCTTCGCCGAGCGCATGCATGAATTCGCTGACTGCATCGGTCACGACGTCAGGCTGGTTGGAAATCTGATCGACCGAGACGCCGTAAGGCAGCGAGTCCTCGAAGCGTTTGTAGGTCGCGTCCACGTCCTTGCCGACGTCAGTGACCTTGAAGCCCTTGGCCATGACGACGCCGACCTGCACGCTATCGTGCCCGTTATACCGGTACTTGCGCTGGTAGGGATCTTCGAGGCCGGAGGTGACGGTGGCGATATCGCCGAGGCGCGTCACCTGATTGCCGGAGCGCAGGCGCAGTTCGCGGATATCTTCTACCTTGTGGACATTGCCTTCGACCGAGATACGCACCGAACGTAGACCGGTATCGACATTGCCCGCGGGGTCAACGGCATTCTGGCCCTTGATGGCATTCTGAAGGTCGGGAATCGTCAGCCCGCGCTCGGCGAGCGCCTTGGAGGAGACGTCGATATAGATCTTCTCCGGCTGATCGCCGATGACGACGGCCTTTTCGACACCAGGCGTCGTCAGCAGCATGTCACGCGCCTGGATCGCGTACTTTTTCAGCTCAGGATAGGAATAACCGTCGCCGCTGATCGAATGCAGCGTGATGAAAGTGTCGCCGAATTCGTCGTTGAAATACGGGCCGAGCAGGCCCTGCGGCAGGTCGCCGCTGATATCGCCGACCTTCTTGCGCACCTGGTAGAAGGCGTCTGCCACCTGGGCGGAATCCGTATCACCCTTTACCTGCACGGTGATGATTGTGCTGCCGGCACGCGTATAGGACTTCACCCAGTCGAGATGCGGGGTTTCCTGCAGCTTGCGCTCGATCTTGTTGGTGACCTGGTCTTCCATGTCCTGAAGGGAGGCCCCCGGCCAGAGCGCCTGGACGACCATGACGCGGAAGGTAAAGTCCGGATCTTCCTTCTGGCCCATGCGTGTCAGGCCGAGCACGCCGGTGATCAGGATCAGCCCGAACAGGAAGCGTGCGATGCCCGGATGGCCGATCGCCCAGCGCGAAAGATTGAAGGGCCGCTTTTCAGTGGTGTTGGCGTCCATGATCCTGTTCCCTCTCCCTATTCTTTCAGCGGACGGTTGCGTCCGTATCGGCCGAAGCCGATTGCTGATCGGGAAGCTTGACCTTCAGGTTTTCGCTCATGAATTGGGTACCGGCGGCAACGACGAGATCGCCATTGTCGAGCCCCTTGGTTACGCGCACGCCATCGCCGGTGAAATCGGCGACCTCGATGCCGCGGGAATGCACGGTTGCCGTTCCGCGATCGACGGTCCAGACGACCTTCCTGCCGTCCTTCTGCGCCAGCGCGCTGAGCGGGATGGAAACGTAGGTATCCATATTGCTGACATCGGCCTCGATCGTCGCCGTCATGCCGAGCAGCACACGCGGATCGTTCGGCAGGCTGACACGCACGGCGAAGGTACGCGACTGCTGATCGGCGCTGCCTGCGACCTCGCGAACGGTGCCGTCAAGCACAAGCTTGTCATCGGACCAAAAGCTCGCCTTCACTGTCTTGCCGGGCTTGAACTGGGCGATATCGTTTTCGGGCACCGCGATCTGTACTTCCTTCTCGCCATCGACGGCAACGGCAACGACGGGCGTGCCGGATCCCACGACCTGTCCGACATCGGCATTGATGGTGGTCACGATACCGCGGTGGTCAGCCTTGAGTTCCGTATAGCTCACCTGGTTCTTCGCCTGATCGAGCGCGGAAGCGGCAGCGTCGCGGCTCGAAATTGCCTGATCATGGCTGAGAGAAGCCTGCTCGACCTGTGATTTCGGCGCGACATTCTTGTCGAACAGCTGCTCGGCGCGGCGGTTGGCGATATCGGCCGTCTCGACGGCCTTTTCGGCAGCGGCGAGGTTGGCCTCGGCAGTCTTCACCGCAAGCTGATAGTCGGTCGAGTCGATCCGCGCGAGAACGTCACCCGGCTTCACCTGCTCGCCGATATCGACGAGACGCTCGGTGATCTTGCCGGCGACGCGGAAGCCGAGGTTCATTTCGGTGCGCGCCCTCACGGATCCGGAATAATCCAGTGTACGGGTATCGCTAGCCTTGGCGATCTCGACGACCTTGACTGGCCGGATAACGTCCTTGACCTCCGCCTTTTCTTCCGTGCAGCCGGCGACGCCAAGCGCGACTGCGCTTACGAGCGCGAGGCTCATGACGGACGGCATGCGGTTGCTGAAGGTCTTGAGCGAAAACATCTTTCGCACTCCTGATCGTTTCGGGTTTTCTTGACGGTTTTTGCCGCGCTTATTTTCTGAGTGCCCTGATCGCAAATTCGATCAGTTCGTCCACGGCCGCCCGGTTTGTCTTGGCAAGACATTGGGCAACCATTTGCGGGTGGCAGAGATTGATGGTCGCCGCTCCGAAGCAGCGGGAGGCGACCTCGGGGTCCTGGTCGGCGAATTCACCGGCAGCGATGCCGTCGCGGATAACGTCGGCAATCAATGCGTGAATGGAGTCGATGTGCTTCTCGATAACATGCCAGTCGCGTTCGATCGCGACGATCACCATCTCATGTACTTTCTGCTGATCGAGCATCATGTCGAGCGTCAGCTGGTACTGGCTGCGCACGTACTGGCGCAGCCGGTCGGAAGCGCTGATCTTCTGATGGCAGATATTGGCCGCAAGCTCATAGCTCATCGCCAGCATGCGTCCGCAGATCGCCTGGTGGATCTCAACCTTGGAGGCGAAGAAACGGTAGATATTGGCAGGCGACATGCCGAGGTCGCGGGCCACATCCGCGACGGTCGTCTTGGAATAGCCGTAGTGGCGGAAAAGCCGCTCGGCCGCATCCAAGATGCGGGTGATATTTTCCTGCCGTGTGACGTCCAGAGTGGTTTCCGCGATGTCATTCATGGTTTCAGGCCTGATATTTTACGACTGACGAATTTTGAATTTCGTCAGTCGTAAAATATCATCCTTCACTTGTCAATGATTTTGCGATGCAAATAAAATGCCGCAGCCTGGGCAGGCTGCGGCATCGGAACGAAAACAGGCTTGAAAGATCAGACGAGCTTAACGTCGAGCGTGATCGGAACGGCGGACAGCGCCTTGGAAACCGGGCAGCCGGCTTTCGCCATCCCGGCGAGCTCTTCGAACTTCGCCTGGTCGGCGCCTGGAATGCTGCCCGACAGCGACAGGTGGATAGCGGTAATGGCAAAGCCGCCTTCGACGCTTTCCAGCGTCACCTTGGCCGAGGTTTCCATATGGTCGGCCTTGAGGCCGGCTTCGCCGAGGATCAGCGACAGCGCCATGGTGAAGCAGCCTGCATGGGCAGCGCCGATAAGCTCCTCAGGGTTCGTGCCGGCAATGCCTTCGAAGCGGCTTGCAAAGCCGTAGGGATAATTGCTCAGCGCGCCGCTCTGGGTCGAGATCTGCCCCTTGCCGTCCTTGAGACCACCCGACCAATGGGCCGAAGCTGTACGATTGATCTGCATGCCGTCCTCCTGTTTCGATTGATTTTCGAAGCGTTGCGCCGCTCCACCGCGAAGGACACTCTGCCCTTACGACCGGCAATATAGTCCTCTATCCGCGGAAGACGACACCAGATTGAATGACAATCATCATACAAGAAGATTGCCTGTGTATGATGATTGCTTTAGAAGACGGGTCACGAGGAATTTCCGATGCAATCAGCACCGAGACGCGATGAAAAAGCCTCGGCGCCCGAGCGCCGGCCGCGCGTCCGCCGTAACGTCACGGCGGCGATCGCCGGCGATATCTGCGCCAATCGCTATCCCGCCGGCACGCTGCTGCCGCGCGAAAACGATCTCTGCGACCTCTATGGCGTTAGCCGCACCGTCATCCGCGAATCCCTGAAGGTTCTGGAATCCAAGGGGCTGGTGCGCGGCAGGCCGCGCATCGGCACTACCGTCTGCGACAAGGACGAATGGAACATCCTCGATCAGGATGTGCTGGAATGGATGGGACCGCATCTCGGCGATTTCGACCTGCTTGCCAGCATCCTCGAAGCCCGCCGCACCATCGAGCCGGCTGCCGCCGAATATGCTGCAAGCCGCGCCAGCACGCAGGAAATCGCCGATCTCGAAGAGGCCTGGCAGCGCATGCAATCGGCGAGCGACGATTCCGAGGCCTTCACCGAGGCTGATCTGCTCTTTCATACGGTGCTTCTGAAGGCGAGCCACAACCAGGTCTTCCACCGCCTCTCCAGCGCCATCCATGCCGCCCTGAAATTTGCGCTCCATGCCTCGAATGTCGCGATGCCCGATCACCGCGAGGCACTTGCCCTGCATGGCAAGGTGGTCGAGGCACTGCGCCTGCGGGATGCGTCGGGCGCGCGCGATTGCGTCAACCGAATCCTCGACCTCGCCAAACGCGACCTCACCGCCGCCGGCCGGACGAAATAACCGAACTCAGAACAATATCGGCGGCTCGGCCGCTGATGGGAACACGAAGCGAAACGAAAGCACGATTTCCATGAAGATCACCAAACTGACCACCTATATCGTCCCGCCGCGCTGGTTGTTTCTGAAGATCGAAACCGACGAGGGTATTGTCGGCTGGGGCGAACCTGTCGTCGAAGGCCGGGCGCTGACTGTCGAGGCGGCCGTCCACGAACTCGCCGACTATCTTGTTGGCAAGGATCCCTTCCTGATCGAAGACCATTGGACAGTGATGTATCGCGGCGGCTTCTATCGCGGCGGCGCCATCCATATGTCGGCGATATCGGGCATCGACCAGGCGCTCTGGGACATCAAGGGCAAGGCGCTCGGCCAGCCGATCCATTCGCTGCTCGGCGGCCAGGTGCGCGACCGCATCAAGGTCTACTCCTGGATCGGCGGCGACCGCCCCTCCGACGTCGCCCGCAATGCCAAGGACGTCGTCGCCCGCGGCTTCAAGGCCATCAAGCTCAACGGCTGCGAGGAAATGCAGATCGTCGATACCAACGAGAAGATCGATAAGGCGGTGGAAACCATCGCCACGATCCGCGAGGCGATCGGCCCGCATGTCGGTATCGGTGTCGATTTCCACGGCCGCGTCCACAAACCCATGGCAAAGGTTCTTGCCAAGGAACTCGAACCCTACAAACTGATGTTCATCGAGGAGCCGGTTCTCTCCGAACACCGCGAAACCCTGAAGGAAATCGCCAACCATTGCTCGACACCGATCGCGCTCGGCGAACGCCTCTTTTCCCGCTGGGACTTCAAGTCGGTTCTCTCCGACGGCTATGTCGATATCATTCAGCCGGATCTGTCGCATGCCGGCGGCATCACCGAATGCCGCAAGATCGCTGCCATGGCCGAAGCCTATGACGTGGCGCTCGCCCCGCATTGCCCGCTCGGTCCGATCGCGCTTGCCGCCTGCCTGCAGGTCGATGCCGTCTCTTACAATGCCTTCATTCAGGAACAGAGCCTCGGCATCCACTACAACAAGGGCAACGACATCCTGGATTACATCTCCAACAAGGAAGTCTTCCAGTATGCCGACGGTTTCGTCTCCATCCCGCAAGGCCCCGGCCTCGGCGTCGAAGTGGACGAAGCCTATGTCATCGAGCGCGCCAAGGAAGGCCACCGCTGGCGCAACCCGATCTGGCGCCACGAGGACGGCAGTTTCGCCGAATGGTAAGCGAAAGGGCCGCAAAAGCGGCCCTTTTTCATTCGCCCTGTCGGATAACGGACAGCTTGTCCGTCATAGTGGAAACTCAAAGAGGAGATTTCACATGTCCAGAGCAATCGCAATCCTTATTGCCCGCATCATCTTCAGCTTCATCTTCTTCATGGCGGCCGGCTTCAAATTCGCCGACATCGGCGCGACGGCAGCCTATATCACCGCGGCCGGCTTTCCGGCGGCGACATTCTTCACCTGGATCGCTGCTTTCTTCGAGACCGCGCTGGCGCTCGCCTTCATATCAGGCGCCTTCTTCAGCGAGGCCAGCCTGCTTGCCGGCATCTACGTGATCTTCCTCGCCTTTTCCTTCCATGGTCCGTCGCTCTGGCAGCAGAACCAGGCCGAGTTCGGCTTTTTCGTCGATCACTTCAGTTTCCTGGCGGGCCTGCTCTTTGCCGCCGTTCACGGACCGGAGAAATGGGCGCTGCGTCACAGCGTTCTGAAATAGCCGCCATCGCCCCGAAGTACGGAACCAAGAGCCGCCCTGATCATTGCCTTACCGGCAACCGCAAATAGGAGCGGCTCATGGAGTTGCAGGGAAAGACCGCATTGGTGACCGGCGCGGGCTCCGGCATCGGCAAGGCAACCGCATTGAAGCTCGCGGCCGAAGGCGCAAAGGTTGCGGTGCTGAGCCGCACCGAGAGCGAGGTGCGACAGACCTGCAAGGAGATCATCGCCGCCGGCGGCCAGTCGATCGAGCTGACCGCCGATACCAGTGACGAAACCCAGATGCGCACCGCCATCGGAAAAATGACCGAGACTTTCGGCGGCATCGACATCGTCATCGCCAATGCCGGTATCAATGGCGTCTGGGCGCCGATCGATGACCTCAAGCCCGACGAATGGGATCGGACCATGGCCGTCAACCTGCGCGGCACTTACATGACCCTGCATCTCACCGTGCCCTATCTGAAGATGAACGGCGGCTCGATCGTCGTGGTCTCCTCCATCAATGGCACACGTACCTTCACCACGCCGGGCGCCACCGCCTATACCGCAACCAAAGCCGGTCAGGTCGCAATGGTCCAGCAACTCGCGCTCGAACTCGGCAAACATGGCATCCGCGTCAATGCCGTCTGCCCCGGAGCAATCGAGACCAGCATCGCCGCCAACACCACCACACGTCATCGCGAAGAAACCGAAGTACCCGTCATCTGGCCGGAAGGCGAAATCCCGATCACCGGCGGCAAGGCGGGGTCGAGCGACGATGTCGCCGAAACGATCCTCTTCCTGGCCTCCGAGCGTGCCCGGCATATTACCGGCACGCCCGTCTGGATCGATGGCGGACAAGGATTACTGCGCTAGGAGCAATTCCAAGCAAAACTGCGCAGCGATTTTACGTCCGGAATTGCGTTAAAACAAGAAGATAGAGCCATTCTGGCGAGCAGCGAACATTGCTTGGCTCAAACGGATCAGTCCATCGCTCAGGCAATGAATTCGAGCCGCTGGGCATACCTCTGGCCAACAGGATCATCGGCAGAGTGCATAGGATGCATGGCTTGCATAGTTTTTTTATTACCTACGCGGAGAAATGTCAGACATCCATATGACACACAACGAATCTGACATTTCCCAGTAAGCGTAGAAAACTGCCTATGCACCCCCTGCACCCTATGCAGGCCCTGAAACTGAATGGGTCTTGCTGGTCAGCCGTTCAACCGCGCGCTTTCCAGCGTATAGAGCAGCTGCGGGCGCTTGACCCCACGCAGTGCATAGCGGCCGATACAGGCGAGAAGATTGCGCTCCGACTCGGGGATCGCCGCCTCGAAATCCGACGACATCAGCACGTTGAGATCGACCGACCGGCAGATCGAGGCAATGCGGCTCACCTCGTTGACGGCCGGGCCGATGACCGTGAAGTCCAGGCGGTCCTGGCTGCCGATATTGCCGTAGAAGACATCGCCGATATGCAGGCCGATATAGACATCCGTCGTCGGCCGCCGGTCCACTTCGCGTACGGCGTTGAGTGCTGCAAGCTTCTGCCGAAGCAGGCGCTCTGCCTTCAGTGCCGCAGAACAGCTTTCTGCCGGCTCCTCGCCCTTGAAGATAGCAAGCACCCCGTCGCCGATCAGCTTCAGCACGTTGCCGCCGGCCTCATGGATCGCGGTGATCACGGCCTCGCTATATTCGTTGAGCAGCGGAATGATCTCTTCCGGCGGAGAATTGTCCGAGATCTTCGTGTAGTTCAAAAGGTCGGAGAACCAGAGGGCTGCCGAAATGCGCTCGGTCTTGCCGCGCGAGATCTTGCCGTCCATCACCTGGCGCGCCGCATCCTCGCCGAGATAGACCTCGGCGATCGTGCGGGCGATACGGGCGAGCGCCACGCATTTGATTGCCAGCCCCAGCACCGGCACCAGTTTGCGCAGGATCGCAAGATCCTGATCGGAAAAGCCTTCCGGATGTTTGGTCGAGAAATGCGAGAAGAAGCAATCCATCTCGCCGATCGTGCCGGCCTCGGCAAAGCGATGCGCCATGGCGACGTAATCGGTATGACCGAGCTTATAGATCTGATCCAGCATGATGAAATCGGTCGGATCACCGAAGCCGATCCTGCGCCGCACCTCTCGATCTCCGCTGGTCCAGAGATGGTAGAAGGCCGACCGACGCCAGGTATCCAGCCCCTGACCCTCGCTCGAAGGGCCATATTCGAATTCGCCCTCGAAATCCTCGACACTATCCCAGCGAAAGGCGCGGCCTTCATGCACGGGGTGAAGCGTGTCCATCAGCGCCATGGCGCGATCGAGCCGCATGCCGGCATTGCGGCAGGCTTCGCAGAAGCCGGCAAGCAACTCAGCTTCGGTCGCACCGTTCAGCCCCTGTTCCGTCACCCATGCTGCGATTGTGCCGACGTCGCTGTGATCCATGCGCTCTCCTCGCTGTCCGCAAGCTGTAGCGTGAATCTGCCGCAGATGGAAAGACAATCAACCCGAACAGACTATTGGCTCGTCGGCATATTATAGGGCGTAACGATTTCGACGGCTGAAAATGACGCCGGCGCCGTCCGGATGACAGGGGTTACGCGGGCCATGATCGCGCGGAAAGCCGAACGCGCATCGGTTCTGAGATCGTGATGCAGCACGAAATCGATCCGCCGTTCCCCAAGCAAGACGCGATTATCAGCATCGAGATCATGCGCCACGAAGACCGAGATAGGCCGGCCTGCAGCCTCGAAGGCGGCGAGCACCGCGCGATTCCCGCCGCCGACCGAATAGACGGCGTTGATCGAGGGATCATCGGCAAGGGCTGCGGCAACGAGCGTGCCCGTCGCCGCATCGGTGCCATGCCCCTCGCTGACTTCGATGATGCCGATCAAGGGATAATGGGCGCGGATCACCCGGCGAAAGCCGATCTCCCGCTCTTCCTCGCCCCTGAACCGGCCGCTTGAGAGCGTCACCAGCGCCTTGCCGCCGGAAGCGCCGAGCAGCCGGCCGATGAGATAGGCCGCCGTCTCCCCCGCCGCCCTGTTGTCAGCGCCGGCATAGGCTGACCGCGCAGAATTCGGCAGGTCGGTGACAAGGGTGACAACAGGGATATCGGCAACATCGAGTCTTGCAACGGCTGCGACAATCTCAGGCACATCAGGCGCCTTCAGCACGATGCCATGCGTGCCGCGTAGCCGGATCCGGTCGAGAAGCTGCACCAGTTCCGCCGCCCGCATCACTTCCGCGAAATGGAAGCGGCAACGGAAAACCGTCGGCAGGAAAGTCGCAACCTCCGTTTCGAAGGCAGCCCGCACCGCCGTGCTGAACCTGTCAGGCGTCTCCATGACGATATCGATCGTAAGCTTGCGGCCGGCTACGTCGGCGCCCGCCTGCTTTTCCAACTCGGCAATAGCTGCCTTTACCCGCATCTCCGTCTGCCGCCGCACGCCGGGCCGGCCATTCAGCACCCGGTCGACGGTCGCCGTACTGAGGCCGGCCTGGAAAGCGATATCCTTGACGAGGAAGGGATGGGCCATGGCCGTCGTTACATCTTGGTGTTCTGATGGATTTTTGATGGATTCCTGATCTACATCAGGATCGCCGTCGGCGTATAGTCTCTTCATCGGACATGGAGGAGCACCCGATGAAATCAGACAACCAGCAGAAACTGCGCGCCGACCGTGTCTGGCTGACCGAAGACGCCTGCGACCTCAGCGATTTCCGCGCGCTTGCCGAAAAGACCACTGTACTGGCCGATTATCCGACGGCCGCAGCCGTCGAAAAGAACGTACTGATCTATGACAGCCGCAAAGTGATCGAGGCGGCCTCGACGCTGGAAGGCCGTCGCGCCGTTCTTGCCGAAATCTGCGAAGCCTTCGGCGTCGGCCCCGGCGTCGTCGTCTTCAAGCACGCCTATGAGGATACCGGCATCATCGACCGGGCGAGTGCGATCTTCGACGAGATCATCGAGGAGCAGCACCGTACCTCGACCGGCGGCGGCGATCATTTCGCCAAGCCGGGCGCCAATGACCGCATCTGGAACTCGCTGGAAAAGCATTGCCTTGCCGACCCCGAGAATTTCGCCCGCTACTACGGCAATGCCATCGTGGCGCTGGCAAGCGAGGCATGGCTCGGCCCGCACTACCAGATGACGGCGCAGGTCAACCGCGTGAACCCGGGCGGTGCGGCGCAATCGGCTCACCGCGACTATCACCTCGGCTTCCAGTCCTCCAAGGTGATTGAGCAATTCCCGGCCCATGTGCACCGCCTCTCGCCGGTGCTGACCCTGCAGGGCGCCGTTGCCCATTGCAACATGCCGCTTGAAAGCGGCCCGACGCTTTTCCTGCCGCACAGCCAGACCTACGAGCCGGGCTACCTCGCCCTCAAGCGCCAGGAATTCAAGGATTATTTCGAGCAGAACCATATCCAGCTGCCGCTGGAAAAGGGTGATGTCGTCTTCTTCAATCCCGCTCTCTTCCACGCCGCCGGCACCAACCGCTCGAAGGATATCAAGCGCGTGGCGAACCTCTTGCAGGTCTCCTCGGCTTTCGGCCGGGCGATGGAAACGGTCGATCGCGAGCGCATGAGCGCAAAACTCTTCCCCGCCCTCAAGGCCCTGAAAGCGAAGCTTTCGGCCGGCGAGATCGCCAATGCGGTGGCCTCCTGCGCGGAAGGCTATTCCTTCCCGACCAATCTCGACCGCGACCCGCCCCTCGGCGGCCTTGCGCCGAAGACCCAGGCGCAGCTTATGCATGAAGCGCTTTCGGAAAACTGGAGCGACGAGGCGTTCACCAAAGCCCTGGCCGAACAGGCAGCCAGGAAGCTGAGCTGACGCCGCCATCACCACGCCATCATCCCAGAGCCCCTTACCGCCGGTAAGGGGCCATTCGCATGTCATCAGGAGGAAAAGACATATGAGCACGGATTACGCCCGCCTCGACGGCAAGATTGCCATCGTCACTGGCGGCACACAGGGCCTCGGCGCCACCATCGCCCGCCTCTTCGCCGAACGCGGCGCCAAGGGCATCGTCATCTGCGGCCGCAACGAGGCCAAAGGCAAGGCCAAGGCCGAGGAGATTTCGTCCAGGACCAGCGCGAAGGTGGTCTACGTCAAGGCCGATCTCGCCAAGGTCGAGGATGCGCAGAAGGTCGTCCATGTCTGCGATCAGACCTTCGGCCGCGTCGATGCGCTGGTCAATGCCGCCGCCATCACAGACCGGGGCACGATCCTCGACACCAGCCCCGAACTCTTCGACGCCATGTTCGCCATCAACGTCCGCGCCCCCTTCTTCCTCATGCAGGAGGTGGTGAAGGTCATGCGTCGCGAAAAGATCGAGGGCACCATCGTCAATATCGGCTCCATGTCCGCCAAGGCCGGCCAGCCTTTCATATCAGCCTATTGCGCCTCCAAGGGTGCCTTGGAAACGCTGACCAAGAACACCGCCTACGCGCTCCTGCGCAACCGCATCCGCGTCAATGGCCTGAATATCGGCTGGATGGCCTCCGAGGGCGAAGACCGCATCCAGAGGGAATTTCACAGGGCCGACGATGACTGGCTCGCCAAGGCGGCCGCAAGCCAGCCCTTCGGCCGGCTGGTCGATCCGGAGGAAGTGGCGCGCGCCTGCGCCTATCTCTCCTCCGGAGAATCTGGCCTGATGACCGGCTCCGTCATCTGCTTCGACCAGTCGATCTGGGGCGCTTACGACGGCTCGCCGCATCCGATGTCGGCGCTCTGACGTGCCATTTCGAGGTTCCTGAGCCCGACGCTTTCCGTCTTCGGGCTCTGGCAGATTTCTCCGTTTGCCGCTACGAAGAAACAAGAGCGATCTGGGAGGAATCGGGCATGGCTGGAAGCGAGCTTTATGACATCAAAGACGAGCGTTTTCGCGCGCTAATCGCCGGCAGCGCCGTACTGGAAGAGCTTTACACGGGCTGCCGTTGGGCCGAAGGTCCTGTCTGGTTCTCGGATCTGAATTGCCTGCTCTGGAGCGACATTCCAAACGAACGCATGATGCGTTGGGTGCCGGATGGCTCAGTCTCCGTCTTCCGCTCGCCTTCCAATTACGTCAACGGCAACACCCGCGACCGACAGGGCCGCCTCGTCTCTTGTGAACATGGCGGCCGTCGCGTGACCCGCACGGAGCCTGATGGACGCATCACCGTGCTGGCCGACAGCTATAACGGCAAGCGCCTGAACTCCCCGAACGACGTCGTTGTGAAATCCGACGGCTCGATCTGGTTCACCGACCCGAGCTACGGCATCATGTCCGATTACGAAGGCCACAAGTCGCCGGAAGAGCAGGAAAGCCGGAACGTCTATCGCATCGATGCCGCGACCGGCGATATCGAAGCCGTCGTGACCGACTTCATCCAGCCGAATGGGCTGGCCTTCTCACCTGATGAACGGCAACTCTTCATCGCCGATTCCGGTTCCGCCAATCATGACGTCCCGCGCCACATCCGCGTCTTCGATGTCGTGGATGGCCGCAAGCTGACAAACAGCCGCTACTTCTGCTCGATCGACAGCGGCATACCGGATGGTTTCCGTTTCGATGTCTCCGGCAATCTATGGACGAGCGCTGCTGACGGCGTGCACTGCTTCGCGTCCGACGGGACGCTGCTCGGCAAGATCAAGGTACCGCAGACCGTGTCCAACATCACCTTCGGCGGCCCGAAGAAGAATCGCCTCTTCATCACGGCGACACAATCGCTCTACTCGATCTATACGACGACCAACGGCGCACAGTATCCGTAAGGCCTGACGATTATTTCTGCGCCGCTGCCCGCAGACCCTGCTGGAAGACCTGCTTCATTTCGGCAAAACCATCAAAGCCGAGATGATGCGCGAAGCGGATGACGCTGGTCTGCGAAACATTGCAGCGCTCGGCGATCTTCTGGCTGCTTTCGAAAGCGAAGACATCAGGCCGCTCGGCGGCAAGCCTCGCCAGTGCATCCAGCCGCTGCGGCAGATCGCGATGGATGGAAACCCAGAATGCCTTGCTGAGAAAGGCATCTCCATCCGCCTTCATCGAAACGGTCTGCATTCCCTCCTCCATCAAATATCGCCGCGGAAGCCAGGGCCATCATGGCCCAGCCCCCACGGAAGGAACTGTTTAAGCCTTTGCCTTATCGGGCCGGCCGTGCAGCGGCTCCTTGCGGTGCCAGTTTTCGAGGATGCGCCCATCCGTGTGCTTCTGTTGCGCCCAGCGGATGCCGTTCGAGATGACCTTGTGCACCGTCTTGTCGTGATAGATCGGATAGGTCTCATGGCCGGGGCTGAAGAAGAAGATGCGCCCGCGCCCGCGCTGGAAGGTGCAGCCGCTGCGGAACACTTCGCCGCCGGAATACCAGGAGATGAAGACCAGCTCATCCGGCTGCGGAATGTCGAAGGGCTCGCCATACATTTCCGAGGCATTGACCTCGAAATAGGGCGGCAAGCCCTCGGCGATCGGATGCGAGGGGTTGACCACCCAGACGCGCTCCAGATCGCCCTCGGGCGTCTCACGCCAGGAGAGATTGGCATTTGTGCCCATCAGCCGGCGGAAAAGCTTGGAGTGATGGCCGGAATGCAGGACCAAGAGCCCCGTGCCCTTCAGCACCCGCTGCTGCACGCGGTCGATCAGCCCGTCGCTGACCTCTTCATGGGCCATATGTCCCCACCAGAGCAGCACGTCGGTATCATTGAGCACGGAATCCGGCAGGCCTTCATCCGGATCGTCGAGCGTGCCGCGGCGGATCTCGAAATCGGGATGGGCGATACCGGCGGCAATCGCGCCATCGATACGGTCAGGATAGATCTCCTGGACCTCCTTGTGAACCTGCTCGTGGCGTCCTTCGTTCCAGATCGTGACCTTGATTGTCATGTCATTCCTCGATGTTTCAAGCTTGGGCCGAACGGACGACCCGGCCGGCGGAATCAAACAGATGGCAGGCGGCGCGCTCGGCTGTGAGCGAGACGCGATCGCCAGGACGGATGGTCATGTCGCCCTCGGCGCGCACGACGATCGGCTGTTGTTGAGAACCGACCGTCAGATAGGTCTCGACGCCGAGCCGCTCGACGATGACGACCTCGGCCGAAAAATCGCCCTGCCCTTGCTGTGCGAGCTTCAGATGCTCCGGCCGGATGCCGAGCTTCGCCTCGCCCTGCGGGACAGTGCCATTGTCATCCGAGAGATCGATCGCAAGGCCGAACGGGCTTTCCAGATGCACCTTGCCGGCATCCCGGCGCGTTGCCGTCATCGGCAGCACGTTCATTTTCGGCGAGCCGATGAAGGTCGCGACAAACTCGTTTTCCGGCTGATGGTAGAGCTCCATCGGCGCACCCTGCTGGGCGACGACACCTTTGTTGAGAACGACGATCCGGTCGGCCATCGTCATCGCCTCGACCTGGTCGTGCGTGACATAGACAACGGTCGCCTTCAGTTCGCGATGCAGGCGCTGCAGCTCGGCGCGCATCTGCACGCGCAGCGCCGAATCGAGGTTCGACAGCGGCTCGTCGAACAGGATGAGCGACGGCTTCTTGATGATCGCACGGCCGATCGCCACACGCTGCCGTTGGCCGCCGGATAGTGCTCCCGGCTTGCGGCTGAGATAGTCGGTCAGTTGCAGGATCTCGGCGACGCCTTCCACCTGCTTTTTGATTTCGGCTTCCGGCACCTTCTTGAGGCTCAGCGAAAAGCCGATATTCTCCGCGACCGTCATATGCGGATAAAGCGCATAGGACTGGAACACCATGGCGATGCCGCGCTTGTCCGGCGGCACGTCGTTGATGCGCTGGCCGTTCAGCACCAGATCGCCCTCGTCGATGCCTTCAAGGCCGGCAATCATGCGCAAGAGCGTGGACTTGCCGCAGCCGGACGGGCCGACGAAGACGGCAAATTCGCCGTCTTCCACCGTGATGTCGACGCCCTTGATGACTTCGAGCGCGCCATAGAATTTGCGAACGTTTCTGAGATTGATCATTCGTTTCTCTTTCTTGATCTCAGCCCTTCACACCGCCCGAAAAAGTCTGGACGAGGAAGCGCCGCGCAAAGCCGAAGGCGACGACGGCAGGCAGCAGGTAAATGAAGGCGAGCGCCGTCAGCAGGCCGTAGTCGATCTCGTTGATGCGCAGGAAAGCGCGGAAGAGACCGAGCGGCAGCGTCTGCAGCTCCGGCGACGATAGGAAGATCAGCGGCAGCAGGAAATCGCCCCAGGCCGACATGAAGGCGAAGAGACCGGCGGCCGCCAGCCCCGGCATGGCAAGCGGGATCAGCACGCGGCGAATGCGCTGCATCATCGTCGCCCCATCCATGACGGCCGCTTCCTCATAGTCGCGCGGCAACCCGTCGAAGAAGGTCTTCATGATCCAGAGCCCGAGCGGCAGCTGCATGGTGGCGAGCACCAGCATGATGCCGAGATAGCCATCGATGAAACCTGTCCAGCGCATGATATCGCGGGCATAGCTGCCGAAGATCGGCCTGAGAAGCGCGCCTTCAGCATTGTTAAGCGTCAGCAGGAACTTGTAGAGCGGCACGACGAGCGCCGTCGGCGGCAGCACGCGGATCAGCAGGATCGCGTAGAGGAAGGGCAGCTTCCACCAGGCGCGTGTGCGAGACAGCGCATAGCCGCCAAGCCCCGCCAGCACCATGACGATAAGCGTCGCGCCGCCAACCACGAAGAGCGAGTTGAACAGCCACTTCGCCCCATCCTCCTTGGTGAAGACGCGCGCATAGTTTGCAAGCGTCCACTGCTCCGGCCAGCGTAGGAAGAGCTGCGCATTGCCGTCGAAGGAGGCAAGCAGCACCCAGAAGAAGGGCACGGCACAGAAGATCGAGATGATCGACAGCGTTGCATAGGCGATGAGGTCGGAGCGGGTCTTGTTGGCACCTTCGCTCGGAGAAATAACGGCCATGTCAGACCTCCACCTTCATGGCCCGCACATAGCCGATGCCGAGGATCAGCGAGATGATGAGCGCGACGACCGCGACCGCAGCGCCGTAGCCGAGCTGGAAGGCCGTGAATGACTGGTTGTAGATGTAGATGCTGACGACCTCCGTCGCCCCGCCCGGCCCGCCGCGCGTCAGTGCATAGACGAGGCCGAAAACGGCGATGGTGGAGACGGCAGAGATCAGCATGTAGAGCAGGATCGTCGGCATCATCAGCGGCAGGGTGATGCGGCGGAACATCTGCGAAGGTGTCGCGCCATCCATGCGCGCCGCCTCGTAGATCTCGGAGGGAATGGTGCTCAGACCAGCCGTCAGCAGGATCATCGCGGTAGCAATGCCGCGCCAGGTATTGACGATGATGATCATCGACAGCGGAAAGGCGTTCAGCCAGTCGGCCGGATCGATGCCGAAGAAGGCGACGATACGCGACAGCGTCGCATGTTCGCCGCCAGCCAGCATCGAGATCCACATGAAGCCGGCAACGACCTCAGGGGCGGCATTCGGCAGAAGGATGATCGAGGAAAAGAACTGCCGGAAACGGATCGGCCGGCGCAGCGCCATCGCCGAAATCAGCCCGAGCACGAACTGCCCGATGACGGCCGACCCCATGACGAAGACGAAGGTGACGAACAGCGAATTCCAGAACTTCGCATCGTTGAACAGGCGCACATAGTTGCGAATGCCGACAAAGCGCGGCCGCAGCGCCGCAGCCCCCGTCAGCGCTTCATTGGTGAAGCTCAGATAGACGGAATAGAGGGCAGGATAGATCACAAAGGCCAGAAGCAGGATCAGCGACGGCAGCAGAACCAGCAGGAGTTGGCGCTCGGTTCGCTTTTCATGAGAGTTTCGGGCCATTGAAGCTCACAACCTTATCGAATGAAAGCGGCTTATCGATTGAAAGCGGGAAGACGCGGCTATCGTGCCGCGTCCCCGTCTTGGCGGGAGGAAGATATCAGTGGCTTACTTGACCATGTCATCGCCGAGCGTTTCCTTGACGTAGTCGACAAGGATCTTCTGGGCGCCGGCAGCATCGGTTTCCTTGCGCAGCAGGGCTTCAGTGGCGCGCGCCACACCTTCGGCAACCGTGCCGAAGCCGGAAGCCTGCTTCAGGAAGACGCCGTTTCCGGCAGCTGCATGGATCGGAACGAGTTCCGTCAGCTTCTGGAATTCCGGATCCTTGGCGGCATCCTTGCTGGCCGGAATGTTGCCGATGCGGGCAGCGTATGAGACCTGCGTTGCGACCGAGCCGATTTCCATCAGCGCCTTCTTGGCAAGTTCCACATTGGCGGACTTGGAGTTGACGGCCCACGGAGCAGCGAGGTTGGCAAGAACATACTGGCCGCCGCTCTGACCCGGAACGGTCCAGGTGCCGACGATCTTGGTCACGTCAGGGATGGGGTTCTTGCTCTCACGACCCCAATCGAAGATGTAGCACCAGGAGCCGCAGGTGGTGGCGGCAAGCTTGCCGGCCGGGAACATCTCATACTTCGGCACCACCCAGGGCTCCGGTCCGAGCAGCGGCTGCACCGGCATCAGATCCTTGTCGATCAGCGTCTTGTAGACATTGAAGACATCCTTCACGCCCTCACCGTTCAGATCGAGCTTGCCGTCGGCATCAACGAGCTGCGGCGTCTTGGAGCCGACGATAAGATGCTGGAAACCTTCGTCGAAGGCGCCGCTGCCCCAGGATACACCGGCCGGAAAGAGCAGGCCGTAGGAACCGGTCTTCTGCTTGACCTCGGCTGCGCGGTCGAGGAGCTCCTGCCACGTCTTCGGCTGTTCCGTGGAAATGCCGGCCTTTTCGAGAACGTCCTTGCGGTAATAGATTTCCTGAATGCCGAGCATGAACGGCATCACATAGGTTTCTCCGTCAGGGCTGACGGCAAGCTGCTTGGCTACGTCATAAAGGTTGGCATAGCCATCCCAGGCCTTGAATTCGGTGGTAACGGGCGCGAGGTAACCGGCCTCAACCATATCGGCAACGGCAGCCGTTGTCGGGATGGAGAAGAGATCAGGGGCGTTGCCGGCACCCAGTTCGGTCAGAAGCTTGGTGAGATAGTCCTTGTCCGGCGCCGGATATTCGACGACCTCGACCGTGACACCATATTTTTTCTCGATCCGCTCGACGGTCGACTTCATGGCGTCGATGCCGGCCTGACCGTGATTGGCGATACGAATTGTTTCAGCATGCGCCAGCGTCGAAACCGCGCTGAGCAGGATGGCGCACAGGCCACCGATAACCGTCTTCTTCAACGGAAGTCCTCCCTTTTTTAGAGCCACGGCGCCCTCCAGCACCGGTGACGAAAATGTACACGCATTCTGAATACTGACAAGATGATTTTTGAAACCTCAAATTTCTTAAAACTATCATATTGATTTTATATAGTTATTTATAACTTGCACCGATCGTGTCGTTTGTGTAATCGTTTGCACAACGATATCAGGGAGGATTTCGATGTCTCAGAAATTACGCCTCGGCGTCATCGGCGCCGGCTTGAAAGCGGCTGAATATGCAGAGAGCTGGGCAAGGATGCCGGAAATTGAATTCGTGGCGCTTGCCGACACCAGCGAAACCTCCCGCAAGCGCCTGATTGACGTCTGCACCGCGGCCGGTGCGCCGGAGCCGAAAGGCTTCGCCGATTACCGGGATCTCCTCACAAAATGCCGCGACGAACTCGACATCATCTATGTCTCGACTCCACACGCGTCCCATGCCGAGCAGGCAACGGCCGTTGCCGAAGCCGGCCTCGATCTCTTCCTTGAAAAGCCGATGGTGACCACGGTCGCCGAGGCCGAGAGGCTGATCGCGGCACAGAAGAAGAGCGGCGTCACCATCGTCACCGCCTTCCAGGGCGGGCTTTCGCCACTGGTGCTCGACACCCGCAAGCGCGCGCTGTCTGGCGAATTCGGCGAACTGATCGCCATTTCAGGCATGATCTGGGAAAGCTGGTCTTCGAATTATGAAGGCCACTGGAAGCAGAGGCCTGAAATCTCCGGCGGCGGTTTCATGTTCGATACCGGCGCACACATGATGAACACCGTCTGCCTGCTCGCCAATTCCGACTTCGACAGCGTTTCCGCCTATATGAACAACCATGGCAAAAAGGTGGATATAGCGACCGCCGTCTCCGCACGCCTGAAGAATGGCGCACTCGTGACGCTGACGGCCGCCGGCGAAGGCCCTCCCGGCTGCGCCTCCTACATTACCTTCTTCTATTCCAAGGCGATCGTGCGTATCGATGCCTGGGGCGGCTGGCGTGAAATCAGCGTCGGACGTACCAGCGAGCCGCGCGAAGAGGCCGAAATTCTCGGCAATCCGATGAAGAATTTCCTCGCCATCCGCGCCGGAACGATGGAAAACTCCGGCTCCGTTGAAATGGGTCTCAGATTCGCTAGGCTCTGGGATGCAATCAAGGAATCGGCAGCGGCCGACGGCACCCCCGTCAGGATTGCCGGATAGGCGCAAGACGATGAGCGGAACGAACAGACGGCGGATCACCTCGAAGGAACTGGCGAAACTCGCCGGCGTGTCCTCGGCAACGATATCGAGGGCCTTTTCGCCGGATTCGAGGATCGGCAGCGCCACGCGCGACCGCATCCTCGCCGTCGCCCGTGAATACGGTTACCAGCCGAATGCGATCGCCCGCTCGCTGAACAACCAGCGTTCGCGTTTGGTCGCCCTTGTCGTGAACGCCATCGGCAATCCCTGCGAGGCGGAGGAACAACAGCTCCTCGTCCACCGCCTGCAGGCCCGCCAGCTCCTGCCCATCATTCTCTGCTGCGCCGATCATTCGGATCGGCTGCAGCTGATGCGGCTTGCCTCGACCTATCAGGTCGATCACGTCGTCATCTTCTCCGACATGGTGTCGATGCAGGATGCGGTCGATATCTTCCATACGACCAAGCCGATCATCGTTTCCTTCGAGCCGCTGGAAAACGAGGATGTTTCCAACATCCGCATCGACGGCGCTGTCGGCGCCGGCGAAATCATCGACAAGATCGTCGGCGACGGCAAAAAGCGCTTCGCCTATCTCTCCGGCACCAAGTCTAGCTGGATCGACAAGCTGCGCCGCAAGTGGTTTGCCGATGCGCTCGCGCGTCACGGCCTCGCCTTCGAAGCGGAAGCCTTCGGCGATTATTCCTATGATTCCGGTTTCAAGGAAGCCGTCCTCCTGCTGCACCGTTCCAAGGTCGACGCCGTCATCTGCGGCAATGACGTGATGGCGATCGGTGCGCGCGATGCCGCCCGCCGCGTGCTCGGGAAGAATACGCCCGAGGATATCGCCATCGTCGGCCAGGACGGTATCGCCATGGCCGCCTGGGACTGCAACGACCTGACGACGCTGAGCCTCGACCACGTGGCCTTCATGGACGCGGTCGTTGAGGTGATCGAACGCCATGAAGCCGGCGATGAAGGTCCCCACAGCATCACACTCACTTGCACGCCCCGCTGGGGCTCGACCGCCTGAGAGACGGTCCGTCATTCGCATCGAGGAGGAATACCGATGTTTATCCGTTCACGCGCCGCTGTCAGGCGCCGCCGCTCCCATGCCGCCTGCCGGGGAGCTTGAGATGCGTTCTGTCGTTTCCCTCAACGAATCCTGGAGCTTCCATGAAGGCTTTGGTCATCGCCTGACCGAGGCTTTCGACGGCACCCACATGGTCAGCCTGCCACATACGGCGGTCGAACTGCCCTTCAACTATTTCGACGAGAAGCGCTACCAGCGCGCCTTTACCTATCAAAAGGTGCTGCGCTGGCTGCCGGAATTCGAAGGCCGCGAAGTCTCCATCCTCTTCGACGGCGCCATGGCCGACAGCGTCGTCTATCTGAACGGCGAGGAGATCATCGCCCATAAGGATGGCTATACGCCCTTCGAAGCCCGGCTGACCGGCAAACTCATCAAGGGCGAGAACCTGATCACCGTCAAGATCGACGGCAGCGAGAACCCCGCCATCCCGCCCTTCGGCGGCCGTATCGACTATCTGACCTATGCCGGCATCTATCGCGACGTCTGGCTGAAGGTCACCGATAAGGTTTCGATCCGCAACATCAAGATCGAAACGCACGACATCCTCTCCGACAGAAAATCGGCGACAGTGCGTGTCGATATCGCCAACCCGCAGGGCCTCACCTATGCGGCAACGGTCACCGGATCACTGCGGGACGCGCATGGCAACATTCTGGCAAGTGCTGCCGGCGAGACGATCGGTACCAGCACCACGCTTTCCTTCGGCGGCCTGAGCGATATCGAACTCTGGGATCTGTCGAACCCGGCGCTCTATGAAGTCTCCGTCGAACTGAAGACGGAACATGGCGCCGACCGGACCACCGGCCATTTCGGCTTCCGCACTGCCAAATTCACCCCGGAAGGCTTCCTGCTCAATGGCCGTCCCGTAAAGCTCCAGGGCCTCAACCGCCATCAGGCCTATCCCTATGTAGGCTACGCTGCCGGCCGCTCCGCGCAGGAGCGCGATGCCGATATCATGAAGAAGGTGCTGAAGTGCAATATCGTGCGCACCTCGCATTATCCGCAGTCGAAATGGTTCCTGGACCAGTGTGACCGCATCGGCCTGCTGGTTTTCGAGGAAATCCCCGGCTGGCAGCATATCGGCGATCTCGACTGGCAGCAGGAATCCATCGAGAACGTGCGCCGCATGATCGAGCGCGACTGGAATCACCCCTCGATCGTCATCTGGGGCGTGCGCATCAATGAATCGCTCGACAGCCACGATTTCTATACCGCGACCAATCGGCTGGCCCACGAACTGGATTCCACCCGCCAGACCGGCGGCGTGCGCTATCTGACCGAAAGCGAGTTGCTGGAAGACGTCTACACGATGAACGACTTCATCCTCGGCAACGAGGAATTGCCGGGCGCCAACCGCCCGCGCACGGCACTTCGCAGCCAGCAGGAAAATACCGGCCTGTCCTACAAGGTCCCCTACATCATCACCGAGTTCAACGGCCACATGCATCCGACCAAGATGTATGATGCCGAGCAGCGCCAGGCCGAGCATGTACGCCGCCATCTCGAAGTGCTGAACGCGGCCTATGGCGATCCGGATATTTCTGGCGCGATCGGCTGGTGCATGTTCGACTATAACACGCACAAGGATTTCGGCTCCGGCGACCGCATCTGCTATCACGGCGTCATGGATATGTTCCGCGAACCGAAATTCGCGGCCTACGTCTACGCCAGCCAGTGCGATCCCTCAGATGAAGTGATCATGAAGCCGGTCACCTTCTGGGCGCGCGGCGAACGCAGCATCGGCGGCGTGCTGCCGCTGATCATCCTGACCAATTGCGACGAGGTGGAGCTGACATACGGCTCGCTGACGAAGCGCATCGGTCCGGACCGCGAAAACTATCCGCACTTGCCGCATCCGCCGGTCGTGCTGGACCACCGCCATTTCACCCAGGACGAACTCGGCCGCTGGGGTCTGGAATGGATCGATGGCGAATTCACCGGGTTCATCAATGGCGAGCCCGTGGCAAGGCTGACGCTCGCAGCCGATCCACTGCCGACCAGACTGGAAGTCGCGCCCGACAGCACCACGCTGAAGGCTCGCGAACGCGACACGACCCGCGTCATCATCCGCGCGCTCGACCAGCGCGGCCAGCGCCTGCCCTTCCTGAACGATGCTGTAACGCTGACGGTCAAAGGCCCTGCCAAGATTGTCGGTCCGACGAGTGTCCCGCTGCAAGGCGGCACGGCTGGCTTCTGGCTGGAGGCAACGGGCCTGACGGGCGAAATCACCATCGAAGCGGCATCCAGCCACTTCGCAACTGTTAGCATTTCCGTGGCTGCCGTCTGACGGCCTTTACGCGATCCTGAGTTGGCTGGCAGGATCGAAGAACACCGCCTTGTCGAGATTGAAGGCAAGGCGAGTGTTCTGACCAGGCAGAATGCCGGTATCGGCGCCGAGACGCGCCACCACCGACTTGCCGCCAAGCTTGGTGACAGCAAACGTATCCGAACCGGCCGGTTCCACGACTTCGATGGCACAGTCGCCGTGAATGACCGACTTCGCCTTGCGGTCGGCACCATCGGGGTCGGTCAGTGCTTCGGGACGGATGCCGAAGATCACCTGCTTGCCCGCGTAGCCGGTAAGGCTGTTGTTGCCTGCATTGACCGGCAGCTTCAGCGGCTCGGCATTGGGCCGCTCCAGCGAGACCTGCAGCCCGCCGTCGCCGTTTTCGACGGTGGCGTTGAGCAGGTTCATCGCCGGCGATCCCATGAAATCAGCCACGAAGACATTGGCCGGGCTGTTGTAGATTTCGGCCGGCGTGCCGAACTGCTGCAGCACGCCATCCTTCAGCACCGCAATCTTCGTCGCCAGCGTCATGGCCTCGATCTGGTCGTGCGTGACATAGACGATCGTCGTTCCCATGCGCTGGTGCAGGCGCTTGATCTCCGTGCGCATGTCGACGCGCAGCTTCGCATCGAGATTGGAGAGCGGCTCGTCGAAGAGGAAGACCTGCGGATTGCGCACAAGCGCGCGGCCCATCGCCACGCGCTGCCGCTGACCGCCCGAGAGCTGCGATGGCTTGCGATCAAGCAGATGGCCGATCTGCAGCATGTCGGAGACCTGCTTGATCGCCTTCTCCCGCTCGTCCTTCGGCACGCCGCGGATTTCCATGCCGAAGGCAATGTTGCCGGCAACCGTCATGTTCGGATAGAGCGCATAGCTCTGGAACACCATGGCGATATCGCGCTTGGACGGATGCAGGTCGTTGATGGCGCGGCCGTCGATGCGAATTTCGCCTGAGGTGATTGCCTCAAGCCCGGCAATCGTGTTGAGCAGCGTGGACTTGCCGCAACCGGACGGGCCGACCAGCACCAGGAAGCCGCCCTTTTCGAGTTCCAGATCGATTCCCTTGAGGATGTCGACGGCGCCGAAGCGCTTCTTGAGACCGGAAATTTCAAGGAAAGCCATGGATCACCCTTTGACGGCGCCCGCCATCAGACCGCGCACGAAGTAGCGGCCGGCGAGGATATAGACGATGAGCGTAGGAACGGCCGCGATCATCGCCGCAGCCATGTTGACATTGTATTCGACCACGCCGGTCGAGGTATTGACGACGTTGTTCAGCGCCACCGTCATCGGCATGGAATCGCCCGTGCCCGCATAGGCCGAGGCAAACAGGAAGTCGTTCCAGATATTGGTGAACTGGTAGATGACCGTCACCACGATGATCGGCAGCGAATTCGGCAGCATGATGCGGCGGAAGATCTGGAAGAAGCTCGCCCCATCGACCTGCGCTGCCTTTACCAACTCCGTCGGAAAGGCCTCATAGAAATTGCGGAAGAACAGTGTCGTGAAGCCCAGACCGTAGACGACGTGGACGAAGACCAGATTGACCGTCGGATTGCCGAAGCCGAAGTTGAAACCCGTGGCGTTCTGCAGCATGACGCCGAAGCGACCCAGCGAGCCGAGAATGGTTGCCATCGGCAGGAGCACCGACTGAAACGGGATGAAGCACGCAAAGAGCATCAGCCCGAAGACCAGTGTATGACCGGGAAACCGCCACTTCGTCAGCACATAGCCGTTGAGCGCACCGAGAACGGTCGAAATGGCAACTGCCGGCACGACCATCTTGATGGAATTCCAGAAGTAGCCCTTGATGCCTGCACAGGTGAGACCGACGCAGGTCTCGCCCCAGGCCTTGAACCAGGGATCGAGCGTGGGCGCCTGCGGCAGAGCCAGCATGTTGCCGTTCTGGATCTCGTCCATCGTCTTGAACGACGTCGTCAGCATGACGAAGAGCGGCATCAGATAGAGAACGGCGAATATCGCCAGCAGGCCGTATATGATGACGCGGCCGATCCAGCGGCCACTATTGCCGCCCTGCGAGCTCGCGATCTCGGAGGATGTAATGCTGCTCATCGCCCCTTCTCCCTGAGTTCGGAATAGAGATAGGGAACGATGATCGCCGAGATGGTCATCAGCATGATGATGGCGCTTGCAGAGCCGACGGCCATTTCATTCCGCTTGAATGTGTATTCGTACATGAAGTTGGACGGCAGCCAGGCAGAGCCGCCGGGGCCGCCTGAGGTCAACGCCACCACGAGGTCGTAGGACTTGATCGCCATATGAGCGAGCACGATGAAGGCCGACAGGAAGATCGGCCGCAGCATCGGGATGACGATCCGCCGGTACATCTGGAAGGGCGATGCGCCGTCGATCTGCGCCGCCTTCATGATCTCGCCGTCGATACCGCGAAGCCCCGCAAGAAACATCGCCATGACGAAGCCCGAGGCCTGCCAGACACCGGCGATGACGACGGTGTAGATGACGAAATCCTTGTTCTTGATCCAGTCGAAGTGAAAGCTCGTCCAGCCGAAATGATGCAGCGTCTGCTCGAGCCCGAGGCCCGGATCGAGAAACCATTTCCAGGCAACGCCCGTCACGATGAAGGACAGCGCCATCGGGTAGAGGAAGATCGGCCGCAAGATGCCTTCGCCACGGATCTTCTGGTCGAGAAGGATTGCCAGCAGCAGGCCGAGTCCAAGGCAGATGAAGATATAGAGGAAGCCGAAGATCCCCATATTGGTGATCGATGTGTACCAGGAGGACGGCGGATCGCTTTCGAAGGTCCAGCGCCAGAGCCGCTGATAGGCGCGCGAGCCGGTCAGCGCATAGGACGGAAAAGTCTTGGAATTGGTGAAGGAGAGATAGGCCGTCCAGACGATGAAACCGTAGACGAAGATCACCGTGATGAGGAAACTCGGCGCCAATACGATTTTCGGCAATGCATCCTGCAGTCGGCCGCGAATGGACATGCGAGTTGAGGGCTTCGACGTCAGCGCCGGATCCGTGGTCGCAACTGTACTCATGTGATCATCTCCTCCCCGCGCAGCAGGGCCGTGGGCTTCCCCGCAAGGGTGCGGGAAAGCCTTTGTCGTTAGAATTAGCGAGCGTCGTCGATGGCCTGAACGAGCTGGGTAACAGCTTCATCGGAGGTCTTGATCTGACCATGGACGAACTTCGAGACAACGTCCTTATAGGCGTTGGCGATCGCCGGAGGAGCACCATAGCCCTGAGCGAGCGAGCCGAACAGCGTGCCGCCTTCGTTGGCAGCCTTCAGGTCGGCAATGCCCTTCTTGCCGCAAGCGTCGAAATCCGTATCCGGAACGTCGGTGCGGGCCGGAACCGAACCCTTGACGACGTTGAAGGCGGACTGGAAGCTCTTCGACAGCGTTGCTGTGGCGAGCGCCACCTGAGCGGCCTTGCGGTCGTCAGGCACGTTGAACATGCCGAACATGTCGGAGTTGTAGACCACGCTGCCCTCGGTGCCCGGGAAACGATAGCACAGGAAGTCGGTATCGGGGGTCTTCTTGGCGGCAACGAATTCGCCCTTCGCCCAGTCGCCCATGACCTGCACCAGAGCATCGCCCTTGATGACCATGGCGGTCGCCAGGTTCCAGTCGCGGCCCGAGAAGTTCGGATCGACATACTTGATGATCTTGGCGAGGTTATCGAAGGACTTCTTCATCGTGTCGGACTTCAGCGATTCCTCGTCGAGGTCGTTGAAAGCCTTCTTGTAGAATTCCGGACCGCCGGTCGACAGCACGATGGAGTCGAACATCGTGGCTTCCTGCCAGTTCTGACCGCCAAGCGCGAGCGGGATGACGCCGGCTGCCTTTGCCTTGTCGAGCAGGGCGATCAGGTCGTCGAAGGTCTTCGGCTGCGTGCCGCCGATCTTGTCCATGACCGACTTGTTGATCCACAGCCAGTTGACGGAGTGAACGTTCACAGGGGCTGCGACCCACTTGCCGTCATAGACGGAGAACTTCTGCAGCGCTGCCGGAACGGACTTGTCCCAGCCCTCCTTCTTTGCCGTCTCGGTCAGGTCACCCATGACGCCAGCCTGGGCATAGTCGAGAACGGTATAGCCGAGCATCTGAGAAGCGGTCGGATAGGTGCCCGCGGCAACCATCGCCTTCAGCGCGGTCATGGCTGCGTCGCCGCCACCGCCGGCCACCGGCACGTCCTTCCAAGCAAAGCCTTCCTTAGCGAGGTCCTGCTTCAGCACGTTGAGCGCCGCGGCTTCACCGCCCGACGTCCACCAGTGCAGCATCTGGACTTCCTTGACGTCAGCCGCGTGAGCGCTGCCGAAACCAGCCATCATCACGACAGCAAGAGCTGCCGAGCTCAAAAACTTGCGCATGAATATCCTCCCGTTCGTAAGTGGCGGCGAGACCCACCTCGCCCGCCCCGATGTCTTCCGCCGTGAGGGCGGCCAAACATCACGCTACACCGCACCTCCCAGCGCGGTTAACAATTTAAAACGTTATAAACGCTGTTACGTCAAGTCCTTCCTCGACTCCCGAGAAAAATATGATTAGTTCGATAAATATTGATTTTATTTGATTTTTTCTGAACGCTTAAGAAACCGTAAAAATTTAAATCGTTTGCATTGATTGATTGCGTGCCGGTTTCATCGTGTTATTGTAGCCGCGATCCAGCATGGAATGTCTCCAGTGACCGAATCGTCCCAACTGCAACGCGGTGAAAATCCGGATGGTGCGCAAAAGCGCGGCAAGCCGACCTTGCGTACCATCGCGACATTGACCGGTCTTGCGGTGACGACGGTTTCGCGCGCACTCAGCGACGCGCCGCAAATATCGGTTGAAACGCGCGAGCGCGTCCATCGCATTGCCCGCGAGATCGGCTACTTGCCGGACCGGGCTGCCCAGCGCCTCAAGACGGGCCGCACCAACGTCATCAGCATCCTTCTCGATCCGCATCAGGAAGTGGTCGGCTTCGGCACCGCGATCATGTACGGCATCGCCAAGGCGTTGAAAGAGACATCCTATCACCTCGTCGTCGCCCCGAACTTCCTGTCGACGACGGATCTCGAAGCGGCGGAATATATCGTCCGCAACAATTTCGCCGACGGCCTGATCTTCACGCGGACGGAACCCTTCGATGCGAGGGTGCGGATGCTGCAGGAAGTCGGCTTCCCCTTCGTGTCTCACGGGCGCACGGAGTTTTCGACACCGCATGCTTATGTCGATTACGACAATTACGCCTTCGCCTACGAAGCCACCCGGCGCCTGATCGCCAAGGGCAGGAAGCGGGTCACGGTCGTCATGCCGCCGAAGCGGCTGACCTTCAGCCAGCATATTCTGCATGGTTTCATGACCGCCGTGCGCGAGGCCGGCGTCGCCTATGAGATATCGGAAGCGGTCACCCTCGATTCACCGGCCAACGAGATCAGGGATTTCTTCCGCGCCCGCGCCGCAGCACCCGATGTTCCCGATGGCTTCGTCTGTCCGGGCGAGGTTTCGGCGCTGGCTCTTGTTACGGCCATGAGCGATGCCGGCCGCGTTCTCGCTGAAGACTATGATATCGTCGCCAAGGAGACGTCGCATCTCCTCACCCATCTTCAGCCGAAGATCGAAACCATCTATGAAGATCTTGTGGAAGCTGGCGAACATCTCGGTCAGATGCTTCTTCAGCGCATCAGCAATCCGGCAGCGGAGAGCCAGAGCCTGCTCCTGCCGCCGCAGATCAATTTTCCGGTAGCCTAAGCTGCGTCACGACCGGCTGTCGGCTTTTCGCGGAAAGCGAAGACTTCGACCGGCTCGCCAAGCCCGCGCAGAGGAAAAGTGCCGAGATTGTCCATCTCTTCCGTGCAAGTGGCCATCTCGACGAAAGCGCGCGACAAAAGCACCGGTCGCCTGACCTCCTTGGTCAAGGTTTCAAGCCTCGAGGCGACGTTGACTGCCGGGCCGATGACCGTGAAATCCAGCCGCCGACGCGAACCGATATTGCCATACATGACATCGCCGACGTGGACGCCGACACCATAGCGCAGGGGATTACGCCCCAAACGCTGATGCTGCTCATTCAGTTTCGCCATCGCCTCTTGCCCTTCACGGATCGCCGTCAGCAGATCCTCGCAGGCCGAAGGCTTCGACAGTGGGAAAATGGCAAGCAGTCCATCGCCCATGAATTTCAGGATTTCGCCGCCGTGCCGCTCGATCGGATCGGACATGGCATCGAAATAGTCGTTGAGCAGATGAATGACGTCATCACGCGGCCAGAGATCGGAGATCGCCGTGAAATCGCGAAGGTCGCAGATCATGATCGCCGCGCCGACGGTCGTGCCGCTGCCGCGAGTGATGACGCCGGAGAGAATTTGTTCGCTTGCATGCGGCCCGACATAGGTCTGCAACAGCGTACGCGCCATGATGTTCTTCAGCCGGATTTCACTGACCAGCGTCAGGGCGGGCAAAAGATCGCGCAGGAAATCCACGTGTTCGCCGGTAAAACCGCCTGGCCTATTGGTGGAGAACGTAACGACGTGGCGCTTGTCGAACGTATGATCGATCGGCCAGGCAATATATTCGGAATAGCCGTCGTCGCGCAGTTCCTGGTAGAAGGGATAATCGTCGCCCTCCCATAAATCCTCCAGGTTCTTCCGCACCTCGTTGGCGCCTTTGTGGATCTCGTTGACCGGGCTGTTAAGGAATTGCGGCGTGGTTTCCACCCCGTAGGCAAAGGTGTCGATCTTTGCCTCTTCCATGCCTTCCACCCACAGGATGCGAGCGCCGATCCACTGCGGATGGTTGGTGCGGAAATGCAAGCTCGACCGGTTCACCGGCACGCCGGCTGCCAGCAGCCGCTTGCACATCTCCACCAGGATATTGTCGATGAAACGCTCGTTGCGGGTCTCGTTGATCAGCCAATCGAGAATTCGGCGCCTGCGGATTGGCCAGACGCCTTCGGCAGCTTCGCTTGCCGGATCAGTCGCTTCGAAAGAGGGCCTCATAAAAAACTCCCGCTACGCCACATTCAAGGAATACATCGGGCTGAATGTGGGCGATAGCGGGCCAAATGATAAGAGGCTTCGCAAAGATAAACCTCAGAAATCCCAGTCTTCGTCCTCGGTCGCCACCGCCTTGCCGATGACATAGGAGGAGCCGGAGCCCGAGAAGAAGTCGTGGTTTTCATCGGCATTCGGCGAAAGCGCAGACAGGATCGCCGGATTGACCTTGCAGGCTTCGGCCGGAAACAGCGCCTCGTAACCGAGGTTCATCAGCGCCTTGTTGGCATTGTAATGCAGGAACTTCTTGACGTCCTCGGTCAGCCCGACGCCGTCATAGAGCGCTTCGGTATATTTCGCTTCGTTGTCATAGAGTTCGAGCAGCAGGTCGAAGGCGAAATCCTTGATCTCCTGGCGGCGCTCTTCAGAGAGCTTTTCAAGTCCGCGCTGGAACTTGTAGCCGATATAATAGCCGTGCACGGCTTCGTCTCTGATAATGAGGCGGATCATGTCGGCTGTGTTGGTAAGCTTGGCGCGGCTCGACCAGTACATCGGCAGATAGAAGCCGGAATAGAAGAGGAAACTCTCCAGGAAGACGCTTGCGACTTTCTTCTTCAGGGGATCGGCCGAAGCATAGTGCTCCATGATCAGCGCCGACTTCTTCTGCAGGAATTCGTTCTCCTCCGACCAGCGATAGGCATCGTCGACATCGGGCGTCAGGCAAAGCGTGGAGAAGATCGAGGAATAGGAGCGCGCATGCACCGCTTCCATGAAGGAGATGTTGGAAAGCACTGCTTCCTCATGCGGGGTGACCGCATCCGCCATCAGCTTCACGGAGCCCACACCGTTCTGGATCGTGTCGAGCAGCGTCAGCCCTGTGAAGACGCGGATCGTCAGCTGCTGCTCGGCCGGCGTCAGCGTTCCCCACGAAGGAATGTCGTTCGACAGCGGCACCTTTTCCGGCAGCCAGAAATTGCCGGTCAGACGGTTCCAGACCTCGAGATCCTTGTCGTCCTCGATACGGTTCCAGTTGATGGCGCGTACGCGGCTGACCGGTTTGATGGATATGTTCATTGGGTGGTCTTTCTTCCACAAATTCTAACGGAGTGCGGAGCCCCCTCACCCTGCCCTCTCCCCGCTGGGGAGAGGTGAGCGCCGTGCAATCGGCTTGTCTCTTCTCCCCATGGGGGAGAAGGTGCCGGCAGGCGGATGAGGGGGCTACAAGCTCGAAACTCTCGGCCAGCAGCCCAAAATCAAAGCGTACAAGACACGCAGCCCTGCACCTCAGTGCCGGACAGCGCCATCTGGCGAAGCCGGATATAGTAGATGGTCTTGATGCCTTTCTTCCAGGCATAGATCTGGGCACGGTTGATATCGCGCGTCGTTGCCGTATCGCGGAAGAACAGCGTCAGCGACAGACCTTGATCGACATGCTGGGTAGCTGCCGCATAGGTGTCGATGATCTTCTCAGCGCCGATCTCGTAGGCGTCCTCGTAATAGTCGAGATTGTCGTTGGTCATGAACGGCGCCGGATAATAGACGCGGCCGATCTTGCCCTCCTTGCGGATCTCGATCTTCGAGACGATCGGATGGATCGAGGAGGTCGAGTGGTTGATATAGGAGATCGAGCCCGTGGGCGGCACAGCCTGCAGGTTCTGGTTATAGAGGCCGGAGGCCATGACCGCCTTCTTCAGCTCGAGCCAGTCTTCCTGCGTCGGAATATGAATGCCGGCATCGTCGAACAGCGACTGCACCTTTGCGGTCGCCGGCTTCCATTCCTGCCCGGTATATTTGTCGAAATATTCGCCCGAGGCATATTTCGAATTCTCGAAACCCTTGAAGCTCGCGCCGCGCTCGACTGCCAGACGATTAGAAGCACGCAGCGCATGATAGGTCACCGTGTAGAAATAGATATTGGTGAAATCGACGCCCTCTTCCGAACCGTAGTGGATGCGCTCGCGGGCGAGGTATCCGTGCAGGTTCATCTGTCCCAAGCCGATCGCGTGGCTGTCGTCATTGCCCTTTTCGATCGACGGCACCGAGGAGATATGGCTCATGTCGGACACGGCCGTCAGCGCACGGATCGAAGTTTCGATCGTCTTGCCGAAATCGGATGAATCCATCGCCATCGCAATGTTGAGCGAGCCGAGATTGCAGGAAATATCCTTGCCCATCGTCTTGTAGGAAAGGTCGTCGTTGAACTCGCTCGCTTCACTGACCTGCAGGATTTCCGAGCAGAGGTTGCTCATGCTGATACGCCCGGCGATCGGGTTTGCCCGGTTCACCGTGTCTTCGAACATGATGTAGGGATAACCACTCTCGAACTGGATTTCGGCAATCACCTGGAAGAATTCGCGCGCCTTGATCTTCTTCTTGGTGATACGGGCATCCGCCACCATCTCGCGATATTTCTCCGTCACCGAGATTTCGGTGAAGGGCACACCGTAGACCCGCTCCACGTCATAGGGCGAGAAGAGGTACATATCCTCGTTGTTCTTGGCGAGCTCGAAAGTGATGTCGGGCACAACGACGCCGAGTGACAGCGTCTTGATGCGGATCTTCTCGTCGGCATTTTCTCGCTTGGTATCGAGGAAGCGCATGATGTCGGGGTGATGCGCGTTGAGATAGACGGCGCCCGCGCCCTGCCGCGCGCCAAGCTGGTTGGCATAGGAGAATGAGTCCTCCAGCAGCTTCATCACGGGAATGATGCCCGAAGACTGGTTTTCGATCTGCTTGATCGGCGCACCCGCCTCGCGAATATTGGTCAACGAGAGCGCCACGCCGCCGCCGCGCTTGGAAAGCTGCAGCGCCGAATTGATGGAGCGGCCGATCGATTCCATATTGTCTTCGACGCGCAGCAGGAAGCAGGAGACGAGCTCGCCGCGCTGCTTCTTGCCGGCATTGAGGAAGGTCGGCGTTGCCGGCTGGAAACGGCCGGCGATGATCTCTTCCATCAGATCGCGGGCAAGCTGCTCATTGCCCTCGGCAAGTGCCAGCGCCACCATGCAGATGCGATCTTCGTAGCGCTCGAGATAGCGCTTTCCGTCGAAAGTCTTCAGCGTATAGCTGGTGTAATATTTGAAGGCGCCGAGAAAGGTCGGAAAACGGAACTTCTTGGCATAGGCCTGGTCGAACAGGTCGCGGACGAAATTGAAGGAATATTGGTCGAGAACTTCCTGCTCGTAATAACCTTCGGTCACCAGATAATCGAGCTTCTCCCGAAGGTTATGGAAGAACACCGTGTTCTGGTTCACATGCTGCAGGAAATACTGCTTGGCCGCCATGCGGTCCTTGTCGAGCTGGATCTTGCCCTCATCGTCATAGAGGTTCAGCATCGCGTTCAGCGCGTGATAGTCCAGCGCTTCCACGGCCTTTAGCGGTTTTGCGCCCGCATCCCGCGTCAGATTTGTTCCCGTGTCCAAAATCGTCCCATCCCGTCTTTGACATTGGCGACATCCTCGGCAGTTCCCAGAAGCTCAAACCGGTAGAGGTACGGCACCTGGCACTTCTGCGAGATCACGTCGCCGGCAAGCCCGTAGGTCTCGCCGAAATTGCTGTTGCCCGCAGCAATCACGCCGCGGATGTTGGAGCGGTTTTCCGCATCGTTGAGGAAACGGATCACCTGCTTGGGCACGGCCCCTTTTCCCCCGTCCCCGCAATAGGTGGGCGAGATCAGCACATAGGGTTCGCGAATGTCGATGTCTTCAGCGCCGAGGGGAATGCGCGCCGCGCGCAGTCCCAGCTTCTCGACGAAACGATGGGTATTCTCGGACCGGCTGGAATAGTAGACGATCAGGCCCATCGCTCTTCTCCGATCAGGAGAGCGCGCTGATCATATCAGGGCGGAAGCCCGCCCAGTGGTTCTCGCCGGCAACGACGACCGGAACCTGCATGTAGCCCATGCCGCGCACGCGATCGAGCGCGTCGGCATCCTCGGAGATATCGATGATTTCATAGTCTACGCCCAGACGGTCGAGGGCGCGGTAGGTGGCGGTGCACTGAACGCAGGCAGGCTTGCTGTAAACGGTAACGCTCATCATGTTCCTCGTGATACCGATGGATTCCGGACGCAATACTGGGATCGGGCGCCTTGCGGCGTCCGAGGCAACGCTTGATATTGATCTGACAAAGTTGGCGCTTTAGGCGCCGAACACTCTTCCCTGCAGGACCTGCACGGGCGGCGGTTTTGATGCTTTCGACATGACTTCAACCCCGAAGTGTTCAGCGGACGTTCGGGGCAGCGCAACAGGCTCGGATTTTTTCCTCCTGCATAGACGCGACCTTCCGGACACCCCGCCCGTGGACATCTAGTTCAAGGCAGGTCTCCTGGCTCGCGGGTCGAAGCACCCTGCCCCCAGCCTTCCCAAAGCGTCATGCCTCAGTGACCTGAAATCGGACAGTTGCTCACCGCTTACAGTTGCGGGGGCAGCTCCGGCCTTGTCGCGCCGTCATGACGAAACGCACCGTATTCCCATCTTAGCCCCTAATCCTTGCGAATCAGGGAAACCTCGAACGCTATATATAGTAGCTCAATGAGCCGGGTCGATCAACGACTTGTAGTGCCTTCCGTAGCGTGAGGCACTAGATAAAGGTCCGATCATGGTTAACGGCGGATTAATCAAGGTCCATCCGATGTCATTGGGGATTAAGGAGAGCCGACGTCTTGTCAGCTCTCCACTTCTCCTATCGCCGAATCGGCCCGATTGACCGAAGCGCCTTGGCGGCGGCAACCATGTTGACGAGCGCCGGACGAACCTCTTCCCACTTGCGCGTTTTCAACCCGCAATCCGGATTGATCCAGAGCTGCCCGTCCGTCAGACGCTGGCGCGCCAGTGTTAGAAGCTCCGTCATTTCCTCAACGTCGGGAACGCGCGGCGAATGGATGTCGTAGATACCTGGGCCGATCTCGTTCGGATATTTATAGCTGCGGAAGGCTTCCAGCAGTTCCATCTTGGAGCGTGACGTCTCGATCGAGATCACGTCGGCATCCATTGCGGCAATGGCATCGATGATCTGGTTGAACTCCGAATAGCACATATGCGTATGGATCTGCGTTTCGTCCGCCACGCCGGAGGCGCACAGGCGAAAACTCTCGACCGCCCAGTCCAGATAGGTCTTCCAGTCGGCCTTGCGCAGCGGTAGGCCTTCTCGAAGGGCAGCTTCGTCGATCTGGATCATCGCCGCACCGGCCTTTTCGAGATCGAGCACCTCGTCGCGGATCGCCAACGCGATCTGCCGGCTGACATCGGCACGGGAAAGATCGTCGCGGACGAAGGACCAGTTCAGGATCGTCACCGGTCCGGTCAGCATGCCCTTGACCGGCTTCTCTGTCAGCGACTGCGCATAGCACCACCACTCGACCGTCATCGGCTTCGGCCGGGAGACGTCGCCGAAGATGATAGGCGGGCGCACATAACGGGAGCCATAGCTCTGCACCCAGGCATGCTGCGTGAAGGCGAAGCCGGAAAGCTGCTCGCCGAAATACTGCACCATGTCATTGCGTTCGAATTCGCCATGGACGAGTACGTCCAAGCCGATTTCCTCCTGCCAGCGGATTGCCGCTTCAGTCTCTTTTTTCAAAAAGGCATCATAATCCGCCTCGCTGATCGTCCCCTTGGTGAAAGCGGAGCGGGACTTTCGAACATCTGATGTCTGCGGGAAGGAGCCGATCGTCGTCGTCGGGAAGAGCGGCAGGCGAAGCTTGCGCTCCTGCAGGCCGGTCCTCTCGGCAAAACCGCTGCTCCGCGTCATCATCGTCTCATCGATTGCCGCGACCCGCTGCCTGACTTTGAGATCGTGCACACGTGGCGAAGCTGCGCGAGAGGTCACAGCCTCAGAGGCTGCAGCAATCGCTTGAGAAGCCCCGCCGGGACTGCCGAGTGCAGAGAGTTCATCAAGTTTCTGGGTGGCGAAAGCAAGCCACGACGTCAGCTCCTCATCCAACCCGGTTTCCAGATCCAGATCGATCGGCACATGCAGCAGCGAGCAGGACGGTGCGATCTGCAGCCGATCCGCACCGATGCGCTGAACGAGTGGCTCGATCTTTTTCAGGATCGCAGCAAGGTCCGCTTTCCAGATATTGCGTCCGTCGATGATGCCGAGCGACAGCGTCAGATCAGCTGGCGCTTCGAGAAGGACATCAATCTGCTGCGGAGCACGAACGAGATCGACATGCAGGCCGGAAACCGGCAACGAGAGCGCCGTCGGCAGGTTGTCGCCTATATTGCCGAAATAGGTGGCGAGCATGATCTTCAGGTTCGGCACCAGCTCATGCAGCGCGCGATAGACGTGCTTCAGCGCTGCCTGCTCTTCTCCTGAGAGATCAAGCACCAGGCATGGTTCGTCGATCTGCACCCAGTCGGCACCGGCTGCACTCAGTTCCGCAAGCACCCTCGCATAAACAGGCAACAGGCGTTCCAGCAGGGTGATCGGCGCAAAACCTTCCTCGGTTCCCTTGGCGAGCTTCAGGAAGGTGACCGGACCGAGGATGACCGGCCGTGTGTGGATTCCGAGCGTCTTCGCCTCGATGAAGGCATCGAGCGGCCTGTTTGCGGTCAGCGCGAAGGATTGATCGGGACCGAGTTCCGGCACCATGTAGTGATAGTTCGTGTCGAACCATTTCGTCATTTCCAGCGCTGGCACGCCATGCCCGTGATGGTGCTGATGGCCGCAATCGACATGCGCCTCTTCGCCGGTCGAGCCGCGCGCCATGGCGAAATAGGTATCAAGCGCAACAGGCCCGTCCTTCCAACCATAGGCCGAAGGTATGGCGCCGATCATGACAGTCGTGTCGAGCACGTGGTCATAGAACGAGAAATCATTGGAGGGGATGATATCGATCCCCTTCTCTTTCTGCAGGGCCCAGTTTTGCGCCCGCAGCCGCTTGCCGATATCGAGAAGCGCGCCGGCATCGGACTTGTCGGCCCAATAGCTTTCAAGTGCGAATTTGAGTTCACGATGCTTTCCGATCCTGGGAAAGCCGAGATTTGCAGTCTTGATGGTCATTTCCTTACCCCGAAGGTTATGGGCAAGGCTGCGGCGCAACGCATCGACGAGGTGCGGCCACAGAAGTGCCGTCTCGCGCAAAGCGGCACACCGGGACACCCCGCCCGTGGACGTTATCTATCGCGGCAGGTCTCCTGGCTTGCGGGTCTTCAACACCATCCAGTCTTCCCGGGCGTCTTCCCAGTGACGTCTTAGGACGGTGTCTCTCCGCTTACAGTTGCGGGGGCAGCTCCGGTCTTGGCGATGGCCGCACCGGATTCCCTCTTAGCTTGGGATCAATAGACCCCAAGAACCAACGATGCGGCAAGCATGCACCCGCCGCATCGTAACGTCAAGATGATATAAAGAAATCTTTATGTCTTTATCTGAAGAAGCCGAAGCGCATTCATCGTCACCAGCACCGTCGCACCCGTATCCGCAAGAATCGCCGGCCACAGGCCGGTAATGCCGGCAATGGTGGTAATAAGGAACACGGCCTTCAGCCCGAGAGCCATGGTGATGTTCTGCATGATATTGCGCATGGTCCGCTTCGAAAGCTCGATCATGCGCGCCACGTCGCCAACGCGCCCGTGCAGCACAGCCGCATCCGCCGTTTCCAGCGCCACGTCGGTGCCGCCGCCCATGGCGATGCCGACATCGGCAGCGGCAAGTGCCGGCGCATCATTGATGCCGTCGCCCACCTTGGCGACGAACAGACCTTCCTTCTTCAACTCGCCAACAATGCGCTGCTTGTCCTGCGGCAGGAGTTCGCCGCGCCAGTCGATGCCGAGATCGCCGGCAACGGCAGCCGCCGTGCGCTTGTTGTCGCCGGTCAGCATGATGGCGCGCACGCCAGCAGCTTTGAGTGTCGCAAGCCCGCTCTTTGCGTCTTCACGAGGCTCGTCACGCATGGCGATGAGACCGGCTGCAACACCATTGACGAGCAGTACCGAGACGCTCTTGCCCGCGCCGTTCAGCACCGCGACCTGCTCGTCCTGCTCCGCATTCAGCGCACCGCGCTCGCGCGCAGCCGGCGGCGACAGGAGATCGAGCGTTTCGCCCCCCACTTTGCCGGTCATGCCCTTACCAGGCAGCGCTTCGACTTCGAAAGCCGGCGGCACGGGCACGCTATCGGCCTTGGCCCGGTTGAGGATTGCAAGCGCCAACGGATGGCTGGAGCCCTGTTCGAGAACGGCAGCACGCGAAAGCACCTCTGCCTCAGTGCGTCCGTAGGAAATTATATCGGTGACCTGCGGCTTGCCCTCGGTCAACGTGCCTGTCTTGTCGAAAGCAACGGCTGTCACCTGGCCGAGCGATTCCAGAACCGCCCCGCCCTTCATCAGCAGACCGCGGCGCGCACCCGCCGAAAGCGAGGCGGCAATCGCCGCCGGCGTGGAAATGACCAGCGCACAGGGGCAGCCGATAAGAAGGATAGCGAGACCCTTGTAGACCCATTCACCCCATGCCCCACCCATCAGCAACGGCGGCAAAACAGCCACCAGAGCCGCCACGACGACCACACCAGGCGTATAATAGCGGGAGAAGCGATCGATGAAGCGCTCCGTCGGCGCCTTCGATTCCTGAGCCTCTTCTACCAGCTTGACGACGCGGGCAATCGTATTGTCCTTGGCAGCGGCTGTGACACGAACACGCAAGGCCGCATCGCCATTGACCGTGCCGGCAAAAACGGTCGCGCCCGTGCCCTTGCGCACCGGCGTACTTTCGCCCGTCACCGGCGCCTCGTCGATCGCGCTTTCACCGGACAGAATAGTGCCATCGGCGGAAATCCGGTCTCCCGGCCGTACAAGAATGACGGAACCGACCGCAAGCGTCTCGGCCGGCACTTCCTTAACCTCGCCGCCCGTCTCGAGCAGCGCATTCTTCGGCACCAGCGTCGTCAGCGACTGGATGCTGGCGCGCGCCTTGCCAGCGGCCACCCCTTCCAGCAATTCGCCGACGAGGAACAGGAAGACGACCGTCGCCGCCTCTTCCCCGGCATTGATGATGACGGCGCCGACAGCAGCAATCGTCATCAGCATTTCGATGGAGAAGGGCGTTCCGGAAAGAGCAGCCATGACCGCACGGCGTGCGATCGGCACCAGCCCGACCAGCATGGCGACAATGAAAGCAGAGGAGGCAATCGAGGGCACTAGATGGCCCACGACATAGGCAACGACGAGTGCAAGGCCTGAAAGGATCGTCAACCGGCCCTTCTTGCTCTGCCACCAGGGACCAGTCATCGGTCCATGATCATGGCCATGAAGGCCTTCGACTTCCTCGGCGCCGTGCTGATGCGCGTGACCGGAATGATCACGCGCATCATGATCGTGATCGTGGCCAGCGTGATCGTGATCATGGCCTTCGTGATCATGGTCGTGGTGATCGTGATCATGATGCGCATGATCATGGTCGGCCTTGCTCTCGCGAGCAGGTGCCTTGCCGGCGAGCGGAGCAACAGAATAGCCGAGGCCGGTCACCTTCTTCTCGATTGCCTTGAGATCGCTGCTGCCGTTATGGCGCACCGTCATCGTACCGGCCGTAACCGAAACGGAGACGTCCTCGACGCCATCCATACGCCTGACGGCCGTATCGATTTTCGTTGCGCAGGAGGCGCAATCCATGCCGCCAACCCGGTATCGTGCCTGTGCTGCTTCACCCATGATTTCGATCCTTGCTTGTAAGCAGTATCCTTCCTACATCCTCTAGCGACTAGAGGTGCAAGAGGAAAATCATGAAAAAGATCACGATCGGTGAAGCTGCCCGCCAGAGCGGCGTCAAGGTGCCGACGATCCGCTACTATGAAGGCATCGGCCTGCTGTCGGCGCCGAGCCGCAGCGAGGGCAACCAGCGCTCTTACGAGCCTGATGATCTCAACCGCCTCACCTTCATCCGCCACGCCCGCGAACTCGGCTTCGAGATCGACGCGATCCGCACGCTGCTTCAGCTTCAGGACGATCCGCACCAATCCTGTGCTTCCGCCGATGCCATCGCCAAGGCGCGCCTGATCGAGGTCGAGCAGCGCATCCGCAGCCTCAACGCCCTAAAGGCGGAACTGCAACAGATGGTCGAGGGCTGCGGCCATGGCCGCGTCGATCAATGCCGGGTCATCGAGGTGCTCGCCGACCACGGCAAGTGCGCGCATCCGCATCACTGAGGCTTGCACCGAAACGCGCCCCGCGCCAAGAAGGTGCAATGAACCAGAAGAAAATCGCGATCATCGGCGGCGGCCCCGCCGGCCTTTCGGCAGCCGAAATGCTGTCGGCAAGCGGCCATGCCGTTTCCGTCTACGACGCGATGCCAACCTTCGCCCGCAAATTTCTGCTCGCCGGCAAGTCCGGCCTCAACATCACCCATTCCGAAGATTACGAGCGCTTCGCCACCCGCTTCGGCGATGCCAATCCCCGGCTTCGCGCTGCCCTCGATGCCTTCACCCCGGCCGATATCCGCGCCTGGGCGGCCGGCCTCGGCACCGAAACCTTCGTCGGCTCCTCCGGCCGGGTCTTCCCCAATGTCATGAAGGCCTCGCCGCTGCTGCGCGCCTGGCTCGCCCGTCTGGAAGCCCGCGGGGTCAGTTTCTTCACCCGCCACCGCTGGATCGGTTTTGCCGAAAGCGGACATGTTTTCGAAACACCCGACGGCCGCAAGACCATTTCCTGCGACGCGACACTGCTTGCACTCGGCGGAGCCAGCTATCCGCGCCTTGGCTCGGATGCTGACTGGGTGCCGCTACTCTCCGATCGCGGCATAATGATCGCACCGTTTCAACCGGCCAATTGCGGCTTCGATGTCGCTTGGAGCGAGATCTTCCGCGATCGCTTCGCCGGAGAGCCGCTGAAATCCGTGACGGCAACATCACGCGCCGGGACATTTCCGGGCGAGTTCGTCATCAGCAAACACGGCATCGAAGGCAGCCTCGTCTATGCGCACTCGGCCGTCTTGCGGGACGACCTGCTGCAGAATGGCAAAGCAACCGTCGCGATCGACCTTGCTCCCGGCCGCACGCTGGATCGCCTGTCCCGTGATCTCGCCCGTCAGGATGCCAAGACAAGTTTCTCCAACCGCTTGCGCAAGGGAGCCGGCATCGACGGTGTAAAGGCAGCACTTCTGCGCGAGTTAGTGCCGGAGACCGATCGCAACGATCCGCACAAACTCGCCGCCGCCATCAAGGCCTTGCCTGTCCCATTGCTGCGCCCACGCCCCATCACCGAGGCCATATCCTCTGCCGGCGGCATCGCCTTCAGCGAAATCGACGAGACCTATATGCTGAAACATTTCCCCGGCACTTTTGCAGCCGGAGAGATGCTGGACTGGGAGGCGCCGACGGGCGGCTATCTGCTGACAGCTTGTTTCGCCACGGGCCAGGCTGCAGCGAAAGGCATCGAGGCCTGGCTCGGCCGAAGGTGAAGGCGAAAGCCTGCACGCCCGGATCGAAGAAATGGATCTCGAACCTGTGGTCACCGACCGGACCGGCTTCACGCAGACGACCTCACCTGTGAGCTCACCATCCGCTCCGTCTTGACCCCCGAGCAGCGCGATCCTACAAGATAGATTATGGCAACACACCTCTGATTGGCCGCGCCTTGCGGCATTGAGCGAAGCGCAGTCCTGCAAGACACCGCGGGACCACTTCCCTTGCCAAGCCAAAATCAGAGATTTTCCAATGCCCACGCTCTATCTCACTTGCGGTCTTCCCGGTTCGGGGAAGACGTCGCTCGCCAAGATAATCGAATATGAAGCATCTGCTCTGCGTCTGACCGGAGACGACTGGATGCACAAGCTTTACCCCGGCATCTCTACTCCGGAAGCCGAAACTGGTCCGTGCCGAGATAGAGTCGAGAGCCTACAATGGCAGATCGCCCTGCGTGCCATCAGGCTTCAGTGTAACGTTGTCGTGGATTGGGGAGTGTGGTCACGGGTAGAACGCGACACCTGCCGGCAGGAAGCTCGCGCAGCTGGTGCCCGCGTCGTCCTCTGCTTCCTCGACGTTCCCTTTGATGAGCTTTGGGACCGGGTCTCCCGGCGAAACGCCGAGCTTCCAGTCGGCACGTTCGATATCTCGCGGGCGGACCTGCTTAGGTGGTCGAAACTGTTCGAGCCGCCAACCGCCGAGGAGTTGGCGCTTTACGATCGATAAACACATCAAGCCATCACCGCCCTTAGATGAAACGCCACAGCGTCAGTGTGTTCTCAGATTGTCGAGCACCTAATTGAGATCGGCGTGGCGAAACGACCGCCGCCGACGCCTGCCCACGCCGAACGTCGCGAACTGCTGGGCTGCCGCAGCCATTCGCCGACTTCAAGAGATCGCCTCGGCATCGCAATAATCCGTCGATCAGGCAGAAGCCGCGTGGAAGGTCATGGCCACGCCGTTCATACAGTAGCGCAGGCCCGTCGGCTTCGGTCCGTCGTTGAAGACATGGCCGAGATGCCCACCGCAGCGGCCGCAATGAACGGCATCGCGCACCATGCCGAAGGACGCGTCGCGCGTCGTGCCGACGACCTTGTCGTCGAGCGGCGCCCAGAAGCTCGGCCAACCAGTACCGCTGTCGAATTTCGTGGTCGAGGAAAAGACCTCCTGATCACAGCCCGCACAGGCGAAATTGCCCTTGCGCTCTTCATGCAGCAACGGGCTTGTGAAGGGATATTCCGTTCCCTCCTGCCGCAGCACCGAATATTGATCCGGCGTCAGAAGCTTGCGCCACTCTTCGTCGGTATGGGTAACTGCGAAGCTCTCCTTCGCCATGGCGTGGCTGCCGAAACCGAAGCGCAGGCCAAAGGCGCCAAGTCCGGCAGCGGTCAGCAGCAATCGTCTGTTCATCATCGCTTTGCTCTCCTAGTCAGCAGCGGCGACAGATTCATCTCGTCTGGTAGACAACGCCGGCTGGGATTTATTCCCGGCATCCCGGTTTTTCTTTCACTATTGCCTACAAAGGGAACTACGAAGCCACGCAACGATCTGTTTCACTGTCGCGAGCGCAAACACTGAAATGTGAAGGCCGCGACATCAGGAGCCGGCGCCCGGCGGGCGCTATATCCATTGAAATACGGCGAGCCGGCAACCAGCTGGTCATATTATCGCGATCACGATGCTCAGGCGGACAGCGCAACTGTCTCAGGAATGCGACACTCGCCATCAGGCAAATTCCATCCGCGCAATCTGCCGTCATGCCGGCCTGATTGCAAAGCTGCCATATTTACATCAGAATATGCGCAAGTTCTGGGAGGAGCCTCAATGCACGAACAATCCGCGCATGCGGAGCATGTCTATACGTGCGCCCAGCAAAATTCCGCTGCGGCCAGCTCTCCAATCGTGGCTTCCTGGCGGCGCTGCATGACAATGTACCAGCTGGCACCGGAAGATAAGCGCGCGCCGCTACGCCTCACCGAGCAGGAATTCGGCCTGGCGCGGGAGCAATCCGAACAGTTGATCGCCGATGCCCGGGAGGAACTCGACCGCCTCTTTGCAACCGTCGGCAGGGCCGGCTGCTGCTTGCTGCTGACAGATCGCAACGGCATCGCGCTGGAACGCCGCGGCGCCGCCGGCAACGATAAGGAATTCCACGATCTCGGCCTCTGGACCGGTTCCGTCTGGACCGAAGCCAGCATCGGCACCAACGGTATCGGCACGGCACTCGCCGATGACCGCGCCGTCGCCGTTTTCCGTGACCAGCATTTCTATTGCTCGAACATCAAGCTGAGCTGCACCACGGCGCCGATCCGCGATCACCGCGGCCTGCTGGCCGCCGCGCTGGACATTTCTACCTGCCGCGACGACGTCAATGAAATGACGCTCAGCATCCTCTCGCAGGCCGTGCGCGATGCGGCGATGCGCATCGAGCTCAACCTCTTCCGTTCCGCCTTTGCAGGTGCCCGCTTCGTCATGGTGCCGGCCGGCGTCAATTCCGCCAACGCATTGCTCGCCGTCGACCGACATGACCTTGTCCTTGGCGCCACGCGGGCCGCCCGCCTTGCCCTCAAGCTTGACGACAGGCACATCGCAGCCGGCATTCCGGCCTCCGATGCGCTGCATGAAGGTCGGGTTTCGCAGGAAGAAGAGATGGCCGAAGCTGAGAAGGCGGCGCTGCTGCGCGCGCTCTCACGCACGCACGGCAATGTCTCCCAGGCCGCCGTTGCCCTCGGGATCAGCCGCGCTACACTGCACCGGAAGATGAAGAAGCTCGACCTGCACTGACATCGGGCTAGAGGTTCAATCACAATCTCGTGGTACCGCGGGAACCTGTCGCAACTCTGCGACACTGTGCGCTGCGGTATTGCGGAGCTACCCTGTTCCATCAGCCAAAAGCGACACAGATTTCCTCTCACCGGTTCGATCCGGAACCCGTTCATCAAGGGAGGATGACATGCTTCATCAGAAAATCGTCGAGTCACCGTACAAGCTGAGATACGGCAACTATATCGGCGGCGAATGGCGCGAGCCGATCGGCGGCAAATATTTCGACAACGTCACGCCCGTCACCGGCGGCAAGCTCTGCGAAATTCCGCGCTCGGATGAAAAGGACATCAACGCCGCGCTCGATGCCGCCCATGCCGCGAAGGAAAAATGGGGCCGCACTTCCACCACCGAGCGCTCCAACATCCTTATGAAGATCGCCCAGCGCATGGAAGACAAGCTGGAGCTTCTGGCGCAGGCCGAAACCTGGGACAACGGCAAGCCGATCCGCGAAACCATGGCGGCCGATATCCCGCTCGCCATCGACCACTTCCGCTATTTCGCCTCCTGCATCCGCGCACAGGAAGGCACGATCGGCGAAATCGACCATGATACCGTCGCCTATCACTTCCACGAACCCCTCGGCGTCGTCGGCCAGATCATTCCCTGGAACTTCCCGATCCTGATGGCAGCGTGGAAGCTGGCGCCGGCTCTCGCCGCCGGCAACTGCGTCGTCATCAAGCCGGCCGAACAGACCCCCGCCTCACTGTTGTTCTGGGCGGAAATCGTCGGCGATCTCCTGCCGCCCGGCGTGCTCAACATCGTCAATGGCTTTGGCCTCGAAGCCGGAAAGCCGCTCGCTTCCAGCCCGCGCATCGCCAAGATCGCCTTCACCGGCGAGACGACGACAGGCCGCCTCATCATGCAATATGCTAGCCAGAACCTCATTCCGGTCACGCTCGAGCTCGGCGGCAAGTCGCCCAACATCTTCTTTGCCGATGTGGCAGCTGAAGACGACGATTTCTTCGACAAGGCACTCGAAGGTTTCGCCATGTTCGCGCTGAACCAGGGCGAAGTCTGCACCTGCCCGAGCCGCGCTCTTATCCAGGAATCGATCTATGACCGCTTCATGGAACGGGCCGTCAAACGCGTTGAAGCCATCACGCAGGGCAACCCGCTCGACCCGGCAACGATGATCGGCGCGCAGGCCTCCACCGAGCAGATGGAAAAGATCCTCGCCTACCTCGATATCGGCAAGCAGGAAGGCGCGCAGGTGCTCGCCGGCGGCTCGCGCAACGATCTCGGCGGCGAGCTGTCCGAGGGCTATTACATCAAGCCGACCATCTTCAAGGGTCACAACAAGATGCGTGTGTTCCAGGAAGAAATCTTCGGACCGGTCGTCTCGGTCACCACCTTCAAGGATGAGAAGGAAGCGCTCGAGATCGCCAATGACACGCTCTATGGCCTCGGCGCCGGTGTCTGGACCCGCGACGCCAACCGCGCCTATCGCTTCGGCCGGGAAATCCAGGCCGGCCGCGTCTGGACCAACTGCTATCACGCCTATCCGGCCCATGCGGCCTTCGGTGGTTACAAGCAGTCCGGCATCGGCCGTGAAACGCACAAGATGATGCTCGATCACTACCAGCAGACCAAGAACATGCTGGTCAGCTACAGCCCGAAGAAGCTCGGCTTCTTCTGAGAAGCAGTCGATCGTGCTATTATCGCGCCTCCTCCCTTCACGGGGAGGAGGCATTGTCTTGGAGGAGGCAATCATGGAACAAATGGTCAATGGCGAACCGCGCGTGCTCGCAACCAATGCAGCGCTCGACCTCATCAAAGAAATCCAGCGGGATTATCCTGATATCCTCTTCCATCAGTCCGGCGGCTGCTGCGACGGCTCTTCGCCCATGTGTTATCCGACCGACGATTTCATCGTCGGCGACCAGGACGTGAAGCTCGGCGAGATCGGCGGCGTGCCCGTCTATATCAGCGCCAGCCAGTTCGAGGCCTGGAAGCACACCCAGCTCATCATCGACGTCGTGCCCGGCCGCGGCGGCATGTTTTCACTCGATAACGGCCGCGAGAAACGCTTTCTCACCCGTTCGCGCATGTTTGGCGGCAGCGAGGCCTGCGCCATCCCCGATATCAGAGCCCGCGAGACGACCTGATCGGGAATTCCGTGTAGTATTCCCTTAGTACCCGCGGCCCGCGATCCTTTGTTAAAGTCCATCTGTTGGTTTTACGGGAGGAAGAAATGCCAGCGTCCAAGATACTGATGATCACAGGCGATTTCACTGAAGATTACGAAACCATGGTGCCGTTCCAGACGTTGCTTGCCTGCGGCTATACGGTTCATGCCGTTTGCCCTGGTAAGACCGCTGGCCAGACGGTTGCCACCGCCATCCACGATTTCGAGGGCGACCAGACCTATTCGGAAAAGCGCGGCCATAATTTCGCGCTGAACGCCACCTTCGAAAGCGTGCGCGCCGAAGATTACGATGCGCTCGTCATTCCCGGCGGTCGCGCGCCGGAATATCTCCGCCTCAACCCCGATGTCATCAAGGCTGTCAGGCATTTCTTCGATGCCAACAAGCCCGTCGCAGCCATCTGCCACGGCGCCCAGCTTCTGGCCGCTGCCGATGTGCTCAAGGGCCGCACCTGCTCGGCCTATCCCGCCTGCCGTCCGGAAGTCGAGCTCGCCGGCGGCACCTATGCCGATATCGCCATCACTGACGCCGTTTCCGATGGCAATCTCGTCACTGCACCGGCCTGGCCGGCCCATCCCTCGTGGCTGCGCCAGTTCATGACGGTGCTTGATGCGGCAACGGTCCTGGAGACCAACGCCGCCTGAGAGTATCAGCGGGAGGAACGTGATGTGTGAACTGTTCATCAAGGCAGATGCCAGGCTCTGGGAAAGCACGACCCGGTCGCTGCGCATCGACGGCATGGTCACCAGCGTACGGCTGGAGAATTTCTTCTGGTCGAAGCTTGAGGAGATCGCCACCCGCGACGGCATGAACGTGGTCCAACTCATCACCAGGCTGCACCACGAGTCGATCGACGCCGGTCATGACCTCGGCAACTTCACCTCGTTCCTCCGCGTCTGCTGCGCCCGCTATCTGGATCTCCAACTCGCCGGCGATATCCCCGCCGATCTCTCGAGGCCGATTGCCGGCCTCAACGCCCCGGAAATTCTGGGGCGAGAGAAGCGGAAATACCATTAAATGCGCGTCACCCATGGTGAGATGATTTTTAGATAGGCGGAATGCCCCGCTGCGTGAGACAATCGACTTCGTCGCCTTGAAACCGCGCTGCTCGGTTTGACCGGGCGGAGGGAGTGGAGGGGAAAATGACAGCGGTCGTAGCGCGACGGTATTTCGTGGTTCTCGGTGGTCCTGATGACTGAGAGTTCCACATTGCGGACCGCAAGTGTGACCGGGCTGGCTCGGGAGGAATGGTTTCTCGGCGTCAGCATAACAACCAGCCTGATTTTCCTCGCCTTCTCAGAGAGGATATTTAGCCGGCTTTCCGAGCCGCTCTGGTTCATTCTCATTTTCTGCTGGCTGTTCGCCGTTGTCCTGGGCTCGGCTTTGTCGGTTGTTCGCCATGCCGACCATCTTGCCGAGCAGCTTCAGGAGCCGTACGGAACCCTTATTCTTACCCTTGCCATTACCTCGATCGAGGTTATGGCGATCTCGGCCGTCATGCTGCATGGGGAGAACAACCCGACACTGGCGCGCGACACGCTGTTTGCCGTCATCATGATCATCCTGAACGGTATGGTCGGACTGTCACTGCTCTTTGGCGCATGGCGGCGCGAGGATCAGCAGCATAATTTGCATGGTGCCAACGCCTATCTCGGCGTCATCGTACCGCTCGCCACCCTCAGCCTCGTCATGCCGACTTTTCTGGCCGGACCCGATGGGCCGCACCCCTCGACACCGAGACAGATGTTCCTCGGCATTGTTTCAATCGGCCTTTACAGCATATTTCTTTTACTGCAGGCTGGCCGTCATCACCGCTACTTCGCTGACGACAGCGACCACCGTGAATCACCCGCAGTCACCATGCGGCGCCATCGATCGGTATGGCATCACGCGGTTTTACTTCTTGCCAATATGGGACCGGTCGTCTTTCTGGTCGAACAGCTTGCCCGGCCGATCGACTACGTCATTGAAACCCTGCACGCGCCGGCAGCCTTTGGCGGCGTGATCATGGCTGTACTCGTCGCGACACCCGAAGCCATCAGCGCAGTGCGCGCTTCCGTCGCCAACCACCTGCAGCGTGCCATCAACATCTTCCTCGGCTCGGTTCTATCGACGATCGGCCTCACCGTGCCGGCCATGCTGGCGATCAGCCACCTATACGGCCACCCGGTCACCTTGGGGCTTCAAGGCCCGGATCTCGTCATGTTCACACTGACCCTCGCCGTCAGTATCATTACTTTCTCAAGTGGCCGCACAAATCTGATGCAAGGCGCAGTCCATCTGGTGCTGTTTCTCGCTTATGTGCTGCTGATCACCCAGCAGTGAATATGGTAGCTCGCAAAGCATCGCCATGAGGGTTGAGTGCCTCAAAATCCCTGGACCAGGCTCTCGTTGAGACTGCCGCTCATCAATCATTTAGGCACAGCTAAATTGCATGCCATAAGCTATTGCAATTTCGGACAATCCCGCGACATAGTACCGCATGCCCGACATATCCGGCGATTTATGGAGTCGCTGTCGAGGCACGCATGAAGACCGGGGCACATTGATTGTCGGGGCAGTAGCAATGCGTGAGGGATTGCATCGGGGTCTGCAGGTTTTCGTAGCGCTCTTCGGCATGTCGGCTCTCGCCGCATGTGATGGCAGCAATACCTACGTTCCGCCGCCACCGCCGCCCGTGCGCGTTGCGCAGCCTATTCAGCAATCAGTGACCCTTTACTTCGATTTGACCGGCAATACGGCGGCCCTCAACGCGGTCGACATAGAAGCACGCGTCCAGGGTTATCTCCAGTCGATCGATTACCAGGACGGCATGGCGGTGACGAAGGGGACCAAGCTTTTCGGCATCGAGCAAGACACCTATCAGGCGCAACTCGATCAGGCCAAGGCATCGCTCGCTTCGCAACAGGCATCTCAGGTAGGCGCCAAACAGGAATACGACCGTCAGGTCAACCTGATGAAGCAGGAGGTCACCACGCAGACGGCGGTCGACAGCGCCAAGGCGACGCTCGATGAAGCCAACGCCGCCATCCTCAACGCTCAGGCCAATCTCGAACTCGCGACAATCAACCTCGGCTATACCGAAGTGCTTGCCCCCTTCGACGGCACGGTAACCAACCACCTCGTCGATATCGGCACGCTCGTCGGCGTCTCAGGTCCGACCAAACTTGCGAGTATCGTCCAAACGGATCCGATCTACGCCTATTTCAATGTCAGCGAATCCCAGGTGCTGCTGATCAAGGACATGCTGAGAAAGCAGGGACGCACGTTCAAGCAGACGGACCTGCCGAGTATTCCCGCCGAACTCGGCCTGCAATCCGAGGAAGGCTATCCCCACAAGGGACATCTGGACTACGTCTCGCCCCAACTCGATGCATCGACCGGCACGCTTCAGGTCCGGGCTCTGTTCGACAACAAGGACAAGGCCATGCTGCCCGGCCTCTTCGTGCGCGTTCGCGTGCCGATCGGCCACAATGACAAGGCGCTGCTGGTGCGCGACGATGCGATCGCCACCAACCAGCTCGGCAGCTACCTGCTCGTGCTCGGCAAGGATGACACGATCGAGCAGAAACAGGTCAAGACCGGCCAACGCGAAGGTGCGCTCCGCGTCATCGAATCCGGTCTCGATCCGGCCGATTGGGTTGTGATCCAGGGCATTCAGCAGGCGATCCCCGGCAGCAAGGCTGCACCGGAGAAAATTGACATGAACATGCAGCCGGCAGCAGCCGGCGCTGATGCAAAGGCTCCGACTACGACGCAATAAATCCGCCACCACGCTTCATCTGAACGTCCAAGGACAGCAGCATGATCTCGCGCTTCTTCATCGAACGGCCGGTGCTCGCCAATGTTCTGGCGTTGGTCTTCGTTCTCATCGGCGCGGTGGCCCTCTTCCAGCTGCCGGTGGCGCAATATCCGAATGTCGTTCCTCCGACAGTGCAGGTGACGACCCGCTTTCCGGGTGCCAGCGCCAAGACACTTGTCGATACGGTCGCCCTACCGATCGAGCAGCAGGTCAACGGTGTGCAGGACATGCTCTACATGCAGTCCACCAGCGCGAGCGACGGCACCTACTCGCTGACCGTGACTTTCGCCATCGGCACCGATCCCGATCAGGCACAGGTTCTGGTGCAAAACCGCGTTGCGATCGCCATGTCGTCGCTTCCACAGTCAGTACAGGTTCAGGGCGTCAGCACCCAGAAGAAATCGACTGCGATCCTCGGCTTTGTCACTCTGACCTCACCGGACAGCCGCTATGACAGCCTGTTCCTCTCCAACTACGCCGTCATCAACCTTCAGAATGAACTTGCCCGCCTGCCCGGCGTCGGCAACGTCACGGTCTTCGGCGCCGGCCAATATGCCATGCGCATCTGGATGGATCCGAACCTCTTGCAGGCCCGCGGGCTGACGCCGCAGGATATCGTCAACGTGGTGCAGCAGCAGAGCCAGGAGGTCACGGCCGGCCAGATCGGCATTCCGCCGGTACCCCAGGGGCAGACATTCCAATACACGCTGAACATCAATGGCCGGCTGAACGATGCTGTCGACTACGAAAACATCATCGTCAAGGTCGATGGCGCGGATGGCGGCCGGGTAACGCGCATCCGCGATATCGGCCGGGTCGAATTGGGTGCGCAGACCTATAGCCAGACCTTCATGCAAAATGGCCGACCGGCTGCGGGCATCGGTATCTCCCAATTGCCGGAAGCAAACGCCATTGCTGTGGCCCAGGCAGTCGATGTAAAGATGGCGGAACTGGCGAAGGCCTTCCCGCCGGGCCTCGAATATCATCTCCCCTTCGACACGACCAAATTCGTCAAGGCGTCAATCAACGAAGTCTATGTCACGCTGATCGAGGCAGGCGTTCTCGTTCTCATCGTCATTCTGCTGTTTCTGCAGGACTGGCGGGCCATGCTCGTGCCGGCGACGACCGTTCCGGTCACCATCATCGGCGCTTTCGCCGCGATGGCGGCCATGGGCTTCACCGTCAACCTCTCCACTCTGTTCGCAATCGTCCTCGCCATCGGCATCGTCGTCGATGACGCCATCGTCATTGTCGAGGGTGTCGCGAGACATATCGAAGCCGGCATGTCCGGCAGGCAGGCGGCCGAAAAGGCGATGGACGAACTGCTCGGCCCTGTCATCGGCATTACGCTAGTGCTGATGGCGGTTTTCATTCCAGCCGCCTTCCTGCCGGGGCTGACGGGCCAGCTTTACCGGCAGTTCGCTCTTGTGATCGCCGCAACGGCGCTGATCAGCGCCATCAATGCTGTGACGCTGAAACCGACGCAATGCGCCCTCTGGCTGCGCACGCCGGTGCCTCCCGAAAAGCGCAACTTCGTCTATCGCGGCTTCAACAGGATCTACAACTGGGGTGAACGCGGATACGTCCGGCTAATCGGCTCGATGACGCGCCACGCCGCGGTCATGGTTATTCTGGCGTTGGCGCTGATGGGCGTGGCTGTCTGGGGGCTCACACGCGTGCCGACCGCGTTCCTGCCGATCGAGGATCAGGGCTACGTGCTGATCGGCGCTCAACTGCCGGATGGTGCCTCCAAGGAGCGCACCGATGCCGTCATGGCGGATGTCGGCAAGATCGCCCAGGAGACGCCGGGCGTCGATCAGGTCCTGACGATCAGCGGCATATCCGTTCTCGATAACAATGCCAGTCTGCAGAACGCCGGCGTGGCCTATGTCGTGCTGAAGGACTGGGATGAAAGGCTGAAGGAAAAGGGCCAGGATCTTCTGTCCATCTACCAGCATCTGAATGGCGCGCTGCAAAACGTACTGGTCGCGAAAACCCTCGTCATCGTGCCGCCCCCCATCCAGGGCGTCGGCAATGCCAGCGGCTTCACGATGCAAGTTGAGATCAAGAATGGTGTTTCCGACTATGCACTGTTGCAGTCCCTTACCGATACGATTGTGAAAAATGGCGAAGCCCAGTCATCGCTGCAAAGGCTGAGCACGTCGTTCCGCTCGAATGTGCCGCAGCTCGAGATCGTGGTCGACCGTATCAAGGCCGAGACATTGGGCGTCACGGTCGGACAGGTTTTCTCTGCACTGTCGGGCTATGTCGGATCGAGCTACGTGACACAGTTCAACAAGTTTGGCCGCACGTTCCAGGTCTATGCCCAGGCATCTCCGGAATTCCGCGTCAGCCCTGACGATATCCGCAATCTGGAAGTCAAGGCCGGCGATGGCACGATGGTGCCGCTCGGTACCGTTGTCGATATCAAGCCGATGCAAGGCCCCTCGCTGATCAGCCTCTACAACCTCTACCCGTCAGCAACCATCGTTGGCGGGCCTGCCGCCGGCTTCAGCTCCGGCCAGGCACTCGACGTCATGGAACAGATCGCCGACCAGACCTTGCCGACAGGAACCGGCTATGAGTGGACGGCGCTCTCCTATCAGGAAAAGGCGGTCGGTGGACAGATCTACTATATCTTCGCGCTCGGCATGCTGCTCGTCTATTTCGTGCTTGCGGGTCAATATGAAAGCTGGATCCTGCCGCTTGCCGTGCTGCTGGCCGTCCCGCTTGCCCTGCTCGGCACCGTCGGTGCGCTGATGGCGGCGGGTGTCGCCAACAATCTCTACACCCAGATCGGCCTGATCCTTTTGATCGCGCTGGCATCGAAGAACGCCATCCTGATCGTCGAATATGCGCGTGAAAAGCGCGAGGAAGGCATGGAAATACTGGATGCGGCGGTCGAAGCGGCCCGCCTGCGCTTCCGCCCGATCCTCATGACGTCCTTCGCCTTCATTCTCGGCGTACTGCCGCTCGTCCTGGCAACGGGAGCCGGTGCATCCGCCCGCAAGTCGATCGGCATATCGGTCTTCAGCGGCATGATCGCATCGACCTGCCTTGCCGTGCTGTTCGTCCCTTCCTTCTACGTCGTGCTGCAGCGGCTTGAGGAATTCAGAAGGCGCCGCGGCAAGGCCCCTGCAACGGCAGATGCAGAGATGAAGGTTCAATAGAGCAATCAGCAAAAATGCGCAGCGGTTTTGCGTCAGGAATTGCGCGGAAACAAAGAGATAGAGCACTTCCGGGGTCCGAAGAAGAACGGAAATGCTCTAGGTTCGCATATCAGCCTACTGCACGATCACCTGAACATAAACACCGCCACTCTTGGCGTAGTACAAACCGCCGCAGCGATAATAATAGCCGCCGTAATAAGGGCCGTAGATACAGCCGGGAGGCAGGACGGCAATGGTCGTGGCCGTTCGCCGGACGACCCGACGCGTTGTCCGGCGAGCAACGCCGGCGTATGAGAGCGGCGTCAAAGGCCGTCCGATGACGGCGCCTGCCGGTGTAGCAAAACCGATCGATACCGGCAGCGGACCGTCCCCTTCGAAGTGAAAATCGGCGAAGGTCATCACGCCGACGAGAGTGAGGGCAAATGCGAGCTTGCTGAAGGTCATTTCATCTCTCCCATATTGGCAACAGGCGCCGGAAGCTCGTCGATTGACTGAAGTTCGCTGAGATCCACTGTCTTGGCATTGGCCGGAATCTCGATGTTGTAGGAGGTGGCAGCAACCTCTGCCCCGCTTTTGAAGTCGCTGATCTCAAGCGTGTACTGCGGCGCCTGAACGACATGTTTGCTGGTGATCACGTAGCGTCGGGGTATCGGCTGCGGACCGGTTTGGACCCATATCTGCCAGTCGAGTTCCGGTGTTCGGAAGGCTAGATATTCGCATTCCACGCCATCGACGAAGGCACTCGAGATGTGTTTTGCCTCGGTCACGTCGGACATCAGTATGTCGTAGACATGAGACGAGAGGAGATCGGCGCCGGGTGCCTCCGCGCCGGCATCAGCGAGCCTGTCGATCAGATCATCGACCGAGCCCTTGCCGGCGATTTTCGCATAGGCATCGAGGTTCTTGCCATGCACGATCAGTGTCGAACCGTCGAAGCTGACATCGATATCGGCAAAGCCGCCGGTTCTCGTAACGCGCAGCTTGTCGGGTCGGGTGATGTTGGCCGTGCCCGAACTTACGAACTGCAGTTTCTCGAAGTCCGGGGTCACCGCCTCGAGCGATGACTGGTAGTTGAAGGATATCGTCTTCTGGGCCACCAGAAAATCGGACATGGCCTTCAGAAGATCTTTTGCATCATCTGCCCACGCATGGGTTGGCAGGACAAGGCCGGCGGCAAGAACGGAATAGGTCAGTATTCGTTTCAATCGCGATAGATGAGAAGTCGATGACATGGCAATTGCCTTTCGCTTGTGTCGTCATTGAATTCATCGGATGCGGAGATTTCGGATCGTGCCGCGACCGCTGCGGAACGGCTGTGCGGAACCGTCAGGAGAATGCCTGACTGTTCAGGCATTCTGGCGGAATCGGATAGGAATTGAGAAGCTGCTAAAGTCCCGAGGTCAGCACCTTGTGGCAGGCTGGCGATACGCGCTGCAGATTGTCCCGCAGGCACGAGATGACCCGTCCGCCGCCAACCGGCACCATCCGGCAAAAAGCCCGGAAGTCCGGCCCGCAGCTCTCACGCACGATCATCATCTCCTCGCGCGGCGAAAAAACGGGCATGGCGGCCGGCGGTGCGGCTGCTGTCGCAGCACCGGCACCAGCGGCCGGCGCACCCGCTGCTCCGCCCGCAGCACCAATAGCCGCAACCGCCTGCTGGCAAGGTGCCGACAGACGGGCGCTGTGCTGCTGCAGGCAGGAGAGTGCCGCAGCTCCGCCGGGCGTCACGCCTGAACACTGCGCCATGAAATCGGAACGGCATGCCGACTTGACGGCATTGCGCTGTGCATCGGTCGGCTGCGCAGCCGCCTGAGCACCGGCCGCCGGCGCGGGCGTCGTCGCCCCCGTTGTAGCGGGCGCGGTTTGAGTCGGTTCTGCCGAGGTCGATTTTGGCTTGGCGGTGATCGCCGATACCGCCTTGCGGCAAGCAGGGGAAAGAGTGGAATCGTGCTGCTGCAGGCAGTTCAATGCCTCCATGCCGCCTGGCTGCACCCCTGAACATTGTGCTATGAAATCGGACCGGCACGCCGATCTGACGGCGCTTTTCTGCTCATCAGTAGGCGCTTGCGCCATGGCAACGCCTGCAAAGAGACTGGCAGCGCAAAACAGACTTGATATCGATAGCCAGATCGGAAACCGGCGCTCCCCGCGCCCAATTGCCGGTCGAGAAGATGCACATTTTCGCATTATTCCCCTCCCTGGAAAGTTCATCGATTTACGGCATGAAAAGAAATACTCCGGCTGAACGAAACAGCAGACCTCGTAAGGTCAATAGAGGTCGAGGCGCGGAAACTTAAAGCTCCACGCGAAATTACTTTAGCACGTTCGAAATTTAGATAGTAGAGTTGAATATAAGAAGCAGGATAGCCCACTATGCTTAGGGCACCGGAAGCACAAACCTGTGGGCCGATGACCGGCGGCTGCCACTAGTCTCCCGGCACCAACTTCTCCCGACCACCATGCACAAAAAAAAGCCCGCTGAGCGGGCTTTGACGTTTTCAACATCTTGGAAACTGATGGATCGAAAGGAGTTTAGTTTTGGTTTGGAGCTTTGATCTGTTGTTTGGAGGTTTGCGGTTCTGGTGATGTTTAGGGAATGAGGAGCTATTGATTGCTCAGGGCAAGGGAAGTCCTTGCGCCCGCGATAGGCTATTTGCGGATAGATTTCGGGGGAGTTTAAAAGACTTGGTTGCGGGGGCAGGATTTGAACCTGCGGCCTTCAGGTTATGAGCCTGACGAGCTACCGGGCTGCTCCACCCCGCGTTATCCAGGCGACACTTGTGTCGTCCGTCCAGGTATTTTGCCGATTGGCAAAATACCGATTGCGCAAATCCGTAGGATTTGTCGCGATAGAGTAGACCGCTTGGCGGTTTACTCTCACTGCCGGAGCAACTTGGCAAAGCCGAGTTGTCTCCTGTAAGGGACGCACCATTATCCGGTGCACCAATTTTTCAGTCTGCATATAGGGCACCAAACACAAAAGGCCGCTTTGATAGCGGCCCTTTGGTCGGCTTTGGGCCGTAAGATTTCGTTTTGAGAAGATATTCACGAGTTGCGTTTAGCAGACCTGGCAGCGACCGACTCTCCCGCGTCTTAAGACGAAGTACCATAGGCGCTGGGGCGTTTCACGGCCGTGTTCGGAAAGGGAACGGGTGCAGCCACCCCGCCATAACCACCAGGTCAGCGAAGCGCAACTTGTGTGAGAAGCTGGCAGGCGTTAGCCTGTTTTCTTTTTTCTTTTGAACACGTCTTAAAACCTTTCGCGAGGCACTGCCGGCCAGAGGCCGCAAGCGCAAGGCGCGTCGCCGGAAGTCCGGCGCGCCGTCCGCAGCGCCTTTGGCGCGTGAGGACAGAAGGTCAAGCATCATCGATCCGGACAAACACTTCGTGTTTGCCGGGAGATGAGCATAGTCAATGAGAACGATCAAGCCAATCGAGCTATTAGTACCGGTAAGCTTCATGCGTTGCCGCACTTCCACACCCGGCCTATCAACGTGGTCGTCTTCCACGGCTCTGATAGGGAACACTCGTTTCCAGGTGGGTTTCCCGCTTAGATGCCTTCAGCGGTTATCCCGTCCATATATAGCTACCCTGCTATGCCCTTGGCAGGACAACAGGTCCACCAGAGATATGTCCATCCCGGTCCTCTCGTACTAGGGACAGATCCTGTCAATATTCCTACACCCACGGCAGATAGGGACCGAACTGTCTCACGACGTTCTGAACCCAGCTCACGTACCGCTTTAATTGGCGAACAGCCAAACCCTTGGGACCTGCTCCAGCCCCAGGATGCGATGAGCCGACATCGAGGTGCCAAACAACCCCGTCGATATGGACTCTTGGGGGTCATCAGCCTGTTATCCCCGGCGTACCTTTTATCCGTTGAGCGATGGCCCTTCCACGCGGGACCACCGGATCACTATGACCGACTTTCGTCTCTGCTCGACTTGTCAGTCTCGCAGTCAGGCGGGCTTATGCCATTGCACTCGACGACCGATTTCCGACCGGTCTGAGCCCACCATCGCGCGCCTCCGTTACTCTTTCGGAGGCGACCGCCCCAGTCAAACTACCCACCATACACTGTCCCGGACCCGGATGACGGGCCGCGGTTAGACATCCATGACGATAAGGGTGGTATTTCAAGGATGGCTCCACAGAAACTGGCGTCCCTGCTTCAAAGCCTACCACCTATCCTACACATGCCGACACGAATGCCAGTGTAAAGCTATAGTAAAGGTGCACGGGGTCTTTCCGTCTGACCGCAGGAACCCCGCATCTTCACGGGGAATTCAATTTCACTGAGTCTATGTTGGAGACAGCGGGGAAGTCGTTACGCCATTCGTGCAGGTCGGAACTTACCCGACAAGGAATTTCGCTACCTTAGGACCGTTATAGTTACGGCCGCCGTTTACTGGGGCTTCGATTCAAAGCTTGCACCTCTCCTCTTAACCTTCCAGCACCGGGCAGGCGTCAGACCCTATACGTCGTCTTGCGACTTCGCAGAGCCCTGTGTTTTTGATAAACAGTCGCTACCCCCTGGTCTGTGCCACCCCACCATAGTTGCCTACAATGGGGTCACGCTTCTTCCGAAGTTACGCGTGCAATTTGCCGAGTTCCTTCAACATAGTTCTCTCAAGCGCCTTGGTATACTCTACCTGACCACCTGTGTCGGTTTCGGGTACGGTCTATACGGTGGAGCTATTTCCTGGAACCGCTCCGCTGCCCTGATAATCCAATAAACCAGAACAACTTGTGCGATCCGTCACTTCCACCAGGCCCACGAATATTAACGTGGTTCCCATCGACTACGCGTGTCCGCCTCGTCTTAGGGGCCGGCTAACCCTGCTCAGATTAACTTTAAGCAGGAACCCTTGGTCTTTCGGCGAGAGGGTCTCTCACCCTCTTTATCGTTACTCATGTCAACATTCGCACTTCCGATACCTCCAGGAGCCCTCACGGGTCTCCCTTCATCAGCTTACGGAACGCTCCGCTACCACTCCTCAAAGAGGAATCCTCAGCTTCGGTGCATGGCTTTAGCCCCGTTACATTTTCGGCGCAAAGACCCTTATTTAGACCAGTGAGCTGTTACGCTTTCTTTAAATGATGGCTGCTTCTAAGCCAACATCCTGGTTGTTTTGGGATCCTCACATCCTTTCCCACTTAGCCATGACTTGGGGACCTTAGCTGGAGGTTAGGGTTGTTGCCCTTTTCACGACGGACGTTAGCACCCGCCG